>NZ_CP024091.1:3160800-3476880 GCF_002736205.1 Pedobacter ginsengisoli | reverse complement strand
AGAAGTGGTATCGGTTGTTTCAGATCCCACAAATACAGCACCGATTAAGGTAAGCACCATTCCAATTTTTATTAACGACAGTATGTTTTGTGTTTTAGAACTAACCTTTAAACCAAGTAAATTGATAAAATAGAAGAGACTTATGGAAATGGCCGCAATAGCTATTCTTGAAAATTCTGTTTGCATTTCGAGAGGTAAAATGACCTTGCCAAAGTACTCTGCTCCAATAATTGAAACGCCAGCAACGGAAGCTGCATTTGAAACTACTATAATACAGTTGATGGCAAAGGCAATGGAAGGATGGTAAAATGCTGAGAATATTTTATAGTAGCCTCCGGTTACCGGAAAACGAGACCCGATTTCGGCATAAGTTAGAGCTCCACAAAGGGCAATTAGTCCGCCAATAATCCAGGCCAAAAAAAATAATTCTGGTATTTGTGCTCCTGCCGCCACATTAACAGGGGTACGGAAGATGCCCATCCCTATTACCAGACTTACAACGATCATTGATAAGTCGAGCATAGAGAGCTGTTTTACAGGGCGCATATAAATCTGGATTTAATTTGTTTGAATATACATGAAAATGTGCATTTGTTGAAACTTTGTGGTTGATTACCCAGCTTATTCGAGTAAATTTACTGCATTATAGTATTTTTGCATTATTACTCATTATACCATGGCTGAACCAAATTATAACGAAGATAGTATACGCTCCCTTGACTGGAAAGAACACATTAGGTTACGCCCTGGTATGTATATTGGTAAGTTAGGTGATGGATCTGCACAAGATGATGGCATTTATGTTTTACTTAAAGAGATTGTAGATAACTCAATTGATGAGTTTGTAATGGGATCTGGTAGAACTATTGAAATTACTGTATCTGAACATAAGGTTAATGTGAGAGATTATGGAAGGGGGATTCCGCTAGGTAAAGTAATAGATTGCGTATCTAAAATAAATACCGGTGGTAAATATGACAGTAATGCCTTTCAGAAATCCGTTGGACTAAATGGTGTAGGTACCAAGGCGGTAAATGCTCTTTCTACAAATTTTGTGGTTCAATCGTACCGTGATGGGAAAACGAAAAAAGTAGAGTTCTCTAAAGGCGAGATTGTTATAGAAAATGACGTTATTGAAACTACTCAGCGAAATGGTACTGCAATTACCTTTTATCCGGATGATACAATTTTTAGAAATTATCACTACATCCCGGACTTTGTTGAGAGTATGATTTGGAACTATGTGTTCCTGAATACTGGCCTTACTGTTAATTTTAATAATCAAAAATATTTCTCAGAAAGAGGTTTGTATGACTTGCTTTCTAAGTTTAATAAGGCAGAGGAGTTGCGTTATCCTATCATTCACTTAAAAGGAAATGATATTGAAATTGCTATGACCCACGGACAACAATATGGTGAGGATTATCACTCTTTTGTTAATGGTCAGCATACTACTCAGGGTGGTACACACCAGGCAGCATTTCGCGAAGCTGTGGTAAAAACAATCAGAGAGTTCTATAAAAAAGAATACGATGCCTCGGATATCAGGGCATCTATTATAGCTGCTATTTCTGTTAGGGTACAGGAACCTGTTTTTGAGTCGCAGACTAAAACTAAGCTAGGATCGCAGAATATGGGCCCTGAAGGTCCTTCGGTAAGAACGTTTATTAACGATTTTGTTAAAAAAGAGCTTGATGATTATTTGCATAAGCACCCGGATGTTTCTGATGCCTTACTGAAAAGAATATTGCAATCTGAAAGAGAGCGTAAAGATATTGCAGGTATTAAAAAGTTAGCAAATGACAGGGCTAAAAAAGCGTCTCTACACAATAAAAAACTAAGAGATTGTAAAATTCACTTTAATAGTAATCATGATAAAAGATATGAAACCACGTTGTTTATTACTGAGGGTGACTCGGCTTCAGGTTCTATCACTAAATCAAGAGATGTAGATTGCCAGGCAGTTTTTAGTCTTAAAGGCAAGCCTTTAAATTGTTATGAGCTTACTAAAAAAGTGGTGTATGAAAACGAAGAGTTCAACCTGTTGCAACATGCGCTGAATATTGAAGATGGATTAGAAGGATTGCATTATAACAATATTGTAATTGCTACTGATGCCGATGTTGATGGTATGCACATCAGGCTGTTAATGATGACATTTTTCCTCCAATTTTTCCCTGATCTTGTTCGTGCAGGTCATGTTTATATCTTGCAAACACCGTTGTTTAGGGTTCGTAATAAGAAAGAAACCATTTATTGCTATAGTGATGATGAAAGAAAACGTGCAATAGAAAAACTTGGTAATAAACCAGAAATTACCCGATTTAAGGGTTTAGGTGAAATCTCGCCCGATGAATTCGGATTATTTATAGGTAAGGATATCAGGTTAGATCCTGTGATTCTAAAAGATCAGACGATTAAAAATCTTTTGGAATATTATATGGGTAAAAATACTCCAGACAGGCAACAACACATTATTAGAAACCTTAGGGTAGAAAAAGATGCAGTAGAAGAATCAGAAACTGAAGAAGTAATTATTACAGATAATACTGAAGATAATACTGAAGATAATACTTTAGATGTAGCTTAAGATTTATGAAAGTATCGGTTATGTGAAAATTTTGATTTATTATTGTATTCCAATCAGATCCCTCTTGATGTAATTGTTTGATAATTCTGCGGTTTTTAATTGCAGTATAAAAAGATGATATGTCGTTTAACGCTAAGAGAAGAGATCCGTTTCGTTACTTTGTAGTAGCTTTTTTGATACTTGCACTATTTGTTTATGCTTTTCAGTTATACCTAAGGAACAGCAAAATTAGTGAACTAAAGAGCGATATTACGAAATTGACCATGGTTCAAAAAAGCTATTCAGAGGTAGATAGCTGCATTTATATTCTTTATCAGGCAGAAAATAACTCGCGAATGTACGCGGTAACTGCAGATAAGTATTACCTCAATCAATTCTCAGATGGCATCCGCCGGATCTCATTGCTTTTGAACGACCTGCATGGTTTTGTAGAGGACAATCCTGAAAGTGAGGATATAAAAGGACTTGTGAATCAGAAAAAACTAAAGACTGAGAGCTATTTAAGACTCAGGCAGTTAACAGATAGTTTATTTGCGGGTTTTTCTAAACTTGGCTTGGAAGAAAGACGCGCTAAAGCAAAAATTGATCTGGGTTCAATAAAGAAAAAGTTTAAAACAGTAACAACTGTTGATACCATTAAACAAGCCGTTAAGCCACGTAAAAAGTTCTTTGGCAGACTTGCTGATGCAATTTCTAATAAAGGAAATAAGGACAGTGCAGTTACAATTGTTAAAACCAAGAGGAACGAAGGCGTTGCAGAGGAAGTTACAAATTTCAATAATAAATTGTTAGATGAAGTAGAATCCTATTACAGGAAGCTTTATGCCAATAATAATCAAATTAAAAGTAACGAAAAGGCAATTTTATTATTGAACAATAAGCTGATCAATGATATCATTACCGTATTAAAGGAGTTTAAGCAAAATGATATTGAATATGTTGCTAAACGAAGAGTTTCGCTGGGAGGAGAACTTGAAGGAGAGCTTAAGAAATTAAGTGGTATGGAAGTGATTGATGCAATATTGTTGGTGTGTTTAGTAGCCATTATTTTGTATAACCTATACAAGCTTTACAAGAATGAGAGTCAGTTGATTATTATGAGCGGTATGGCATCGCAGGATTCGCACTCTAAAAGTCGTTTTCTTGCTAATATGAGCCATGAAATAAGAACCCCGTTAAATTCGGTAGTTGGCTTTTCTGAACAGCTTGGTAAAAGTAATTTGAATGAGGAACAGCGGGAGCAAGTAAATGCTATCAGAAACTCATCGGAAATGCTGCTCGAACTGGTTAATGAGATTCTCGATTTTTCTAAGTACGATGTAGGCAAAATAAATATTGAAGCAGAACCTTTTTCTCCGGAACTGGAGATTGATGAAGTGTTTCATAGCATGAATGTTCTGGCAGAAAATAAAGGGTTAAGATTAGAGAAGAAAATAACCATCGATAAAAAAATCTATTTAATTGGCGACCGGTTGCGCTTGAAGCAGGTTATTATGAACCTTTTAACCAACGCTATTAAGTTTACAAAAAAAGGGAAGGTCATGCTTAGGATTCAGCTTGTTGTTGAAGGGAAAAAGCAGGCCGTATTAAAAGTACAGGTAGAGGATACGGGTATTGGTATGGCAAAAGAAGACCTTGACTTAATATTTCTTGAATTCTCACAGATCTATTCTTCAGCTGCAACGCAGCTTCAGGGTACAGGTCTGGGACTGGCAATTTGTAAAAAGATAGTAGAGCTGCAGGGTGGTAAAATAAATGTTAGTAGTGTGCTAGGTAAGGGCTCTGTATTTAGCTTTGAAATACCTTATCTTATTTCGGAGTTTGCAGAGGAACAAGTTGTTGTAAGTGCTTCATCGGCAGTAGAAAAGCTTAAAGGAAAAAGGGTTCTCCTGGTAGATGATAATAAAATGAATATTTTATTGGTTCAGACCATATTGAAAAGGTGGAATATGGAATATGATTCTGCTTATGATGGGAAGCAGGCTCTTGAACTATACAGAAAAATGGATTATGATATTGTGCTTACCGATATACAAATGCCGGTAATGGGTGGGGTAGAGCTTACGCATGAGATCAGGTATAATGGGGATTTTGCAAAGTCCGGAATCCCAATTTTAGGAATAACAGCTCACGTGATGCAGGAAAACAGGGAAGCTTATTTGAAGGCAGGAATGAATGATCTGGTATTAAAACCGTTTCTAGAGCAGGAGTTAATGGACCAGATGCTTAAGTATATTTAAAACTTATCATTCTATCTTTGTGTCTTCTGGGTGTTGAGGGGCAGGACGCTTACCTTTTTTTCTACTACAACAATTTTAGTATGTACCGCGTATTTACTTGGGGCTATACCTTTATCGTATCTTTCTGCATAGGCCTGTGTAAATTCTGCTCCAAAATAAAGTATAATAGAGGTGTAATAGATCCACAACAGAATCACAATTATAGAGCTTGCAGCGCCAAATGCAGATGCCGGATTACCTTTTTCTATGTAGATCCCGATTACGTATTTACCTAAACTAAAAAGCAGTGCCGTAAATAAGGCGCCTACAATAGCCGGCTTCCATTTTAAATCAACATCAGGCAATACTTTAAAAATGATGGCAAAAATGCAGGTTACAACAGCTAGCGTTAGGGCATTGGTAACAATGAGCATAAAAAGCTCTGATACCTTTTCGACTCCAATTTTAGATGTAAGCCCAACCAGCTTGTCACCTATGCCAACTACAATACTATTTATAACAAGGGATACAAGTAAAAGAAATCCGAGAGAAGCGATGAGTGAAAAGGAGAGTAGCCTGTTCGTTATTAGCTTTTTCCATCCCTTTTTTGGAACGGCTTTAACCTTCCAGATTAAATTAATACTATCCTGAATTTCTATAAACATTGCTGTAGCACCAATAATAAGTGTAGCAATACCTATAATTAGCCCTAAAGTACTTTTGCCTGAAACGTTTGATTTTTTTACAAATAATTTGAGTTGGGTAGTGGCTTCGGGGCCAACCAAATCCTGTATTTCAGAGAAGAGTTCTTCTCTTGGATCCATTTTATATTCTTTAACCGTTCCATCATCATATGTTTCAATTGTATGTTTGATATCTCCACCTAAAAATAAACTGGCTGCGGCAATGATAATAATGATAAGAGGGGTAAGAGAAAAGATAGTATAATAGGCAAGGGCAGCGCTTAGCTTCATAACCCTGTCTTCCATAAAGCCCTTTCCGGCGGCTATAAATAAATGTGCTGTTGCTTTAACAAAATGAATAGCTTTTTTTAAAAATGTCATAATCAATATTAAAAAGGATACCCGATTCCTATGTTATAGATTAAATTTTCTTTACGCCAGGCGCTGCTTCCAAAATTAACCTGATCAATTACCCAACGATTGCCAGGTTCTAGATAAGGTTTTCTGATAGGGAAGGCAACGTCTAAGCGGATTACAAAGATCGATGCATCTACCCGCAGACCTGCACCAGTGCCGACGGCAATTTCATCCAGGGCATCTTTAAAATTGAATCCTGATCCTGGTCTCAATGGATCTTCTTTTCTTAACCAAACGTTACCTGCATCTGCAAATAATGCTCCATACAGAATACTGAACAATTTAAAGCGAAATTCTGTGTTAATCATTGCTTTTATATCTCCACTTTGGTCGGTATAGCTTATTGTTTGGTTAAGCTGTCTATAAGATCCAGGGCCTAGTGACCTGGCAGCAAATGCTCTGATATCGTTACTACCTCCTGCAAAGAATTGGCGTACAAAAGGAATGGATGTATTGTTCCCATAACCATATCCATACCCAAGATTTAAACGACTTGCCCAAGTGAGGTTCTTTGTAATTTTATAATAATCTCTAAAATCTGTTTCAACGCGTATAAATTGATTAATGGGGATGCCCAATACCGTTTTTTTACCTTCATTGTTTTTGCCGGCAAATAAGCCCCATACATTTCCACCGGTTTCGAGGGTTCCATTGAAATAGATATTGTTTCTTCTGAAATCTTCCATCTGATTGGTAAATGTGAAGCTATAATTGCTTCCTATAATAAACTGACGTTCCAGATTCTTTTCTAAGCCTGGATTTGCACTGAACAAGCTGTCCCTCCTTACTGTGTCGTTTGTTACATTAGAGGTTACGTAGTTTATTGATATGGGATTAAAGTTATGCTCTTTGTATAAATTCTCTTTCCAGTTATATCCAAACTCTCCTTTAAAAGAGTTCAGAGCATATAAAGATCCTCTGTTTAGTGATTGATATGACAGTGATGCAATTGTTTTAGGGATAAATGCATTGGTACTATTGAAATCAAAGAAAGGAAGTATAAATCTTGGAAAAGTGAGTTTCGCTTCAGTGGTAAACGAATAAGAATTTAGCCCTTTAGCCTGTCCGCTAACCTGAGTTTCAAAACCTCCGCTCACACTTACATCCAATTGCTCTCCGCCTCTAAAAAGGTTGCGGGTAGTTTGTGTTAGCTTAGCTTCTGATCCAACAAAGTTGTTGGATTTGCTTGTGCCGGTAAGCGAGAATGAAAGAGAGTTTTTCTTTAACGGAGTAAGGAAAATGTTAAGGTTTAGCTTATTGTTCCTAAAACTGTCTACAGGTAGAAACTCTGCTTTAACATTCTGAAAAACTCCTATGTTAACCATTCTATTTAATGATTGGTTATGGTCTCTTCTATTGTACAGTTCGTCTTTTTTAAAGAAAACCAAACGATCAAATAACCCCGATTTGTAAGTATGTCTTGGATCATAAATATTGAAATCTTTGTATACTTCGGGAGTTGAATTTTTAATTGCACTATCTCTTCTTAAAGAATAATTGGGGTAGATATTGATTTTATCAATGGTAAAGGGTTTAAGGCCTGCATCAGGAGCTATATCTTTTACTTTTATCCTGATGTCTACCAAATGTTTCCCTACCGTACTGTCTACCTGGACTAACAAATAATCAGGACTAAAATAAAAATATCCTTGTTCCTTTAAATCGTTATCTATCCTTATTCGCTCATTTTTATAAGTTTCAAGGTCATAGTTGTTACCTACTTTTAATAACGTTTTGTCTTTATTCTGATTAATGATATTTGCAATACTTGTACTGTCTTTCGGGAATTCAACGCTATTAATTTTGTATCTCGCACCAGTTACTACAGTGTAAAGTGCTTTGCCTTTTTTGCCATTAACTACAGTATCTCCATTTACATCAGATTGAAGATATCCCTGGCTAATCAAATAGCTTTTAAGCACCGCGTTGTTATAAGGGATTTTGACTTCGCTTAATAACACAGGAGGTTCACCCACCTTTGTACGCAACCAGTGTTTTAACCCCTTTGGTTTTTTTGGCTCTCCGGCCAGGTTATACATAGCAAGTTTAAATTTTATTCCTAAAATTGATTTATTAGGATTAGGTCGTGTTTTAGCAAGCAAAATGCCCTTAACCTCTTTCTGATTATCAATTTTTTCTGTGGAATCAGGGTTGATGTTTATCTCGGCACCAGTGTATAACACCTCGCCTGGTTTAAGGTTTTTGGTACTGCTACAGGCGCCAAAAAACAAACACAGAAGGATAAATAAGCCGGATCTAATTTGTAGTTTCATTTCTGCGCCTCTCTTCATTTCTAAATCTTTTCTTTTTAGAGAAATTCTGGAAAACCTCTCTGAATTTATTGTAGTCAACCACCAGAGCAAAACCCAGCCCTGTTTCAATGATCTGTCCTTCAATTACGCCTTCATTCTGATTGCGCCTGTAAGCCCTTAATCTGTATCTTCCATCGGCTGAAAGCAGGTATTCGACATTAACATTTCCTGCGATATTGGTTGAGCTTTGACCTTGCTGCTGAGGTCCTTCCAATCCAAAAGAACTACCCACGGTAACAATTAAGCGATCGTTTAACAGTTTTTTAGATAAACCAATTTCCAGGTCTGTTTTTTGAGACTTGCTGCCTGAGGCTGAATAATCTTCGGATGAATTTAAACCAAAGTTTATGTCTACACCCTTTATCAAATCAGATGCAAGGTTATTTAGTTGCTCTGTTAGTAGTTTACTCACGCTTGAGCGAGCAATGGAGGAAACACTAGTTCCGCCAGCCAGACTTTGGAATGGATTGTCTGCAATAAACCTGTTGAGTGCTAATAGTGCAAATACCTGCTTGTTCAGCTCACTTTCGTTTGTATTCACGTTTTGCAATTTAGCATACACCGTTCCATTAATTGCACCCCGTTCATTCTCTGGTAAATCCAATTTGAATTTAATGTTCGGTTTTAACAATTCACCTGTCATCATCAAGTACACCTGGAAAGGGAGTTTGGTTTTTGCTTCGTATATTGTTGGGTCGCCCAACAAATCGATTGGAGCAGTATTTACTTCATATAATGCCGTTAAATTTACATTTGCTGATGTAGGATCACCGGTCCAAACAATACTGCTGCCTTGTTGCAACTTAAAATCTTTCTTTACAGGTCCTACAGTAAGGTTGTAACTACCATCAGACACCTGATACCTTCCTGTTAAACTGGTTTTTCCACTCGGATCCATAGTTGCTGTTAAAGAAGCTTCTCCTCTAACTTTTAATGCATCACCATTAGAAGGATCTACTACTACATTCAATTCAGCATCCGGATCAATATTAATAGTGGCACTCAAATTAAGTCCTTTTATAGGAGATTTGCTTACGGAGTCGCTTACGTTTAATGCCTTTTTGCCATTAAAAGGAGGTGCGCTGAAATCTGTAAATTGCACTATGCCTTCCTGATCAATTACCGAAGGATCATCTGGAGGCATAGCAAAGAAGAACTTGGTTTTATCTTCAACTTTAACATTCATGTCCACGTCAGGTTGATTAAGATCGCCACGAACCTTAATAGTACTTGTTACATAAACAGTGCCGTATATCATATCATTGTCAGCAGCGGTAGAGTTTATTAGCCTAAAATTGTTTGTCCTCATATCCATGTTAAACCGGAAATCTTTATAGTCGGTTGTAAGGATACTGCCAGTAATTACCGCTTTTTGATTTAGAGAGTCAATAATGGTAAATCTGTTAAAATTTATCCCTTTATCAGTAAAACTGATAGATTCATTAGGCATTCTAAAATAGGAATTCACGTAAGTTGCCGTAAATGCGGCCTGATTAAATTTGATGTCGCCTAAAACTTTAGGTGCATCAAGTGGACCTTTAATTGATAATTCTCCAGATATGGTGCCAGATCCATTCTTTATCTGACCCATTGAAGCACTCTGTATCGCTTTTAGATCAATCTTATCAATATTTAAGGTAAGGTCAAGTGCGCTTTGTGGCGAAGTATAGTAAAATCCGTTAGCTCGTAACTCGTGCACACCTGACAGAGCTATATTAGTTTCATATGCATTTTCAGTATTGTTATTTACAGAAACACGCAAAGTTCCAAACTCATCTTTTAAATATCTTAGCCTATCTATGGTTAGGTTTGCCTCAAATTTTGGTGTGTCTAAGAGTTCTTTTGCATCAACGGTGCCGTTTATAGTACCCCCCAGCAATGAGCTGTCTGTTTCTGCAAACTTAGTAAGCGTTTCTATTCTGAAATCCTTAAACTCAACTTTTAAAGGAGAGTTGGCCACTGTATCGGTACTATTAATTCCTAAAAGCTGATTGCCCTTGCTCAGGTTAAACTGATTGGCTATAATACCTGACTGACCAAACTGAATGTAATTTTGAGGTGCTATAGCCCACTTTTCATAGTTAAGCAAAAGTTTTTGAGGGTCTAAGCTGAATTGATAGTCTTTATTGATTGATTTAAAAATACCACCCAAAATGTACTTGTCTTTCCGCTTACTATCTCGTAAATAGATATTCAGGCCAAGGTTGTTATTCATTGCCTCACCGCTAATTTCACTGTTGAACAAATTGGCTGCAGAGCTCTGGAAACTTTTTATTTGCAGTTTGTAATTGAGTTTCTGATCCGTGTTATTTACATTGAGCCTGGTGCTGTCAATTCTATAACCTTCATAAACTACCTGAGGGAAAGAAGCGTTCATAAGTAAACTATCTTTTTGAGTATCAATTAGTCCATTCATTCTGGAGGGAGCAAAAGTGGTTAGCTCAGGTACGAAATTCTGAAGTATTTTAGGATTGTAGAAGTTTACGTAAAATCTAAACCGTTGATCAGGTATTTTAGTAACCTCGCCAAATTGATAGTATTTGTTGATCTGATTAATTACAGCACCTCCGATATTGGTAAGTTGATACTTGCCATCTATTTTGGCTCGCATAAACTCAGATCGAAGTGTAAGCATATTGTGTGTTTCACTTGCTTCAGAATGTACAATAATGGTATCTACATTAAAACGTTGTCCGTCTTTGACCACCTGCAAGCTATTTATAAAGATATCGCCGTTTAAATAATCAGGATCGGCAGTTTTTATATCGGCATTAATTGCACCGGCTAACTTAAATTCGCCTGGACTAAAGTTTAGTTTCTGCAAATCAACTTGCTTTAAATCCAAGTCTGCTTTAACAGCAGGATATTTACCTGCAATATTTACCAGTGTTGTTAGATTAAAATTTAAATTGGTATCGGCCATATTGCCTTTCAAATTCAATTTTTGTTGCTTAAAATTGCCGGTTAAAAATAGATCCTTATAGGTGTATTTATTGTAGTATGCACTGATTAGCTGTGCTTTAAATTGTGCCGAAGCAGTTTTGGGATCAAGCCCGGTTCCTTTCACACTTGCTTTGGCGGTAATTTTGCCTAACTGAGCCTGCTGTTTGAGTAATCTGCCTACATTAAAGTTATTCAGGTTTACATTTGCAATGTAACTCTCTTTTCCTTTAGGACCTTTCATACTAGCTAATAACTTAGCTGAACCCATGTCGGTATTGATGTTAAAACCGGTGTTGAAATTGGTCATTGAGCCTGTAAATTTTCCATTTGCAACAATCGCATTAGGTAGTTCAATATTGGTTGGCAAGGTTTTTTTGGGGATAACTACCAAAAGATCTTTTTTAGTCATCGAAAACCTTTTGATATTCATATCAAAATAGGCCTTGTTCATGTCAGGCAACCCTTTTATTCTACCGCTAACATCGATGCTGGTACTTTTTAGCCCTGTGATTTGTAGCCTTGGAATGATAAGATTATTCATGTAGCCACTTACATTGGCATTAATTTTTATCTTTTCATTTCTGTAGTTCTCTGGAACTGCATCGCTAAAGTAAACTGCATCCTTTAAGCCAATAGTAGTGTTTTTAACTACAATTGAGAGTTTTACTTTTTCCGGATGTTTTGTCAGGTCATCCAGTGAGGAGTAGTTTAATTCAGTCACATTTTCTATTGATGTGTTTGGTGTTTTCAATAAGAAATTATTCACCTTAATTGCTTTATCGGAATACACAACATCGCCTCTTAGTTTAGATAATTGAAAACCGCTTTTTTCCTTAAAAAAACCTTCCCTTACGTTTATTTTTATACCTGTGCTACTATAAGAAAGGGCATCGGCAAGTAAGGTAAGATCCGTAAATTTTAAATGGTTGAAATCCATTCCCTTGCTTGGTTTAGCCGCAAGGTTATCAAACTGAACACTGTTTTCAGTTAAACTTATATTGTTAACGAGTAAAGACAAGGGTGAAGATTTCTCTGCAGTATCCACTTTCGTATCTTTAACTGGTTTAGCTGGCTTTAATGCGAACAGGATATTTGATTTATTCAGTTTTGCATCATTTATCTTATAGTTTCCATTTTTAACATCAGCCAAAAGCTTGCTTAATGATAGGTCATTAACATTTACATTGGCCTTATTTGTTGCCGAACTAAAGTTTATCCTGGTATCATTTAATTTAGCATCTTCAATTTTATAATTGCTGCTTGTAAGGTCAATAAACAACTGGGTTAATGCCAGTTTATTTAAATCGACATCTGCTTTCATACCAGAAATCCGATCGTCGAAACCGATTTTTATATTGTTAAAAGCAAAATCCTGAATCTCTACAAGTGGCAGTTTTCCTGATTCCGCTTTTGCTGTATCTAAGCTGTTCTCTAAATGAGCCTGTAATTGTGTAAGCGGTTTTTGCTGCAGGTATTTTAAGCCAGTGTTTTTTAAGGCCAGAGATTTAATCACATAATGTTGATTATCCAAGTCGAAATCTTTAATATCTGCCGCAAATTCACCGAGGTTTAATTTTACATCATTACCGGCAACATCATCCCGATAAGCGATACCTATGTCTTTAAATGACACCTTATCGATAGAGAATTTGAGGGTAGATGTAGTGTCATTTGCAACTTCTTCTTCCGGTTTTTTCTGTTCAGACATAAATGCATCAACAAGAAAAGAGAAATTGAATGCTGTATCAGGGTTTACACGAGAGACATTAGCTCTTATTTTTTGAAGTGAAATGTTATTAATCTCTACTTTGTTGCTTAGGAGTTTAAATAAGCTAATGTCGACAGCAAGCTTTTGCGCATAGAGAAGGGTATCCCCCTTTCTATCTTCAATATAGAATTTATTAAGTACTACATCCTTTGGAAGTGCAATTTTTATGCTTTCCAGACTGACCTCCGTTTTGGTTTTGTCTTTTAGGTAGTTTATCGCTTTGTCCTTTACAAAATTCTGTACTGCCGGAATATTTAGAGAAAGTGCAATAAGGACAACTAACAGAATGATACTGGCGATTACCCAAAGGATGATTTTAAGACTTTTACGAATATATATATTCAATTGAAATGCGTTTAATAGGGTTTTAAAACTATGGTTTCCGTACTAAAACCATGCCACCAGCGTCAAAATTAGGCTTCTTACTTATATCTACAATCTAAATAATTAAATTGTTTAAATCAAGGGATAAAATTGTTGTTAATCTATTGTTATAAAATTACGTATGTTTAAATATGGATCAGAAAAAATTTGTTGTTAGTTATCAAACTTTCAAGTCCTTAAATGAGCTTAGTGCGTCAGATCAGGAGTTATGTTTACAGGCCGAGGAGGCATTAAAATCTTCATATTCACCATATTCAAATTTTAAGGTAGGTGCTGCATTAAAGTTAAGCAATGAGCAAATTGTTACCGGCAGCAACCAGGAAAATGTGGCTTACCCTTCGGGACTTTGTGCCGAGCGTGTTGCTCTGTTTACTGTTGGGGCTACCTATCCGGAAGCTGCTGTTCAAGCCATGGCAATTACTGCAAAAAGCAGTAACTTTGTAATTCAAAAACCTGTTACTTCTTGTGGTGCATGTTTACAGGTAATGGCTGAATTTGAGCAGAAACAAAAGCAGGAGATTGAAGTGCTTTTTTACTGTATGGGAGGTGAAATAATAAAAGTAAAGGGGATTAAAAACTTATTGCCTTTTGTGTTTGTTGAAGAACGATTGGAGAGATAAAACAGCAATTCATTAAATAATGCTGAAAAATTATGAAAACCTAGCCCATTAAGCTGAAAAGATAGGTTATTAACTAAGAACTGTTAAAAACTTCTGTTCTTAATATTTCATTCCAACCCTTATATTTACAAAATCCAATCCTTTTTTGATGAGCGACGAAATAGAAAACAACATAAACGAAGAAAGTAAACATACTGTAATCCCTATCAATGGGCTTTATGAAAACTGGTTCCTCGATTATGCATCTTACGTAATTCTTGATCGCGCGGTTCCACACATCAATGATGGTTTAAAGCCGGTTCAGCGACGCATTATGCACTCTTTAAAAGAGATGGATGACGGGCGCTTTAATAAAGCCGCTAACGTTATTGGGAATACCATGAAATATCACCCACACGGTGATGCTTCTATTGGTGATGCGATGGTACAAATAGGGCAAAAGGAATTGCTGATAGATTGCCAGGGAAACTGGGGTGATCCGGTAACCGGGGATAGTGCTGCAGCAGCCCGTTACATTGAAGCACGTTTGTCTAAATTCGCAAACGAAGTAGTGTTTAATCCTGATACTACAGCCTGGCAATTGAGTTATGATGGTCGTAATAATGAACCGATTACATTGCCGGTTAAATTTCCGTTGCTTTTAGCTCAGGGAGCAGAGGGTATTGCAGTAGGTTTGGCTACGAAGGTTATGCCGCATAATTTTCTGGAACTTATTGATGCATCTATTGAATCATTAAAAGGAAACAGACCAAATATTCTTCCTGATTTCTTTACCGGCGGTATGGCCGATTTCTCTGCATATAACGAAGGTATGCGTGGAGGTAAAATCAGGGTGAGAGCAAAAATCACAGAAAAGGATAAGAAAACACTTGTAATAACTGAAATACCATACAGTACAACAACGGGTTCTGTAATAGATAGTGTATTGTCTGCTAATGATAAGGGCAAGATCAAGATTAAAAAAATTGAAGACAATACGGCACAAAATGTGGAGATTGTCATCCATCTTGCGCCTGGTATCTCACCTGATGTAACCATTGATGCTTTATATGCTTTTACTTCATGCGAAGTTTCAATTTCTCCAAATACTTGTGTTATTAAGGATGATAAACCTCAGTTTTTGAGTGTCAACGACATTCTTATTGAGAATAGCCAAAATACCAAGAATCTATTAAAGCAAGAGCTGGAAATTAAGTTGCATGAATTGCAGGAAAGAATATTCTTTAGCTCATTACTAAAGATATTTATTCAGGAGGGCATGTATAAGAATGCTGACTATGAGAATTCTGGTAATTTTGAAACAGTTGTTGAGGTATTGAATCTTTTGTTTGAGCCATTTAAACCCAGTCTGTACAGAGAGATACTTCCAGAAGACTTCAAAAAGCTTATTGATAAACCGATGAGTAGTATTACCCGCTTTGATGTTAAAAAGGCGGATGATCTGATGAAAGCTTTGACAGATGAGATCAAAGTTGTAAAAAATCACCTTAGGCATTTAACTGATTACACTATTGCCTGGTTCCAGAAACTTAGAGATAAGTATGGTAAGGGTAAAGAACGTAAAACGGAAATCCGCCTATTTGATAGGGTAGAGGCATCTAAAGTTGCTTTGGCAAACGTGAAACTATATCTGAACCGTGAAGATGGTTTTGTTGGTACTGGTTTACGTAAGGATGAATTTGTAGCTGATTGTTCTGATATTGATGAAATCATCGTATTCAGAGAAGATGGTAAATGCATTATCACTAAAGTAGCTGATAAAACCTTTGTTGGTAAAGGAATTCTTCATGCTCAGGTCTTTAAAAAAGGAGATGAGCGGACCATTTACAATATGATTTATAAAGATGGGGCAAGCGGGGTTTCATACATTAAGCGATTTGCAGTAGTAGGAGTGACCCGTGATAAGGAGTATGATCTAACCAAGGGAAGTAAGGGCTCTAAAGTATTATATTTTACGGCAAACCTTAATGGCGAAGCAGAAATAGTTACTGTACAATTAAAGCCACATACCAAGCTTAAAAAGCTTCAGTTTGATCTGGATTTTGCTGAAATAGCCATTAAAGGGCGGGGATCACAAGGGAATATTGTATCTAAATATCCCGTCAAAAAGATTCTTTTAAAAACAAAAGGAGTATCAACACTTTCTGGTCTTAAAATCTGGTATGATGATTTACTTAGAAGGCTTAATGTTGATGGGCGAGGTAAATACCTTGGCGAATTTGATGGCGACGATAAAATATTGCAGGTCCATAAAGAAGGATGGTACGAACTGAGTACTTTTGAATTGAGCAATCACTTTGATGCTGATCTGATCCTAATTCAGAAGTTTGATCCTGAAAAACCATTTACTGTTGTACAATACGAAGGGAAAGCTAAAAATTACTTCATCAAGAGATTTGTATTTGAATCAATTGCAGTGGGGAAAAAGGGTAGCCTGATTAGTGAAGAGAACGGTTCAAAATTCCTTTACCTGACCAGTAATCCTGAAGCGGTATTAACGGTTGATGTACTTAAAGGCAAAACACAAATTCCTGAAACTTTGGAAATTCTGTTGGCAGAGTTTATTGATGTAAAGGGAATAAAAGCCAATGGAAACAGGCTTACCCAGCATGAGGTAAAGAACCTGAGCATTTCTAATAATGAAGAACCCGAATTAGTTTTAGAAAGCAAGAATACTGCATCAGACACGTCTTCGAATGAAGTACTATCCGATGAAGATACTATTGTTGAGACAACGGAAGAAGCAATAATTGACGGGCGAGAAGAAGACCTCATAGAAACGGAAGAAAGCAGAATTGAAGAACAGGAGGTAGCCCCTTTTACAAAGGAGGAAGTAATAAAGGAAGTTGAAGAAACCCCTGTTCAGGAAGTAATTGAAGAAAAGCCCAAAAAGACCTGGGGAAAACCTAAAGCACCAGAAAAAGAGCTAAAGGAAAAAGGCCCAGCTAAAGATGAGGCTAAACCAAAGCCAGAGGTTAATGAAGGCCAGGAGGTGAAAAAAGAGGCCCCGGCAAAAGAAATTAAGTTTGAGATCACTAATCCTAATGATATAGAAATTGACGATAAGGGACAGTTAGGCCTATTTTAAGTCTAACATCCTGATCTTCGTGGTTTTTATCATTAAATTTTTGTCATATTCTGTTTAATTATTCTTGGATTTTGAATCAGATAAATATATTTGTCGCATTGCATATCGAGATTAAAGGATAGATACTATTTAGTTTATGTTTAGAAGATTAACGGGCATTCTTATTTTACTTTCATTTTTGCTGGTAAAGCACGTCTCGTTATTTATGGTAATCGATCATAAGCAAACTGTATCAATCCACCATACCGATCAGGACTCTGAAAATTCAGAGGAAGAAAAAGAGCTGAAAAACCTTGAACTTACAGACGATGTTTTTATTCATCAGCCAACAGTTGATCTGGTACATGTATTAACCTCAAAAAGGATTAATAATATCTTTGCATCGCGTACGGTTACATCAGTTATTGCACTACCATACCCCCCTCCAGAAATCTGATTGTAAAATACATTACAATCAAAATTCAAATTTCACACAATAATTTTATTTTATGAGATATCCTTTAGTATCAAAAGGTGCTGTATTAGGCATTTTATTTAGCGCAGCTGCATTGTCAGTAAATGCACAAAAAATTGAAGAACAAGAATTAAAAGTTAACGTAGATAAAATTTCTAATTCTACTGAACACTTAAAAAACCTGCAACCTGTTACATTTAAATACGATGTACAAAAGTATAAGCATCTTAAATTGCCAGCTGGTGAACAATACGGCTTCCTGGCAAGCAGTGTCCAATCAGAATATCCGGCTATGGTTTATGAGGCTACAAAAATGTATGATCAGGGCAAGAACAACTCAAAAGTTGCCAGATATAGTGAGGTACAATCAGAGAATCTGATTCCTGTACTTGTAGCCGCAATTAAAGAGCAGCAAGCAGAAATTGAGCTGCTTAAAAAGGAAATAGACCTCTTGAAAAAGAAGTCTAAATAGATAGTTTTTTGTTTTAGTATCTTTGAAAAAGCCATCGCGAGATGGCTTTTTAATTAATTCTGTTTTTTAGATTGCTGCATCGGGTTTGTTGCAGGCATCTGCTGTTCCTTAAACAATTCAAACCTGGTAGGCTGGCTTTTTCTTGGCCAGGAATTATTACTTTCATCTATATCAGCAGTTTCTCTGTTAGGATCTAATTGTACTGAAATGACCTCTTTATCCTTAACAAAAACTTTGGTTACCTTATTTTCATTCTTTCTCCATACATAGGCAGGAATTCTATCAGTTTGTTTACTGCCGTCTTTAAATGTCCATTCTATAATCAGGGGCATTACTAAACCGCCCAGATTAGAAAACTCAAGCTCATAAAAGTTCTTTTTACTTTCATAGATTTTCTTTTCTTCATCACCTAAGGAATTATAGTAGTTTTGAAATTGCTCATCCGCAGTTTTACTTACCTCAAAGCGATCAAATTTATTATAAAAATCCAGCAGGCTTGTGTCTTGCTCTATCGCAAATTTTACGCCCTCATCTTTATTGCGTTCCCTGCTCAGATACTTATTGTCTTTGTCATATGCTTTCTTGCTTTCAGTATTTTCAACTGCTTGTTTCATGCTATTCATGCGATAATAGCGTACATCGTTCAATGAAATATCAACAGGATCAGTACCAAAGAACCAACCTCTCCAGAACCAGTCGAGATCTACTGCCGAAGCATCTTCCATTGTTCTGAACAAATCGGCAGGGGTAGGATGTTTAAATGCCCATCGTTTTGCATACGCTTTAAAAGCATAATCAAAAAGCTGCCTGCCCATTATAGTTTCTCTTAGAATATTCAGTGCTGTAGCCGGTTTTGCGTAGGCATTAGGCCCAAAATTTACAATATTCTCTGAATTAGTCATTATAGGCTCTAGCTGATCCTTCGGCATTTTCATGTAATCTACAATCTTGTGAGCCGGACCTCTTTGCGAAGGATAATTATTGTCCCATTCCTGCTCTGCCATAAACTGGCAAAAAGTATTTAAACCCTCATCCATCCAGGTCCATTGCCTTTCATCAGAGTTTACAATCATTGGAAAGAAATTATGGCCAACCTCATGCATAATCACACTGATTACGCCATATTTAAGCGATTCGGTATAGGACCCATCTTTTTCTGCACGGCCATGATTAAAGCAAATCATAGGATATTCCATTGCATTTGAGGCCTCAACGGATATTGCCACCGGATAGGGATAAGGAATGGTATGTTTAGAATACGATTTTAAAGTATGAGCCACAACTTTGGTCGAATACCTACTGTATATTGGATAAGCCTCCGGGCCATAGTACGACATGGCCATAGTTTTTTTACCATCAATGTAGGTAGCCATAGCATCCCAAACCAGCCTTCTTGAAGATACCCAGGCAAAATCCCTTACATTTTGCGCTACATAAGTCCAGGTCTTTTTTGCAGTGCTCTTTTTTGCCGAGGCCGATTTAGCTTCATTAAGATTTATAATTTCCAACGGGGCTTTTGCTGTTTGTGCTTCATTCCATCTCTTTAGATTTGTTGCACTTAAAACTTGCGGATAATTCTGGCATTCACCTGTTGCGCCAACCACATGGTCAGCAGGAACAGTCATATTTACCTTGTAATTCCCAAAAACCAGAGCAAACTCTCCTCTGCCTTCAAATTGTTTATTCTGCCATCCCTGGAAATCAGAGTACACAGCCATGCGTGGAAACCATTGTGTAATGGTAAACAGATAATTGTCGTCCTGAGGGAAATATTCATAACCACCTCTTCCGTGAACAATCTTACGGTCAGAGATGTTGTAATTCCAACTTATTTTTAACTTATACTTTTCCTTAGGTTTAAGTACTACCGGCAGATCAATCCGTAGCATAGTATTATTAATTACATAAGGAAGAGGGCTGCCTTTCTCATCAGTAATTTTAATGATCTTAACACCCAAATCATCATTCCGCCCAATAATATCGGAGAAGTCATCTAATGTCATTTTCTCTTTTATTTTGCTGGTTTGGGTAAGCTTATTATCGCTTGTGGCTTTGTTTTGATTCTCATCAAGCTGTACCCATAAATAACTTAAAGGATCAGGCGAATTGTTATAATAAGTAATCGTTTCAGCTCCATTCAATCTAAGGTTTTTCTCATCCAGTTCAGCATTGATCTCGTAATCTGCCCTTTGTTGCCAATAGGCAGGTCCAGGTGCGCCGGATGCAGAACGATAATAATTTGGATCGGTAATCATAGTTCCAAGCTGTTCGAATTTATTACCATGGTTGGAACCCGGATTGTTTAATGATTGTGCGTATATACCAACATTAAAAATCAATGAGGCGGCTAACAGTAACAGTTTTTTCATTTTGTTAATTAAGGATTGCAGGGAGCCGTTCGGCAGCCATTACAAATGATATCCCAAATATAGCCGATGAGAGGAAGAAAGTCCAGTCCCATTTCTTAATTTTTACAATCATTATAAGGATAAAGGAAAGTATAAGCACACCAAAAACGATCAGTAGTTGCCCAAATTCCAGGCCCAGGTTAAATGCAAGTAATTCTATTACAATACTGGTGCTTTTACCAAGCAGACTTTTTAAGTAATTAGAGAAGCCCATACCATGTATTAATCCAAAAGCAAGTGCCAATGTGTATTTTAGTTGTATTGCTTTTGGCTTGGGCTTTTTATTAAAGATATTAGACAATGAGGTTACCATAATTGTAACCGGAATTAAAAATTCTATTAGTGCTGTATTTACGTGCACCACATTTAATACACTTAGGGCTAAAGTAATGCTATGGCCAACGGTAAATGCGGTAACCAGAATTAAAACTCTTTTCCAGTCGGAGATGGTATATATACCACAAAGAGCAAGTAAGAAAAGTATATGATCGTAGCCTTTCCAATCTAAAATGTGGTGCCAGCCAAGATCAAAATAAAGATTGAAATCTTGCATTATAGTTTAAAGTTGTAATTTTGAATACAGAATAGCAAGAAATATTCTATTTAATACTTATCTATACAAAATGTTACAACTTATTTTATTTTTTTGGTTAAATATATTTCATCCGTTTTACGTTAGCGTAACTGAGATAAATCATAGCCAAAAAACAAAGACTGTTCAGGTAAGTGTTCGTATATTTTTTGATGATTTTGAAAATGCCCTTGATAAACAGTATAAAACTACCATAAACATTTTGAAACCTAAGGATCGTAAGCAAGTGGATATGCTGATTTCCGATTACATTAAAAGTCATCTGGAAATTAAGGCCAATACCAAATTACTTACTTTAGAATATCTTGGTTATCAGATTGAAGAAGATGCAGCATGGTGTTACTTTGAAAGTGAAAAAGTAGAAAGCATAGAGAAACTGGATATTCAAAACAACATACTCTTTGAGCAACGCGATTCACAAATCAATATGATTCATGCAACCGTAAAAGGAAAACGTAAAAGTACGAAACTTGAAAATCCGGAAAGTAAAGTGTCGTTTTCTTACTAGTCTAAAACAAAAAAAGAGGACATTAAATGTCCTCTTTTAGTTAAATCTTTATGCTGTTTTACTGATATTGAATGTAAACAGGAACAGGTTTTAATTTCATTAATTCCTCTGGAGTCATTAAGCGCTTAGGCTCTTTTTTCAAATCATTTTTATAGAACAATTTGAAGCCGGTAAACTGAACAGGCTCAGAGAATATGAAGTGGCGGTATGTACCTTTTTTAAGTTCTGGCTCGCCCCAACCATCCATGTGCATTACAATTTGAACTTCTGGGTGAAGTTTTATGTTTTGGGAGTTGGTAACCATCTTTTTGGTAAAGCGGTGAACTACAAATACTTTTGGAGGCAGATTGTATTTTTTTACCATGTTAGTTAGATACTGAGAAACATAGTTGATATCGGCAGCATCATAAGTTCCGATTTTCTTGCCTGGAAGTGAACCATCTTTCATAGAAAATTCAGGGTCTATACCTAAATGTACAAAAGGTAACTGAAGGTATTTTTCTATATGAGGCAATTCAGCTTTAATGTTACTAAGAGCAACCTGTAAATCTAAAAAAACTATAGTATTAGGGCGCATTTTAGCAATGCTTAATACAGAGTCAATCTGTGAGTTGGCCATACGGTTAATGTATTTACCATCTTTGCCAGGTGTACCACTTGCTACTGCAGCAATGTAATGTAATCCTTGCTGTACCGGAGTGCTAGGGTCAACTTTCTCCCAATGTTTCACTTCGGCATCTAACCTTTTCCACATTTCTTTTGGAGCATATTCGCCAAGAGCTCCCATTTTTTTAGAATGTAAGTTTCCATAATAAACAACAATACGTTTAAATGGTAATATAGCGCCTGCAAGTGGGTAGGGTTGTTTTTTTACCGGCCATTTACCAGTTGTATCACCATTGGCTAATTTTGCCATAATTGCATCATACTTTGCAGTGTCAATCGGTCCCCGCAAATCTTCTTTCGTTTCGGTTGCTGTCGAATCGCCAGGAGCGTTTTTTGTTTGGCCATTGGCCTTTTTAACGTCCGAGGTGCAGCTTGTAAATACACCAACTGAAGCCATTCCGACTAAAAGCATCCCTGCTAGATGAGGTAATTTCATTTTTTATACTTGTTTTTTATGGTAATGTAAAACTTTACAAGTATACCACTCTCCTGATTAATAAAAAAGCTGGTTATCAGGGTTAATTAAAATATTTCTATTTATTATTTGTAATTAATCTAAATAAGTTCTTATACTTGCGATGTTATTTAAAATTATTCTAAATAGATCGTTTAATGAGAATTGGTTTACTATTAATGGTGATGATTTTAGTTGGCTCGACAATACAGGCACAGGATAAAAGTGCAGGTAAAGAGTTGAAAGCTGACACAGCCGTTAATGGGTTAAAGGAAGTTGTGGTTACGGGTGAATATCAACCTCAGTCGTTAAGGAATTCTGTGTACAGAACGCGTATTATAAATTCAGAACGTATCCGCCTGCGTGCAGCTACCAATATTCAACAAGTATTAAATACTGAGTTAGGTTTCAGGTTTTCTAACGATATGACCCTTGGAACCAGTGATGTAATGTTAATGGGAATGTCGGGCAGAAATGTTAAAATCTTATTAGATGGTGTACCAATGATAGACCGGACAGACACCAGAGAAAGCTTAAACCAAATAGACATCAATTCTATTGATAGGATAGAAATAGTAGAAGGCCCACTTTCAGTTTCTTATGGAACTGATGCGCTGGCCGGTGTAATCAATATCATTACAAAAAGAGCTATTAAAGAAACAATAAGCCTCAATGCGAGGGTGCAGGAGGAAACTGTGGGAGATGAATATTCGCCATTCAGCAAAAAAGGTGCTCACTTACAAAATGTTGGGGCCAGCTGGCAAAGCAAAGGCTGGAGCATTCTTGCCGGGGTAACACATAATGATTTTAATGGTTTTAAAAGTGCCCCTCCTTTAGCGACTTCGGCAGAGATTGCCGCTGATATAAACAGGTGGAAACCAAAAGAACAATGGTTGGGGAATGGCCGTCTGGGCTACAATGGTGATAAATTTAATGTATGGTACCGAATAGATTATGCTGATGAAACTATTTTGAGCAAAGGTGGCTATAACCCAAACATTTTTAAATCGGTTAATCAGAAATATATCACGAATAGATATACCCAGCAATTACAGGGTGATTATAAATTAACAGATAAATTACAGCTTAGTGGAATACTGGCCTATTCAAATCTAAAGCGTGCTACCCAAAGCGTTTTGCATGATTATTCTACGGGGAAAGAAGAGCTTTCTGGCGGTGTGGGTGAACAGGATATATCTAAATTCCAATCAACATCTATTCGTGCAACTGCGCAATATAGGTTATCAGATCAGTTGTCTTTTCAACCAGGTGTAGAGATTAATCTAGATGGTTCAAGTGGAGCAAGAATTAAAGGAAATCCTTCCATTAATGATTACGCTTTTTTTATATCATCTGAATGGAAAGTTACAAATGCCATAACTATAAGGCCAGGTGCCCGCTTTATTAAGAACTCGGTTTATGATGCGCCCCCTATAATTCCTTCTCTTAATACAAAATTCAGGTTAAACAAAGATTTTGATTTGCGTTTTGGCTATGCTAATGGTTTCCGCTCGCCTGCGTTACGCGAATTATATTATGATTTTTTTGATGCCAGCCACTCTATTTTAGGAAATAAAAATCTTAAAGCAGAACAATCTCATAGTTTCACCGGATCGCTTACTTTTACAAAATCCGATAATGAAAATACAGACTTCCGTTCAGCTATAAGTGGTTTTTATAACACTTTTAGAAACAGAATAGATTTTGGACTGTCTGCCAGTGACCCTACAATTACTACCCTTATAAACATTTCCCGATATAAAACGACCGGCGGAACTTTTGAAAATACCCTGATAATTAATGGTTTGCAGATTTCGCTAGGGCTTTCTTATATCGGCATTAACAATCGGTTTGTGGCCGATGCTCCAAAACCTGGTGAGTCTGATGAATTTGCATGGACACCCGAAGTTAACAGCAATATTACTTATGCCTTTTCTAAAATAGGGACAACTATAAATCTGGCCTATAAGTTTTCAGGAAGACGACCTTTTTATCAGTTAAATAATAACAATGG
Organism: Pedobacter ginsengisoli; assembly: GCF_002736205.1. Lineage (NCBI taxonomy): Bacteria > Pseudomonadati > Bacteroidota > Sphingobacteriia > Sphingobacteriales > Sphingobacteriaceae > Pedobacter > Pedobacter ginsengisoli. The sequence goes on along the minus strand of NZ_CP024091.1, from coordinate 3,452,288 downwards.
AACGGAGCAGGTTTCACTTGAAAGAACCGGTTCTTATAGTAATGCAGATCTGATGATCAATAAAAAGATACTTAAATCGCTTAATCTGAATGCCGGGGTTAAAAATTTGTTTGGCGTAACTACCATTAGCAGTACATCAGTTGCAACTGGTGCGGCACATTCAACAGGTGGACCTGTACCCTTAAATTATGGGCGCTCATATGTATTAGGGTTAAGTTTTAATTGGGATAGGAATTAGATTATTAATTATAACAAGTATAAAATCATGAATAAAATTACAAAACTCATTGCCCTATTATGTTTTACTATAAGTTTTGCTTCTTGCAGTAAAGATGATGACCCTATAGTCGAGGTTCCAGTGTCTGAGGGAACAACGCTTACCCTAAATGGAATAGCCGGAGCTGAAGCAGGCAGTAGTGCTGCGAATAGCGTTTATGTAGATTTAAGTGGAGCTCAGCAAGTAGCAGTGCTTCGTAATAGCTGGACATTAGGGTTCTATTCTGGTAATGATTTTAAAGTAATTTTGAATGGGACATCCGGTGCATCGGCGAAAAAAATAAATAAGACAGACTTAAATGCAGTAACTGAAGCAGACTTTAATCTTTCAGACTTAACAATAGCTTTAGGTGAAACAGGAGCTAAGGGAGAAATGGAATTTAAGAAGTTTGATGATCCAAGAGAGGTTAGTATTTTGAATAAGACAGCAATTGAAACCATTTCGGCAACCGATTCAGAAAACAAAGTATATCTGGTTAGTCCGGTTGGTGGTAGCCACACCGCGGTAATAAGTGCAGAGACTGTTTATAAAGTAAGGGTTTTGCGTAAGGCAAACGGATATACTTTACAATATGCTAAGCTTAAGGAGACTACTTTTAAATCTGTTGATATTGTTAAAGATGCAAATTCTAATTATAGCTTTTTCTCTCTTAGTGATGGGAAAACAGTAAATGTTGAGCCTGTAAAAACCAACTGGGATTTAGTTTGGACCTGGACCATGTATTATGGAACAAATGAGGATGGTATTTTTCCTTATGGTTTTTCTGATATAGTGTTCACGAATAGTCTTAATGGTGTTCAGGTAGCTCAAATTAAAACTTCGGTAGTAAGTTATGCGAATTTTTCTGAGTCAAACCTTAGCGCTTCAACATTTAGTTCAAACAGAGATGTAATTGGGGATAAGTGGAGAAATACTACCGGTACTGCTATAGGTGTAAAAACCGATTCATTTTATCTTATTAAAGATGGTGCCGGTAACATATACAAATTGAAATTTAATAGTTTTCATGCGAGTGATGGCGGGGTTCGTGGTAAGCCAGTGGTTGAATATAAGCTAGTTAAAAAAGGATAAAAGTTTGGTTTAGTTTGGTTAGATAAGGATGCTTTCGGCCCCCCGAAAGCTCCTCTTTTTAAACATTGATTATGAAAAAAATAATAATGCTTGCAGTAGCTGTAGCCATGTTTAGTGCATGTAGAAACACTACCGAAAATAACACAGGCAACCAATTGCCGGATAGTGTGAAAATCGTTTCTTTGAATGGGACTATAAGTGAAATAGTTGCCGGATTGGGCCTGGAGAAAAATATAGTAGGAACGGATATAACAAGCAGTTATCCAGAAAGCCTGAAAAGCAGACCTAAGGTTGGTCATAATAGTAAGATTAATGTTGAAGGTGTCTTGTCGCTTCAACCTAATATAGTTGTTGCAATGGATAAAGAAGTATCTCCACAACTTGCGGCGCAGTTTAAAACTGCTGGTATTAAACTGCTTTTGTTTAAACAAGAGTTTTCTGTAGATGGAACTATAAATTTAATTCGTTCAGTTGGTGATAGTTTATTGAAGCAAGCCACAGCAGATTCCTTAATTAAAGTATTCGATGCCGAAGTAGCATCCGCTCAAAAACAAATAACCCATAAAAAAGCTAAAGTTTTATTTATTTATGCCCGTGGCACCGGAACAATGATGGTTGGTGGTTTAGGTACACAGGTTGATAAAGTAATTGAACTAGCCGGAGCACAAAATGCAGTTACAGGATTTTCTGAGTACAAACCCTTAACCTCCGAAGCACTTGTTAAAGCCAATCCGGATGTGATTTTGTTGTTTGATGATGGTTTGCAAAGTTTGGGCGGTACACAAGGTTTGCAAACTGTTCAAGGAATCTCGCAAACAAATGCGGGCAAAAACAAGAAGTTTATCACAATGGACGGAACCTTGTTAACAGGTTTCGGCTTGCGCTTGGGTAAGGCAATATCTGAGTTGTCTGGTAAAATTAACGAAGCGGTAAAATAGAACACAAGGGTGATCAAAAAAACAGGATATATTGTTGTGTTGCTTTCGGTAATTCTGATTGTAATAATGGTTTTTTCTTCTTGCATTGGTGCTGTAGATATCAGTTTCTCGGAACTGTTATCTATCATAAGTTACCATACAAGGCTGTCCGACCATCAGGGTTTTACTTCGCAACAGGCTTCTGTTTTTTTTAACCTTCGTTTGCCAAGAGTATTATTAGGTAGTCTTATTGGAGCTGCATTGGGTGTTTCGGGTGCTGTTATTCAGGGCCTGTTTCGTAATCCGCTTGCCGAGCCTGGTTTAATAGGAATATCGTCTGGTGCTACATTATTTGCTGTAATTATGATTGTGCTCGAAATCAATATTTTTAAGAATCTTACAGGTACGTTAAATTTTTACGCTTTATCGATTGCAGCATTTATTGGTGCCGGTGTTACAACAATGATGGTTTATCGCATTGCGATGAAGAACGGTAAAACCGTTATTACAACTTTATTACTTGCAGGATTAGCAATAAATGCATTGGCAAATTCATTTATTGGATTAATGACTTACCTTGCAACCGATGCACAATTGAGAAACATTACTTTTTGGAACCTTGGAAGTTTAGGGGGTGCCAGCTGGCAAACAGTAAGTGCATTGCTACCATTTGTTTTAATCCCTATTATCATACTTCCGTTCTTTGCCAAATCTTTAAATGCATTGGTACTTGGAGAATCTCAGGCATTGCATATGGGTATAAATGTTAAAGTAGTTAAACGGATGATCATTATCCTTGCCACTATGGCCGTAGGTGCTTCTGTAGCCATGGCAGGAATTATCGGATTTATAGGGCTAATTATTCCGCATATAATAAGGATGACATTTACTGCAGATCATAGAATTGTAATTCCAGGCTCTGCATTATTGGGTGGCGCTTTATTAACTGGGGCGGATCTGATTGCAAGGACTATAGTTGCACCTGCAGAACTTCCTATAGGGATATTAACTGCAATGATTGGTGTGCCTGTGTTTATATATATTATTATTTCTGAGAAAAATAAAAACAACCTGTAGATGATCCGAGTAGAAGAACTGACATATAAAGTAGGAAATAGAAAGCTGGTTGATGGTTTGAGTTTTGAAGCTCATTCAGGCGAAATGCTTGCTGTTTTGGGTGCTAATGGAGCTGGTAAAAGTACTTTGATGAAATTGCTTTGCAGAGAAATAAGACCATCAGCAGGTAAAGTTTTTATTAAAGGAAAAGAGTTGATGAATTATAGGCTCGAAGATCTCGCAAAGGCAAGAGCTGTGCTTTCCCAGCACAATACCCTTTCTGTTTCTTTTGTTGTTGATGAACTGGTGATGATGGGACGCTATCCTCATTTTGATCAGAAACCTGCTTCTAATGATTTTGGAGTAGTAAGAAGAGTGATGCAGGATACAGGAATAAGTCATTTGTCGGGCCGCGATTATAACACGCTTTCAGGTGGAGAGCAGCAAAGAGTCCAGTTGGCCAGGGTTATTGCTCAGGTTTATGATAACCCAAATGCTTGCCTATTATTAGATGAGCCCACAAACGGTTTGGATATTCAGTTTCAACAACAGATTATGGTACTGGCGCGTAAACTGGCCGACAAAGGATATTGTGTCATCTGCATATTGCATGATATCAATTATGCATCGCGCTTTGCAGATAGAATATTGATGCTGAAAAATGGAAAAAAGGTTGCAGAAGGGATGCCCGTAGAAGTGATCAATTGCGACAATATTCACGAGACTTTTAGTATCAAAGTAAAGCTTATGGCCTGCGAAGATTACAATTGTCCGCTTGTTATACCAGCAACAAGTGTTAGCTAAAAGAGATAATTACAAAGTGAATTAAAAATAGAACGAATTAATAAAATAGGATAAAATGGAAAAGATTTTAGATTTAAAAAGCCAATGGGAAGCATTTAAAATAGAAAACCCAAAAGTCCGTATCAGAGATGCAGCAAAGCAACTTGGTGCCAGCGAAGCGGAGTTAATTGCAACAACTGTAAATTCAACGGCTATCCGTTTGCAGGATCAGTTCCAGGAAATCTTAAAAGATGTTGAAAGTTTAGGGTATGTAATGGCTTTGACGCGTAACGACTTTTGTGTTCATGAACGGAAAGGAATCTATAAAAAAGTTTCTTTTAAAGGCATGATGGGATTGGCTGTAAATCCTGATATCGATTTGAGATTGTTTATGAGTGCATGGAAATCGGCATTTGCGGTTAATGAGAATGACCGTAAAAGTCTGCAGTTTTTTGGTAAAGATGGTGAGGCTATACATAAGATCTATTTAACAGACAAGAGTGAGACGGATGCCTATAGTGCATTGGTTAAAAAATATACTGCAGAAGATCAGACTGCTGAACTAGAAATAGTTACAGAGAAAACAGTTGTAGAAGAAAAGCCAGATCTGGAAGTTGATGTAGAAGCATTTAAAAAGGAATGGTTGGCATTAAAGGATACGCACGATTTTCATGGTTTACTAAGAGGTTATGGACTAAGTCGTACACAGGGTTTGCGTTTGGCACCAGAAGGCCATGCCGTACAAATTACAACCGATTCTTTAAAAGCAATTTTAACCAAAGCCTCAGAAACAGACCTTGAAATAATGGTCTTTACCTCAAACCCTGGTTGCATTCAGATTCATACAGGTCTTGTAAAGAAGCTTCTTCAAACGGGTCCGTGGTTTAATGTTTTGGATACAGAATTTAACATGCACCTTAGAGAAGATGGCATTGCAAATATATGGCTGGTTAAAAAGCCAACAGATGACGGTATTGTAACCAGCATAGAGGTATTTGATAAAGATGGAAACATCATTGTTCAGTTTTTTGGAAAACGTAAACCTGGTATTCCAGAAAATGAGAATTGGAGAGTGATAGCAAATGAATTAGCTGTAATTGCGTAACAGCGAAAGAAACTTAAGCAGTAAGGTGTTACTGGGTTTAAGTGTGTTTGAAGGCGCTGGTTTAGGTCCCAGCGCCTTATTTATATTGTTTATTTAAAAGTATTGAACTTGCCGAATACTCCCAAAGGCAATTTAATGCCCGAGGTTGCCTGCAAATACAATTCTCCAGTTTCAAGATTTTTAACCTGAGGAAATGAAGTTTTAATTAGATTCTCTACGATAACGGAAGAAAAACCTAATGAGTAAGTATTTAAGATCAGGAAATGTTCTTCTTCATCAAGCAATTGTACAACATCCTGCATCATTTCCTGAATATGGTCTTCCAGTTTCCATTTTTCGCCATTCGGGCCATGACCAAAGGCCGGAGGATCTAGTATTATCCCATTATATTTTTTACCGCGTTTAAGTTCTCTTTTTACAAACTTTAAGGCATCTTCAACCACCCAGCGTACATCTTTAAGTTTAGAAAGCTCTTGGTTTTCGTTTGCCCAATTTACTACTTGTTTAATGGAGTCCACATGGGTTGTGTCTGCTCCGGCAGCCTTAGCAATTAAAGAAGCGGCTCCTGTATATGCAAATAAGTTTAATACTTTAGGGCTTCGGGTTTTAAATTTCTTTATTGACGAAGAGATGTAATCCCAATTCACTGCTTGTTCAGGAAATACACCCACATGCTTAAATGAGGTTAATCCTAAGCGAAGATTAATGCTTACATCATCGTTTTTGTACTCAACATTCCATCGGTCCGGTAAGTGTGCGGCACTCTTAATCCATTCTCCAGAAGTTGCAGAACGACCTTTAAATCGGATGTTAATTTGTTTTTTCCATTCTTGTTCGGACAAGGTTTTTTTCCATACGGCTTGCGGCTCAGGTCTGGATAATACCAGATTGCCAAAACGTTCTAATTTTTCAAAATCACCACAATCAATCAGCTCATAATCTTTCCAATGCGTGGGTGTTAGCAGGCTTATCATAATAATATATTAAAACTTTCCTTTTGCAGCCTTCATAAATCGGCTTGCAAAAACGAAATCATTTAGTTCTTGAATGTCAGTATGGGCAATCTCTTTGTTAGATCCTTCCCAGAATTTCTTGCCCTCGTGCAAGAAAAGAATATAGTCCCCAATACCCATAACAGAGTTCATGTCATGGGTAACTACTATGGTTGTTGTATTGTATTCTTCAGTAAGTTCTTTAATCAATTCATCAATTACAATCGAAGTTTTTGGATCAAGGCCTGAGTTGGGCTCATCCACAAACAAATACTTCGGGTTCATGGCAATAGCGCGGGCAATACCCACACGTTTTTTCATACCACCAGAAAGTTCAGCGGGGAAAAGTTTATTTTTTCCTTCAAGATTTACCCGCTCCAGACAAAAATTTACGCGTTCCAGCTTTTCTTTTCGGTCCTGATCTGTAAACATATTTAAGGGAAACATAATGTTCTCTTCAACAGTCATCGAATCAAATAATGCCGATCCCTGGAATAGCATCCCTATTTCCTTTCTAATCTCTATCTTTTCTTCGAAATTCATCGAAGTAAACTCACGCCCATCGTATTCCACACTTCCTTGTTCAGGATGATGCAAGCCGATCATACATTTAAGTAAAGTAGTTTTACCGGAGCCCGAGCCTCCAATGATCAGGTTAGTTACACCAGCTTCAAACTTACCGGAAATTCCCTGTAGTACTTTGTTGCTGCCAAACGATTTGTGTATGTCCTTAATCTCAATCATAATAATAACTGGGTTACAATGTAATCACATGCCAATATAGTTATACAGCTAACAACCACAGCTCTGGTACTTGCCTGGGCAACTTCAAGGGCGCCACCTTTCACATAAAAACCTTCGTACGCAGGAACAGATGTTATGATAAAACCAAATACAAAAGCCTTTACAAGTGCAACGGTAATAGTGTATGGATTGAAATCGGTAGTGATACCCTGGATGTATTCGGCAGGAGAAACCGCTCCAGATAAAGTTCCGCCAATGTATCCGCCGGTAATGCTTAAAAACATAGACATAATTACCAATAGAGGAACCATGGTAATACCTGCAATAATTTTAGGAAGTATCAGATAACCGGGAGAGTTAATGCCCATGATCTCTAATGCATCAATCTGCTCACTAACGCGCATTGTCCCAATTTCAGATGAAATAGCAGATCCGATTTTACCGGCCAGAACAATTGCAGTAATGGTAGGACTAAGCTCAAGAATACTGGAGTCCCTATTTACAGAGCCAATAATGGTTTTAGGAATGAAGTCGCTAACTAGCTGGAAAGCAATTTGTAGTGTCATTACCGCTCCTATAAAAGTAGAAATGATAGCAATAAGCCCAAGAGAGCCTACACCTACAAAATCCATTTGTTTAAAGATGGCCTTCAAGTATATTTTAAACTTTTCGGGCTTTCTAAATACCGCTTTCAATAAAAGTAGGTACCTGCCAAAATTGGTGAAATTCATTCAATGAAAAATTAGCTATAGTATTTATGCAATATTATTACAAAGAAACAATAAAAAGTTGAAATCGTTGTAATCCCTTTTTCTAACTGATCTTTGGCTATTAATGTTTTGCCATGCGGTGCTTTTTTGTATTATTGTGCTAAATAACATGTTTAAACAATGAATGCAATTATTACTGGAGCTACTAAAGGAATTGGAAAGGCCATTGCAATAAAACTGGCTGGTAATGGATACAATTTAGCAGTATGTTCAAGAAGTAAAACCGAGTTGGAGCGTTTTACCGAAGAGCTAAAATATACTGGAGTTAAGATATTTACCTACCAAGCCGATTGCAGCATTAAAGAAGAGGTATATGCATTTTGCAATGCTGCAAAAAATGAAATGACTGAAGTTGATGTTTTAGTGAATAATGCAGGTATGTTTTTGCAGGGTTCTATTGTTGATGAGGCTGATGATCAGCTTGAAAAGCAAATAAATCTGAACCTGAATGCAGCTTATTACATGTCAAAGTTTTTTGGTAAAATGATGCGTACAAAGCAATCAGGCCATATTTTTAATATATGTTCAATTGCCAGTAAACAAAATGCAGAAAATGCTGGTAGCTATAGTGTAACTAAAACGGCATTGCTCAGTCTTAATAATGTATTTAGGGAGGAATTATCAAAATACAACGTTAAGGTAACAGCTGTATTGCCAGGTTCTACACTAACATCGTCATGGGAGGGAACAGAAATCCCAGCTGATCGTTTTGTACAACCAGAAGATATTGCTAACACCATATACACCATTTTAAACTTAAGCAGTGGGGTAAATGTTGATGAGATAACTATAAAGCCGATACAGTTTTAAAATATAGGAGGAAATATATTATGGACAAGAGATTATTTAGAAATGAGCATGAGAAAGTAATTGCAGGTGTGTCATCTGGAATTGCAGAGTACATGGAGGTGGATGTGACGATAATAAGATTATTGTTCGTACTCTCAACCATCTTTTTAGTTGGAACAGGGATTTTGGTGTATATCATTATGTGGATTGTGGTGCCCGTTAATAACGATCCGGCAAAAAGATTTTCAAGATTTAATGAGTTCTATCAAGGGCCTCAAAATAACCCTTTTAACTCGCCAAATGCGTTCTCGCAACCACATCAAAGCCCCGAAACACCAAATCCATCTCCATCGCAGGGATGGACTTCATCAACGGTAAATGAGGGGGGCTTTACAACACAGGCCAAACAACCTGAGTTTAAACCCTATCAGAAAAGTGATACTGGCAGAACCGTAGGGGGGTTGTTTTTATTGGTAATAGGTTTGTATTTTCTGATGAACGAATTTAACATTATACCTTTCTGGTTTAGCATTGGTAAGTTGTGGCCCCTTGTATTTGTTGCAATTGGAGTAAGTTTTATTCTTAAATCTAAAAGAAAAGATGCCTGGGAAGAGTGGAAAAAACAAAATCCAACATCTACAGATGCACCGGCTAACCCAAGTACAGGCGAAGGAAGTGTAGAAGATAATACAGACGATAGATTCACCAAAAAAGATATATAAGATGAAACTGGATAGAATAATGTGGGGTATAGTACTGCTTTTTATAGGTGGGGTACTCCTTTTAGAAAACTTTCATATAATTGATTTTTACTGGCGCAATGTTTGGCGTTTCTGGCCAATATTTTTAATTATTGCGGGTGTAAATATCCTTTTTAACAGAAGTAAGTCACAGATAGGTGGAATGGTATCCATCGCGATCCTTGTTGTTACCTTGGGCGTTTTGTTTTATAAAGGTCAACAGGCACCTGAAGGCAGATCATGGTCGAACTCACATATTGAAGAAGATATTGATTTTGACAATACAAATTCTGAACATTTGAGCTTTTCGCATCCTTTTACGGATACTGGTTCTGTTAAAACTATTTTAAATATTTCTGGAGGAGGTACATCTTTCGATCTGAAAGGCCCTACCGATAGTTTAATTACTGCAGATGTGCAGAAAAGAGGTGGAACCTTTTCATTGCAAACAGAAAAAACTGATAGCATAACTACAGTAAACTTTAAAATGAAAGGCAAATCAAAATGGAATATGAGTGACGGTGGAAATGATGTTGACATGAGGTTAAACATTAACCCCATCTGGGAAATGCATATGAACATGGGGGCAGGAGAAGTGAACTTTGATCTTTCACAATACAAAGTACGCTCTTTTAACTTTGATGGTGGTGCTGCGGCCTTAGACATTAAATTTGGCGATTTGCTACCTATTACAGATGTTGCTGTAAAAACCGGCGTTGCTGACGTTAAAATTAAGATTCCGACAAATTCAGGATGCAGGATTAAAACTAAAACAGGGCTGTCATCAAAAGATTTTACAGGATTTACTAAATTGGAGGATGGCACTTACGAAACTCCAAACTATAAATCATCAACAAAAAAGATATTTATCAATTTAGATGGAGGATTGAGTAGCTTTGAAGTAAATCGTTATTAATCGATTTGCCGTGCTAAAATCACGGTAAGCTAACTCTTAGAATGGAAAGTAAGAACGAAATTGAATATACCGTTGTAATAAACGGAAAGCCAGAAGGGCCATATCAATTAGAACAATTAAAATCACTAAATATCCTCCCTGGAACATTCATTAGGAAACCGGGTATGGATGATTATAAAGAAGCTCACGAGTTGTTGGAACTGCGTGAGCTTCTTGGTTTTACCTATCAAAAAACAGCCCCTCAATATTTTGCCTCGTTCGATCAGCGTTTGTTGGCTTCCGTTATAGATTATTTTTTCTTAACACTGGCTTATGTGTTGCTTGTGTTATTTAGCTTCATCTTTGTTGAAGAAAAAACTCAGCGGATTGCAGTTTCAGTGGCGGGTTTGCCACTCATTTCTATTGCTAAATTTATCTATAGCAGTATTGCCGAAGCATCCGATAAACAAGCTACACTTGGTAAGCGATTGCTTAATATTAAAGTTACAGATCTGGGAGGAAACAGGATTAGTTTAAATAATGCTTATGGTCGTAATGCAGCTAAAGTCCTATCTGTAGCCCCATTCTTTTTGGGTTACCTGTATAGCTTTCTCAATAAAAAGCAACAGTGTTTTCACGATTTGATGGCCAATACATTGGTTATAAAAGACCGGCTGATCTGACATTACAGTTATAAACATAATCTTTATCTTTGTGTCATATTAGTAAGTCATGGAAAAAGTATTTGATCAGAGCGCGTTACAAAAAGAGTTAAAAGGCGGGTATTGTAACAGTTTAACCCAATATTCAAGGTTTCTAACCAGAGAGGTTAGTATCGGGGATATTCCAATGGGAGGGTTAAATCCAATCCGTATCCAATCTATGACTACCACCGACACCATGGATACTATAGGTACGGTTGAGCAAACCATTAGAATGGTAAACTCAGGTTGTGAATACGTTCGTATTACCGCTCCAAGCATGAAGGAGGCAGATAACCTTGCTAATATTAAAAAAGAATTAAGATTTAGAGGTTATAATGTGCCATTGGTTGCTGATATTCACTTTACGCCCAATGCTGCTGAAGCTGCTGCGCGTATTGTAGAAAAAGTAAGGGTAAACCCCGGTAATTATGCCGATAAGAAACGTTTCGAAAATATTGAATATACACAGCAAGCCTATCAGGCCGAACTGGAACGTATTTATAAGAAATTTACACCACTGGTAAAGATCTGTAAAGAATACGGAACTGCAATGCGCATTGGTACCAACCATGGGTCGTTGTCAGATCGTATCATGAGCCATTACGGCGATACTCCAAGGGGTATGGTGGAATCGGCAATGGAGTTTATCCGTATGTGCGAAGATCAGAATTATTATAATCTGGTTATTTCAATGAAGGCCAGTAATACACAGATCATGGTTCAGGCATACCGCTTATTGGTAGAGACCATGGTAAAAGAAGGTATGAACTATCCTTTGCACCTTGGGGTAACTGAGGCAGGCGATGGAGAAGATGGTCGGATTAAATCGGCCGTAGGTATTGGAACATTACTTGAAGATGGATTAGGCGATACCATTAGGGTATCTTTAACTGAGGACCCTGAATTTGAAGCTCCAGTTGCAAAAGCATTGGCTTTAAGATATGAAACCAGGGCACTCATCAATAAAGAAAATTCAATTACCGGAAAACCAGAAAGCATTATCGTAAGGGATCTTCCTTACAATCCTTACGAATACAACCGTAGGCATACACAATCTGTACAGCATATCGGCGATCACCATCATCCTGTAGTAATCATTGACGCATCTAAAGAAAATTTAAAAGATCCTTACTTTTTAAGTGCAGTTGGCTATAAGTATAGTGCTGGGTTGGATAAATATAATATGGCCGATCAGGCTGCTGATATGGTTTATCTTGGTGATGCATTGCCTTCATTCTCTTTTCCAGGTAATTTAAAGCAGGTTTATAACCATCAGACCTGGTTAAATTTAAAAGACAAGAACAATTGCCACCCCTTATTTTCATTTGAAGAATACATTGCTGCTGATGTTAAGGACGGGTACTTAAATCTTGTAAAAATAAAAGCAGAAGAGGGGCTAAGTAAAGACCTTTCTAAACTGCAAGCCAATGTTATTGTTGTATTGGAAACTACTGCTGCACATGGTATGGCTATGCAAAGAGAGTTTTTTGTATCCCTGATGAAGCATAATTTGCAAATACCGGTTATTGTAAAAAGAGAATACTCTGGTATTAATGCCGATGATCTGATGCTGTATGCAGCTACTGATATGGGGGCTTTGTTTACTGACGGGCTTGGCGATGGCATATGGATAAGTGCTGATGAAACCATTGGGCTATCATTAATTAATGCAACAAGTTTTGGTATTTTACAGGCAACCCGTACGCGAATTTCTAAAACGGAATATATTTCCTGCCCAAGTTGCGGACGAACACTTTTTGATCTTCAGGAAACCACCCAGCTTATCCGCTCACGTACAGACCACCTTAAAGGAATTAAAATTGGTATTATGGGCTGTATAGTAAATGGGCCTGGTGAGATGGCTGATGCCGACTATGGTTACGTAGGAACCGGCCCAGATAAAATAACACTTTATCGTGGTAAAGAGGTAGTAAAGAAAAACGTAAATGCGGCTCGTGCCCTTGACGATCTGATTGAACTGATTAGAGAAGATGGGAATTGGATAGAGGTAAATCAAAGCTAAAAGATACTTTATCTCCATGCAGGTCAATGTTCAATTTACTGTCGTTAGCTTTAATATATTCTCTGATTAGTGTAAGGCCTAAACCTATACCTTTTTCGTTTTCAGTTCCATAGGTTGCACCTCCGGTTTTTGGATTTCTAATGTCTTCAAGGTCAAACTGCTCTGGATTATTGATCGTATTCCATACGCAAATTTCTACCGTATCAACCTGCTTTTTTAAAGTGATTCCAATGTCGTTACCCGAAGGTGTAAACTTAATTGCATTGTCAATCAGATTCCTTAGAATAAGTTGTACATGATCTTCATCAGCATAAGCTGAAAAAGATTCTGATAAGTTTATATTTGTCAATATCCCCTTCTTGTGGATCAGCGGCAGATAAACCAAAAGTAATTTTTCGATAAAAGGTTTAAGCTCAAATGTGGTGGGTACACTATTTACCACTTCCATTTGTCGCCTTGCCCAATACAACAGGTTATTTAGAGAGCTGTTAATTGTTTCAATATGCTTTTGATTTTCTGTTAGCAGTATTTTATAATCTTCCAGAGTTAGCATGTCCATATCTTTAAGGGCAAAAATTCCTGTCAAACTATTAAAAGGGCTTCTAAGGTCGTGAGCAATGATAGAGAATAGCTTGTTTTTTACTGAATTCGAAATTTCCAGTTCTGATATTGTTTCGCTGAGCTTCAATGTCCGCTCCTTAACAAGATTTTCTAAATGCAGATTTTGATCACTCACTAACATCAAATTTTCATCACGTGTTTGTTGCTCCCGTTTAAATACCGCGTTGTAACGATACCCCATTGCAAATGATAGCAAAAGCAATTCAATTGCCGATCCTATTGGTAAGAGGTCGAAGGTGTAATCAGTAAAAGGAAATAGCTTTGCAAGGGTTAAAATAACGGCCAGGATGGCAAGGGCTATAAAAGTCCATGCAAGTATATAATAGCCTGCAGGAGTGTGTCCTGCCCTGTAAGCAGCAAATCCTGAAATCCATAAAGTGACAACAGAAATCGACATTAATAGTTGGGTATAGTTAGCCGCTATTCCCTTATACCCTAGAATGCTGACAATAAATAAGCCGACGCATAAGAAAATAAGTGCCAGATAAATTTTTAAGAACTTTGGTGCAGTTATACGAAGGTTGAGAAAACGACGGCAGAATAAAATTCCAAAAACAACTGTTACAGCCAGGAAAGCATGTGGGTAGATATTGATGATGTCTCTTATTTTAGGGCTAAGGAGATAAGCGTAACCTCTTAAATACAAAGAAACATATATAAATAGCCCCGGTACATACAAGCAGTAATACAGGTATAATTTATCCCTCATGTTCATGTATAAGAAAATGTTATACACAAATAAAGAAAGCAGAACACCCATAAAAACAATTTCCAGATAGTCTCTGAGGGTAGGGCCAGAAACTAAAGTATCTGAAGTAGCCATTTTTAAAGGTAGTGGCAGATAATTGTCTGTTTTAACCCTTAAAAAAATATGCTGAACACCAGTTTGATGAGCGTTTTGAGGTAAACTGAAAGTATAACGATTTTCTGATTTTACCAGAATACTTGAAGATTTCAGTGCCCCAGATTTGTAATGAATCCATGTTCCGTCAGCACGATCAGCATAGCAATCAATATATTCAATATTTGGCATGTCTGCAATTAAATAAGCCTTGCCAGAGCTTTGATTAACATAGCTTATTTTAATCCAAAATGCAGATTTTGTATTTCCCAGATTTAATATGCTTGATTCGCCGGGTTTAAATTTTCCGGCTTTTTCCAGTAATTTAACTTTGTCAATCGTTAATAATGCCGTCTTGTCTTCAATATAAGTTACTTGTTTGCCTAGGTTGCTATAAGGAGTTTTGTCGTTGAGGTAAATAACCTGAGCTATAGCCTGGATCTTAGCAAAAAGTATAACGGCAATTAAAATCAGCAAGCGGCGCATATAAGAGAGTGGTTAAAATAATAAGTTTTTGGTCGTTTTTAATAGCTAAATGTAAGTCAACATTTTTGTTTATAGTGTGTTAAGTCTGTAAAACTTATGTTTTTTTATGGGTAAAATCCGTAAATTGGGTTTAAAACGATTTTAATTATGGATACACGTCGCGACTTTTTACAAAAACTTGGAATTTCTTCGTTGGTTTTACCTTTTATGCCGCTTTCAGGATTGGCAACTACAAAAACTGAAAAGTTGTATGATGGTCCGGTTTTGCGAGTGGCAATTATGGGCCTTGGCGGTTATGGTACCCGTGTTGCCGAAGCAATGAAATCTTGTGTTAAAGCGAAACTGGTAGGTGTAATTAGTGGTACGCCTTCAAAAATTAAAGACTGGCAGGCCAAGTATAGCATTCCAGAAAAGAACTGCTATAACTACGAGAACTTTGATGAGATAAAGAACAACCCTGATATTGATGCAATTTATGTAATTACACCTAATGCACTTCATTATGATCAGGTTATTCGTGTTGCTAAAGCAGGTAAGCATGTCATTTGTGAAAAACCAATGGCTGTTAATGCTAAAGAAGGACAAGAAATGATTGATGCCTGTAAAAAGGCAAATGTGAAGTTGCTGGTTGGTTATAGGATGCATTTCGAGCCTAAAACTCTTGAAGTGATCCGCCTGAGAAATGCCGGTGAATTTGGAAAGATCATGTTTTTTCAAGGGCAGTGTGGCTTTAAAATTGGCGATCCAGCACAATGGCGGCTGAATAAAAAGCTTGCAGGCGGGGGCGCAATGATGGATATTGGTATTTACGCCATAAATGGCTCCAGATATATGGTTGGCGAAGAGCCTGTTTGGGTAACCGCACAGGAAACCAAAACAAATCCCCAAATATTTAAAGAGGGGGTTGATGAAACAATTCAATTTCAGATGGGCTTTCCCAGTGGAGCAGTGGCCTCATATCTTTCATCGTATAACATAAATTATTTGGATAGATTTTACCTGGTTGGAGAGAAGGGGTTTGCCGAAATGCAGCCTTCTACAGGCTATGGGCCTATAAAAGGGCGTACACATAAAGGTGAATTGACGCAGCCTCATATTACACATCAAACCGTACAGATGGAGGAAATGGCGGGAATTATTTTAGAAGGTAAAGAGCCAATAGTACCTGTTAATGGAGAAGAGGCACTGAAAGATCTAAAAATTATAGATGCCATCTATCTTGCTGCCAAAACAGGTAAAAAGATACCATTAAAGTTATAGACTCTTTTTAAAGCGTTTATTCCATGATTTTTGAAAGTGCCAGATGCTGAAGAAGTATTATGGTTTTCCCATCCTTAATTTCGCCAGTTGCAATCATTTGCATCGCGGTATGAAATGAGAGTTCCAGTACTTCTATGTCCTCATCTTCTACACCACCCCCTGTTTCGGTTTTCATGTCAGAGGTATATTCTGCAATAAAGAAATATAGTTTCTCGGTAACCGAGCCAGGACTCATATAAACCTCAAATACTTTTTTTACTGAGGAGAGTACATAGTCGGTTTCTTCTTCAGTTTCTCTACGAATGGCTTCCTCAGGGCTGTTTTCGTTCAGTAAACCAGCGCAAGTTTCAATAAGCATGCCGGTAATATTTCCATTAACATATGTCGGAAATCGAAACTGTTTGATAAGGATAACCGTCTGAAGTGTCTGGTTGTACAGAAGGATAGTGGCGCCGTTTCCCCGATCATAAGTTTCCCGGCTCAGCATTTCCTGTATTCCTTTTTTAGACAAGAAGTTGAATGTGGTTTTCTTCAGAACATACCAGTAATCCGATAAGATTTCCTCTTTGGTGATGCTTATGGTGTTATTATTTTAGTAAACTATTTAGTGTTTGGAAAAGCGGTTTGCAATGCTTGCGCTTCAGCTCCAGTAAGTTTTGAAACACTACCATGTCTTGCATCATCAGGCATGGACACATCTTTCTCCAGACGCCAATTAAAAAGATCTGCTGAAGAGGATATACCGTATTTATCTACCATGGGATAGTCGTAAAGTAGCAACCATCCCTTTTTTAGTGGATCTTTCATTACACTGGGACCTTCGGTAATGGTTGGTGCAATCTGTCCTCGGTTCAATGCGCCTTCAAAATTTTTATACGGACCTTCGATGTGCTTGGCAGTAGCCACCCTGATTCCTCTTCGTTCTCCGGTTTTTACGCCAAATTCTTCCTCTTTATGAAATAGATAATATACGCCAGTATTTTTAATTAATGTTCCATCAATTACAGAATATGGGGGCGCAAACATCACTTTTGCGGGACTGAAATTTTTCCAGTCAGTTGTTTTGGAATACCATAGTCGGCTTTCTTTCCACCCAGCGTCCTTGAAGGTAGAGGACCAAAAAATAGTATATTCTTTGGTCGCTTCATCGTAGAAGAATTCCGGAGCCCATATGTTTTTTACAAGCCCGCCAGATTCATCTTTAACATCTTTCATGAGGTATAGGTATTTATTAAAGGTCCAGTTTATCAGGTCTTTAGATGTTGCGTAAGTTGCGCTGGGGCCCAGGTGTTTCTCTGGGCCTCCTCCTGTTGCGATCAGTCTCCAAAGACCATCTGCCCCCCTGTGAATAAACTGATCTCTCATGAACTGATTCCAAATGGGCTTATTGTCATTTAAAGCTTTCCAGTGGCGTCCGTCAGTAGATAAAGCAATGTGAAGTTGAGCAACCAGCATTGGATTTGCAAGGGGTACTTCAATGGTCTCTCCTTTAGCGTTGATTTCAATCCTTGTTGGGTAACGTTGGCGGAAGTAGGTCAGCATCCACACGCTATCACTTTTGGTGACGCTGTTGACCGGTTTAAGTTCAGACTGTGCACTTCCGATCTGAGTTGAAGTAAGCAGTATGGTCATTAAAAAAAATAACTTATTCATCATGAGATTTACTTAGGGGAATTAAATATACAACATTAAAAAACTCTGAACAGACCCGAGGGCAATGCATGAGGCCATTTTCTGGTGAATAGTAAGGAGCAATCTTCCCTGGGTTGCAGCACTCAATAAATTTAACTATCTGGCCCCCGTGAAATAGATTTTTTGCTTTTAGAGGAAGAAAGGGCGGATCATTCGGTAAGGAGTTCACGTGGATGGTGTGTCTACTTTTTAATAAGTATTGGAGAAATCACTTTGTTTTACTAAAAATATTAGTAATTTTAATGTATTAAATTTTACTGATTTATGAAGGGTATATCTATAACACCGGAATTTCGGACCATATCTCCATCGGAACTACAAAAGCGGTGGCGGAAATCATCTACAGGGCTACCAAAGGATATTAAGAAAGTCCCTGTCTATTTTATTTGGGTGCCTAAAAAAACTAAGTAATTAAATGAAGTACTAATACCGTTGTTTTTCTAATTCTACTCTCAGTTCGTCCTTTAAGTTCTTTGCTTTTTCTATCCATTCTGGCGCTTTTTCTTTAACGTCATCAACTATTGAACGGCCATTGATGTCTTTTTTAGTAACATATTTCACTATGCCATATATTGCAGCGCCTATTATTGCAGTTTTAAATAATCCCATTTTTTTAAAATATTAGAGTTCTTTATTTATTAACAACCATAAGCTAAAATGGTTTGAAAATGCTGCTTTAAGGAAGATAACTGTGCAGCATTCCAGTTTCGAGGCCTCTCAATTCAGCTAGCCCCTTTAATCGGCCAATAATTGAATAGCCGGGATAATGCTTTTTATTTAGATCGTCTAACATTTGGTGACCATGGTCGGGTCGCATAGGAATTGATCTGTTTAGGTGCTGTTGAAGCACAACAATTTCTTTAACAACTTCAGGCATATTTGCATCTCCTTCCAAATGATTGGCTTCGTAGAAATTTCCTTCTTTGTCTCTTTGGGTACTACGCAGGTGAAGAAAGAAAATATTGTTGCCGAATCTTTTTATCATCCCCTGCAGATCATTGTCTGCCCGTGCACCAAAAGAGCCTGTGCAAAAGCATATGCCATTGTTGGCAGAGGGAACTTCATTAAGCATATCTCTGACATCGGCTTCAGTACTCATGATTCTTGGAAGTCCTAAAATAGAATAAGGGGGGTCGTCTGGATGAATGGCTAATTGCAATCCTGTTTGTTCTGCAATTGGTGTAATTTCTTTAAGGAATTCATAAAGGTTTTCCTTTAGTTTCTTATTGTCAATGTTTTTATAAGTTTCTAATGCAGTTAAAATCTCTCCCGGAGTAAATGGTTCATCTGTACCGGGGAGGCTAAGTAATGCATTTTTATATAAGGTTTCTTTTTCCTGTGTGTTCATTGTCAGGAACCTTTGTTCTGCCTTTTCGATCTCTTCCGGTTGATAATCATTTTTTGCGTTTGGTCTTTTTAACAGGAAAAGATCAAAAGCAATAAAAGCAGATTTTTCGAAGTAAAGCGCTTTGCTGCCATCACTTAGTTGGTATGAAACGTTGGTACGCATCCAATCTAAGATGGGCATGAAATTGTAGGTGATCACTCTTAGGCCGCAGGCAGCAACATTTTTCATGCTGGCCATATAGTTTTCTATATAGGCTTTATAATTGCCGCTTCTTTTTTTGATATCCTCGTGAACAGGGAGGCTTTCGATAACTGTCCATGTTAATCCTGCTTCCAATATTTCTGTTTTTCTCTTTTCTATTTCATTTATAGTCCAGATTTCACCAACCGGGATGTGGTGTAATGCAGTAACTACGCCTGTAGCACCACTTTGTCTGATGTATTGCAGACTAACCGGATCGTTAGGGCCGAACCATCTTAAGGTTTGTTCCATTTTAATCATATCAGCTTAGATTTTTGTTTAAAATCCGATTGAATTTCCACCGTCAACAGGTATGGTAGTGCCTGTTATGAATTTAGCGGCATCAGATGCAAGGAAATAAGCAGCATCTCCAATATCAGAAGGTAGACCTAATTTTCCCATAGGGGTACGCGAAAGCACTTTGTTTTTCCGTTCTGGATCATTATTTAGTGCCTTGGCCGACATATCAGTAGCGATAAAGCCTGGGGCAATACAGTTTACACGGATGCCTTCCGGAGAAAGCTCAACGGCCATTGCTTTTGTCATTCCCTCAATCCCTGATTTAGCAGCGGTATAAGCAATTACTTTAGGAATGCCATATCGAGATGCCATAGAGCTGATATTTATAATACAGCCTTCTTTTTGGCTAACCATAATTTTAGATACCTCACGGGTCAATGAAAAAACTGATAACAAATTTGTGTGAATAACTTCGTGAAATTCCTGGTCAGTTACCTCTATAAGAGGTTTTTTTGCATTTATACCTGCATTATTAACCAGAATATCAATTCTTCCGAACTTTAAGTTGATGTCTGAGACTAATTTAGGGATGTCGCCTAATTTATTTAAATCAAAAGGAATTATTGTGGTAAGATCACCAAATTGCTTGCGTGCATTTGCCAGTCTTTGTTCGTTTCTTCCAATCAGTATAGTGAAAATGTTGTTCTTTATAAACTTTTCAGCTATGGCAAAGCCTAGTCCCGATGCACCGCCGGTTACGATTGCAATTTTTCTTTCTTGCTCATCTTTCATGGATATTGTTGGTTTGAGATTTAGAGGTAATAAAATTAAACTAATGTAGTCAAAAAACTTATAATTATGCAACCGGTTGCATAATTATTTTATGAAGAATTTTTTTTATTATTTAATCTTTTTTGATGAATCCCGTGCAATAAGTTCCGATCGTAAAATAATTGAATTGGTTGAATTTATGCTTTGTTGTCCGTTTAAGTGTGATATTAATTTGTGTGCAGCAATTTCTCCCATTTCAAACCCCGGGTAATTAATGGTAGAGAGGGCTGGTCTGATAACTCTGGAGATCGGGTCGTTGTTAAAGCCGATAAAAGCGATGTCTTCTGGTATTTTAATCCCTTCGTTTATAAGGCTTGCCATGCAATTTACAGCGCAGTTGTCGTTGTCAACAAAAACGCCGTCTGGTAATGATTTCATTTTCAGTATGTTTCTTGCTGAATCTATTCCTGCCTGTTCATCCAGTGCGGTGATGAAGGTGTTTTCTGGCTTTACCTTTAGTCTGGCTTCCCTAAGTGCAGATTCATATCCTTTCTGACGGTCGGCGTAAACATTTCTTGCAAGGTTTCCTGTAATGTGGATTATGTTTTTGCATCCTTGCTCTATTAAATGTTGTGTAGCCAGGTAGCCTGATTTGTGATTATCAATCACAATGCTGGTGCATTGAGGGTGATCAAGCGCCCGGTCGAAAAATAGAAGAGGGATGCCTTTCTCTATTAATATATCAAATTGCGAAACCCCTACGGTGTCGTATGCGACTGATACCATTAATCCATCAACCCGATTGTTGAACATTGTTTTTACATTTACAGCTTCTTTTTCTGCTGACTCAAGTGATTGACTTATAATGAGATTGTAGCTCGCTTCGTTGGCAACCTTTTCCATTCCCGCCAGTACTGCTGACATGAAACTGCTGTTCATTTTCGGGATGATTACTCCTATCGTATTGGTCCGTTTGCTTCTGAGATTGCTTGCAAAAGTATTAAAGCGATACCCCATCTCTGTAGCAGTATCGTTAATTCTCTTCTTTGTTTTTTTGCTGATGGCAGGGTGATCTTTTAATCCGCGGCTAACTGTAGTTGCAGAAAGATTTAGTTTTTCAGCGATATCATATATGGTTACTTCTTTTTTCTGTTGCATTATTTGGTTTCTTTTTGGCGTTAAATGGATTAGTTTATGTATTTTAATGAAATCGGATGCGTTGAATTCATATTATTTAGATCATTTTAAATAAATTTTTAATCGTTTTTTGGTTTTAGCTATATATAAATGTTACCGCTGTATCCCTTGTTAATGCTTGTTTTGCATTTATTTTAGCTTTTAAGTAAGCTCTCTTTTAATTTTTCAATGATAGACAAATTTAAAAACATTTGTGCTATCGGTTGCATTTTTGAATTTTATTCCTAACTTTAATTTACTAACCTAATATAAACTAAACTATATGACAACCAAACTTAAACGAGATACCTCCTGAATTTAGAATGCACACAGTGCTATTAAAATTATTCATTTCTTAATAAATAATAATACAATTATGTTTCTAAATTTACAAGACGGCAATATTTTGCGCGTTCGCAGACTCCTGCGTCCTATTTTAACCATAATCATGTGTTTCCCATTCGTTTCACATGCTGTAATTAATAACGGTTCACGGCTCCCTATGGGCCTGAAAATAAAGCAGGGAACAACTAATAAGCTTGAAAGTATAGTTGATAAAACCATCACCGGAAGGGTAATGGACGAGAAAAACTTACCCTTAGCAGGCGTTAGCGTACTTGTAAAAGGTTCTAAAAACGGAACTCTTACAAATGCTGAGGGCCGATACATTCTTAAGGGTGTTCCTGATAATGCCATATTGGTTTTTAGCTCGCTTGGTTATAACACAAAAGAAGTTCCCGCAACAAATAATTCTATTAATGTGGTATTAATAGAATCGGCAAATGATCTGAGTGAATTGGTGGTGGTAGGTTATGGTACCAGATCAAAAAAGGATTTAACCGGAGCTATATCGCAGGTTAAGGCTACTCAGCTTGAAAATCAGCACCCAAACAGTGTACAGGACCTTTTGAGAGGTAATGTTCCGGGGTTAAATGTTGCTTTTTCTGCTTCACCAAAAGGGGGTAGCAATTCTGATCTTCAGGTAAGGGGAAGATCATCTTTAACAGCAGGAACAACACCTTTACTGGTATTAGATGGTGTAATTTATCCAGGTCAGTTAAGCGACATCAATCCAAATGATATTGAAACAATTGATGTATTAAAAGATGCAAGTTCGGCTGCGGTTTACGGAGCCAAAGCGGCTAGTGGGGTGGTAATCGTAACCACAAAAAAGGGCAGATCAGATAAGCCTGTTATTACGGTTAATACTACTATTGGTAAAGCATCCCGTGAAGTTAGTGAGCACGTTTACGATGCTAATGGCTTTGTAAATTGGCGTACAGATGTATTGAAAAGTATCAATGCAGCAACCATTGGCAGTCAGCCTTATCGCTTTAATGATCCTCGTGCTTTGCCATCGGATGTTTCACTGGCCCAATGGTTTGCTTACGACAATACTCCTGCAACTTCAGATCCGGTTGATACCTGGCTAACCAGGTTAAAGATGTTTCCCGTAGAAATAGCTAATTATAAGGCAGGTAAAAGTACCAATTGGGAAGATCTGATCTATAGAAATGGATTCAGACAGGACCATACCATTGGCATTTCCGGTAAAAAGGAAGAAGTAAATTACTATTTGTCTTTAGGCTATACCAATAATAATGGATTAACAGTTGGCGATCAATACAAAAATGCCCGTGCCCGCCTTAATCTGGAAGGCAAGGCAGCTAGCTTTGCTACTGTAGGCGTTAACTTCCAATATGCAAGTCGTGATGAAAGTGCTGTTCCAATAGACTTTGGTCAGGTTAGAAACGCTTCACCTTTAGGTGAAATGTATGCCGCTGACGGTGTAACCTTAAGGCCTAGCCCGAATGATGACTTAGGGAATAACAGAAATCCATTTATGGATAATGTTTATCGTGAGCGTTTACTGAAATACAACACTATTTTTTCAACAATTTATTTAAAAGGAGACTTACCTTTTGGCTTTTCTTACTCTGTAAATGTTACGCCAAGTTATGATCAGACCAGAGAATTTAACCATTATTCTGCATTGCATGTTGATTATGTTG
Organism: Pedobacter ginsengisoli; assembly: GCF_002736205.1. NCBI lineage: Bacteria > Pseudomonadati > Bacteroidota > Sphingobacteriia > Sphingobacteriales > Sphingobacteriaceae > Pedobacter > Pedobacter ginsengisoli. The sequence continues at coordinate 3,428,735 of NZ_CP024091.1, read as the reverse complement.
CGAGAAAAGGTTTTGCTAACCGTATAGAGACAACTCGTTTTAACTGGCAAATCGACAATGTGTTAAAATGGAATAAAACATTTGATAAAATACACCAGTTTGATGTGACCTTTTTATTAAACGCCGAAAAACTAAAGCAAACCTCAGGTAAGGTAGAAAATGAAGGCTTCGATCCAAATGATATTCTAGGATATCACAATATAGGCTCTGGTGTAAAACCGATTGTTAGCAGTACCGATATGGTAACCACAGGCGACGCTTTAATGGGCAGATTAAACTATACGCTTAAAAGTAAGTATATGTTAACCGCTACAATTCGCAGAGATGGTTACTCTGCTTTCGGGCAAAGAAATCCACGTGCTACTTTCCCTTCCGTAGCTTTGGGATGGGTATTTAGCGATGAGGGTTTTATGAAATCTGTTAGTTGGTTAAATTATGCAAAACTGCGTTTATCTTATGGTTCTGTGGGTAACAGAGACATAGATGGATACCTTGCGTTGTCTAATCTTAATACCGGTAAGTATCTGTATGTAAATAGTGCAGGTATACTGGTGCCTGTTTCGCAGCTGTATGTGGATAGAATGACTAATAAAGATCTAAGATGGGAGAGTACTGCCTCGTTTAACGGAGGTCTTGATTTTTCTATTTTTAATAACCGTATAGACGGATCTGTTGATGTGTATAAAAAGAACACAACAGATTTGCTGCTTTTACGCGCATTGCCAAATGTAACAGGGTTTTTCAATGTGGCATCAAATCTTGGAAATGTAACCAATACAGGCTTTGAAGTATCCCTGAACAGCAACAACATTAAGAATGAGAATTTTAGGTGGAGAACCTCGGTGAATTTTGCTTTAAACAGGAACAAAATTGAGCACTTGTTTGGTGAGGTTAACCAGCTGGATGACAAGGGGAATGTAATTGGTAAAATTGAAAGAGATGACCCCGGAAATGGATGGTTCCTTGGAAAAGATATCAACGCTATATGGGATCTTAAGGTTCTTGGGGTATGGCAGCAAAATGAAGTTGCTGAGGCTGCAAAATATGGTGTGAAACCCGGCGATTTTAAAGTACAGGATGTAAACGGTGATTATAAATTTACAGATGCGGATAAGCAATTCCTGGGATCAAGATCTCCTAAATTCACCGCCTCAATGAGGAACGAATTTACATTCCTTAAAAACTTTGACTTCTCGTTCTCTATGTACTCTTACTGGGGAGCAATGACTGATTATAATGAAGCTAAAAATAACAGCGGATTTCAGGACAGACAAAATTCTTACAAGCTGCCTTACTGGACACCAGAGAATCCGATTAACGACTATGCACGATTATACTCAAGTAACGGCAGTGCTAATTATAGCGTGTACCGCAAAACATCATTCATCAGGTTAGATAATGTTTCTTTAGCATACACCTTACCTAAAACACTTGTTCAGAAAGGTAAGCTTAATAATGTCCGGATTTTTACCACAGTTCAGAATGCCGCCATCTATGCACCTGATTGGGAATACTGGGATCCTCAGAATAAGAACCCTACACCCAGATACGTAACGTTAGGCTTAAATGTAACCCTATAGTGTAAATCCAATTAACAACTAAGACGATGAAAAATATATATAAAATATCATTTGCCTGCTTAGCCTCAGCGATGCTGTTCAGTGTAGGTTGTAAGAAAAGTTTTTTAGAGCCGGAACCCCTTTCTATTTATACACCTGAAAACGCTTATATTGATGCAGCGGGTCTTCGGGCAGCGTTGGTAGCCTGCGCCAGAAATTTAAGGAATGAATATTATGGTGATGGTGCGCCATGGATAACTGAACAGATATTTTCGGAGGTAGCGGTGGAAGGAACGACCGATAAATCCGGTCCGGCGCAGGATTTAAATTTACTGATTACTCCTGATGCCAACCTCAATTCGGTAGATTTTAACAAGATCGGTTATTATTGGGATGAGGGATACAAGGGTATTAAGTATGCAAATACAGTAATTACCCGGATAGATAATGCTAAATATAAAGATGAGGCAGAACGCAATGCCATCCTTGGGTCAGCTTATTTTCACCGCGCATTTCGTTATTACAGATTGGTAAATCAGTTTGGTGATGTACCATTGGTTTTAAATGAAATCTCGACCCCCAAAGTTGATTTTTATACCACCAAAAGAGAGGTAATTCTTCAAAAGATGAAGGAAGATCTGGAGTTTGCCGCAAAATGGGTGACAGATAATGTGAATAAAGGTGAGGTAACAAAAGGAGCCATTAACCACTTGCTTACAAAGGTTAACTTAAGCCTTGGGAAATTCGATGATGCCATAGCATCTGCCAATGCAGTGATAAACGGAAGTCCTTATTCGTTAATGACTGCCCGCTTTGGCGCAACAAAATCAGACGCTACCAAGAATCTGGTATGGGATCTTCACAGGCCTGAGAATAAATCATTAAACGAAAATAAGGAGGGTCTATTTATGATTATAGACAGGCAGGTTGACGGCGGATATGATGGTGGAATGAAAATTATGCGCCAAACTGTACCGCTTTGGGGCTCCAATATCAATACGCCAAATGGGAAAAGAGGAACCAATGATGGGATTAATCTGGAGATTACACAATCGAACCTTTATGGAAGAGGAATAGGCCGCTGTCGTGGAACTTCTTACAGTACACAGGCAATCTGGGATGATCCAAATGATCTGAGACACATTAAGGGAAACTGGATGAACATGGAAGATCTTGTTTATAATGATCCGGCTTTGAAAACCAGTGATCCGGAATATTACAACAAGCCCGTAAGGCTGCGTAATGCTGCAGGAGGACTTTTAGTTACCGATACGATAAGAAGTTATTTTGGCTGGCCACAATATAAATTGTTTGTCCCTGATTTTGAAAATGCACCAATGCAGGGTGGCCATACCGACTGGTACGTATTTAGAATTGCCGAAACTTATCTTCTGCGCGCAGAGGCTTATTACTGGAAAGATGATTTGGCAAATGCGGCGGCTGACATCAATAAAATAAGGGCCCGGGCCAATGCAGCACCGTATACTCCGGATAAGATAAATATTGGAACCATCCTGGATGAAAGAGCCCGCGAGCTTTATTACGAAGAACCAAGAAAAACAGAGCTTACCCGCATTGCTTATATTTTTGCACTTACAGGAAAAACTGCGTATAATGGTAAAGCTTATAACCTGACTAATTTTTCGGAGAACAATTTCTTTTACGACAGGGTTAAAGAAAAGAATGTTTTCTATAAAAATGGAGTTAGAACAAACCATGGCGATCAGTATACAATGAGCCCGTACCATGTATTATGGCCTGTGCCTCAGGCAGGAATAAGAGCAAACGTTTTGGGGCATATTAACCAAAATAAAGGATATTCAGGCGCTGAAAGTAATATTCCGCCACTTGATAAAATTGAATAGAATCTAATGATAAACATAGAAAAGAGAATTTTAGTTAGGTTTGGTTGTTTTATTGTTTTTTCAGCAATGCTAACACCTTTACATGCCCAGAGAATTGCCACCCTTGAGGTCGATCTAAAGAAAAGAACTCCAGAAAAAGAGATTCATGTTCAGGTAGATCTGGATGCGATTACTACTTTGCCTGATAGTGTTATCAGTTTAGTAGCAATACAAGGCAATAAAAAAACTCCTGTAGCTTACCAGATTGAAAATAAAGGGAAGCGGATTTTACATTGGCTGGCAAAGCCTGCTGCTGTACCCGTTGTCTTTGCTTTGGAAAAGGGAAAGCCACTTAAGTCTGCAGATCACATTAAGGCTATCCGCGAAGATGGAGCGTTGACAATAAGTAACGGCAATAAAAATTTACTCCGGTACAATTACAAAACAGTGTATCCTCCAAAGGGAATAGATACGGCTTTTAAAAGAAGTGGGTTTATACATCCTTTATGGTCCCCTCACGGACAAGAATTAACAAGGATACAAGCTCCTGATCATTACCATCATTATGGGTTATGGAACCCCTGGACCCATGTGGTGTTTGAAGGTGATACGGTAGACTTCTGGAACCTTAAAGACCGAAAGGGCACTGTAAGGTTTGTTGATTTTGTTTCGGTAAATGCGGGCCCTGTGTATGCAGAGTATCAGACACTGCACGATCATGTTGTTTTTAAAAAAGATGGAACAGAAAAAGTAGCACTTAACGAGTTGCAATCGGTAAGGATTTTTCAGCCTCAAAAAAATGAGGATTACTATATTGCAGATATCACCATTCAGCTGAACTGTGCTAGCGATGAGCCTGTATTGCTTAAGGAGTATCGTTATGGTGGTTTGGGCTGGCGTGCCACAGAAAAGTGGAGTAAAGAAAATAGCGAAACCCTGACATCCGAGGGAAAAACAAGAAAAGATGCAGATGGTACAAAAGCACGCTGGGTTATTTTGCAGGGAAAGATAGATGATGATTATGCAGGTGCTGTAATGATGTCTTATCCTACCAATTACAATTACCCGGAGCCATTAAGGATCTGGCCTGAAAATATGAACGGAAGAGGAGATGTTTATGCTAATTTCTCGCCAACAAAAGATAAAGACTGGTTATTGGAAAAAGGGAAAACCTATACACTTAAATACAGGTTCCTGGTATATAATGGCCATACATCCAAAGAACGTGCTGAGGCGGCATGGGGTGATTTTACCAGTCCGCCCGCAATTAAAATAAAATTAAACCCACTTAATTCAAACAAATGAACGTATCAATTTTAAGATTTAAATTCAAAGCCACTATCCTGCTTTCTGCCCTATGGATATTATGTATTCCATTTGCAATGGCTGTAGAAAAAGCCACTATTCTAAAAAAAGTAAAAGTGCTGGTGTACACCAAAAATGGGAAAGGCTTTGTGCACGACAATATTCCTTACGCAGTAAAATGTATTCAGAAATTAGGTAAAGAAAATGGATTTGACACCGATGTGTCTGATGATCCGGCTGTTTTTACAGAGGCAAATTTAAAGCAGTATACCTTATTGATTTTTCCAAGTACTAATAATGATGTTTTTGATACAGACCAGCAGCGGTTAGTATTTAGAAGATATATAGAGGCTGGTGGTGGTTTTGTTGGTTTGCACTCTGTAACCGGTACCGAACGAAACTGGCAGTGGTTTAAACAAATGCTGGGTGGTACCTTTGCCTGGCATGCCAGAAATCAAAAGTTTAATGTAAAAGTAATTGATCCTTCGCATCCTTCTGTTGCTGGTTTGCCAAAGGTTTGGGAAAGGAAAGACGAATGCTATTTTGCTAAAGAACTTTATCCAGGCATTAAAGTGATCATGGCACATGACTTTACTTCATTAGATTCATCCAACCCTGCAGACGCAGCGAAAATCAAAGAATATTCGGTCCCATTTTCAGAGTTATATCCTGCGGTGTGGTATCAGCAGTTTGACGGGGGAAATATCTGGATTACTGCCCTTGGTCATGATAAAGAAAACTATGAAGATCCTGTTTTTATCAAGCATATCCTGCAGGGCATAAACTATGTTGCAGGTCAGTTTAAAAAATTAGATTATACCAAAGCATACGCAGATTCCAGAAATACGCCGGTGCGTTACTAACCAAATATTAACAAAAAAACCTAAATCATATGATGAACGAAAATGAAAAACATCCATATAGTAGAAGAGATTTTATGAAAACTGCCGTGAAAAGTGCTGTTGTTACCTCTGTGGCTATGACTGGCTTCCCAACTATAGTTCCTGCTTCTGTGTTTGGTAAAAATGCACCAAGTAATAAAATTAATATAGGACAGATAGGCTGCGGCCGGATTGCCCGCACGCATGACCTGGCTGAAACATTTAAATATGATAAGGCCCGTATTGTTGCAATAGCAGATCTGGATGGCAATAGGTTAAAGAGCGGAAAGCAGCTTGTAGAAGGTTGGTATACCAAGAAAACCGGCAATGCTAATTATATAGATATTAAAACTTATGATGATTATCATGATCTGTTAGCCAATAAGGATATTGATGCAGTTATGATAAGCACTCCAGATCATTGGCATGCCCAGCCTGCAATTGAGGCTGCCCTTGCCGGTAAACACATCTATCTTCAAAAACCAACTTCATTAACAATTGAAGAGGGTAGAATGATGAGCGATATGGTGAGGAAATCGGGGGTTACCTTTCAGTTAGGTAGTCAACAGCGTTCCGTTAATCCATGGCCTCAGTTTAAGAGAGCATGTGAGCTGGTAAGAAATGGCCGAATAGGCAAACTTCAAAGTGTACAAATTGGTTTGCCCGCTGATCCTTCTGGTGGAATAGCTACAGAAATGCCAATTCCTGCAAACTTTAATTATGATATGTGGCTTGGCTCAACACCGTATATTTATTATACTCAGGATCGTGTTCATTCACAAACAGATCCCGAATCCAGGGGCGGGTGGTTAAGATTAGAGCAGTTTGGTGCCGGAATGATTACCGGCTGGGGGGTACATCATATTGATATTGCCCATTGGGGAATGAATACTGAGCATACAGGCCCAATTGAAATTGAGGCCCACGCAGAGTTTCCTAAAGAAGGTTTGTGGAATGTGCATGGCGATTATGAAGTTCATGCAAAGTATGCAAATGGAGTAAACATGGTTATGAATAGTAAAAATCCTAATGGTGTAAGGTTTGAAGGTAGTAATGGATGGATCTTTGTTTCGAGAGGAAATGTAGGAGTCACAAGTACAGACCCTGGATCAGGAGGGAAAGAGAATAAGGCATTTTATGCAAGTGATCCGGCGATCCTTACCTCGAAAATAGAGGCAAATGAGATTCATTTGTACGAAAGTCCTGAGCAACATGGTAACTGGCTGGATTGTATTGAAAGTGGAAAGCCAACTATTAGCCCGGCCGAAGTTGCGCATCGTTCTTGTAGTGCTTGTTTGGTTGCTCATGCTGCAATGAAATCTCCAAAAAAGCTATATTGGGATCCTAAAAAAGAAGTTTTTAAAGATAATGTGGAAGCCAATAAATTATTGTCGAGGCCACAGCGTTATCCTTATGGTACCAACTATATTCTTGGTAAAAAGAGTTAAACTATGAAAAGTAAACTAATAATGATCCCATTAATTGTATTGGCAGGATGCAGCCAGCCTAAGAAACAGGAAGATAATGCTGTGAAGCTGATTACGCTTGATCCAGGACATTTCCATGCTGCATTGGTTCAAAAATCAATGTATGAAGGTGTTGATTCTACGGTGCATGTATATGCACCGAAGGGAAATGACGTGGAGTTACACCTGTCAAAAATTGAAGCATATAATAAACGTGCAGATGATCCAACCACGTGGGATGAAAAGGTTTATCTGGGTGATGACTATCTTGAAAAAATGATTGCCGAAAAGAAAGGCAACGTTGTTGTTTTGGCAGGGAACAACCAGAAAAAAACAAATTACATAAAAAGATCGGTTGAAGCCGGGCTGAACGTTCTGGCTGATAAGCCAATGGCTATTGACGGAGCTAGTTTTGAAGTTTTGAAAAATGCATTTAAAACGGCAGCAGAAAAGCAGCTGTTGTTGTATGATATTATGACAGAACGTTATGAGATCACCACCATGTTGCAAAGAGAATTTTCAATGATCCCCGAAGTTTTCGGTATGCTTGAAAAGGGTACACCTGATAACCCTGCGGTTACTAAAGAAAGTGTTCATTATTTTTATAAGTATGTTTCGGGAAGTGTCCTGGTAAGACCTGCATGGTTTATGGATGTGGCCCAGGAAGGGGAGGGGATTGTAGATGTAACTACACATTTGGTTGATTTGGTGCAATGGGAATGTTTTCCGGATCAGACTATTGACTACAAAACAGATATTCAATTGGTTTCGGCTAAAAGATCGGCTACTGACCTGACTCTTAGTCAATTTAATACCGTCACCAAATCTACAGTATTTCCAGATTATCTTAAAAAGGATGTGGTGAACGACAGTATTCTTAAAGTGTATTCAAATGGAGAGATCAATTATAAACTGCGTGGTGTACATGCTAAAGTTTCTGTAAAGTGGAATTATAAAGCGCCTGAAGGTACTGGCGATACGCACTATTCTATTATGCGCGGTACAAAGGCTAATCTTATTATAAAACAGGGAGCCGAGCAGAAGTTTAAACCTGAACTGTATATTGAGGCTGTCAATTCAAAGGATGCTACTTTTGAGGCGACTCTAAATGAGCAGGTTAAAAATTTGCAGGGTAAGTTTCCGGGCATTTCCCTTACAAAAACAAAAACAGGATGGTGGGTTAATATTCCAGATAAATACAAAGAAGGGCACGAAGCACATTTTGCCCGTGTAACCGAAAAGTTTTTGAGTTACCTGAAAAATAAAGACATACCATCCTGGGAAGTACCCAATATGATTGCAAAATATTACACAATAACTGCAGCACTGGATCTTGCCAGAAAGAAATAGTTATCATTCATTTTCTATCTTGCAATGTTAAATTGTAATTATGGATTATGTTTTAGGAATAGATATCGGTACGGGGAGTGTAAAAGCAGTTGCTGTAGATACTAAATGCAAATCATTCGGTGCTTTTCAGCATCATTATTCTTTTACCTCGCCACATCCCGGTTATCATGAACAGAATCCGGAAGAGATTTGGGATGCTTTTAAGAAAAGCATGGATGGGATGATTGCTGAGATTGGCAATATGCCAAAAGCAATATCCCTTAGCAGTGCCATGCACAGCCTGATGCCGGTTGATGAAAATGGTAAAGCGCTGGCTCCTATGATTACCTGGGCCGATAACAGAAGTGCTGAAATTGCCAAAAGATTAAGGAATTCTGAAATTGGCTTATCTATTTACAAAGCAACAGGCACACCGTTGCATGCCATGTCGCCTTTATGCAAGATCATTTGGCTAAAGGAGAATAACCCGGATTTGTTTAGCCAAACGCACAAGTTCATTTCAATAAAAGAATACATTTGGTATAAACTTTTCAAAGAATTTAAGATAGATTACTCTATTGCCTCTTGTACGGGTTTGTTTAACATCACTCAGCTAAGCTGGCATAAAGATTCACTGAATATTACAGGGATTGATCCTAAAATGCTTTCTGAACCTGTACAAACAGATTATACTAAATTTCTTAATACTGGTATTCCTGTGGTAATAGGTGCAAGTGATGGTTGTATGGCCAATCTGGGAAGTGGCGGTATTAAGCCAGGCATTGCAGTAATGACCATAGGCACAAGCGGTGCAGTACGCATAGCCAGCGATAAGCCTCTGCCGAACGAAAAGGCGATGACATTTAGCTATATTCTGGATAAGGATACTTTTATTTGCGGTGGGCCAATAAACAATGGTGGCATTGCCTTACAATGGTGGATAAAAAATAACATTAAGCATGAGCTTGGAGAAGCAGACTATGAGCAGCTTTTTGGAGAAATTGCAAGCATAGCTGCAGGAAGTAAGGGCTTGCTTTTTTTACCTTACCTGACCGGAGATCGTGCTCCGATATGGGATAGTGAAAGTTGTGGTGTGTTCTTTGGTGTAAAGCTTGAGCATGAAAAAGCCCATTTTTCCAGAGCGGTGCTGGAAGGAATCTGCTATTCAATGTACGATGTTCTTGATGCCATGCAGGAAAATGCTGAAGCTATCAAACAGATCAATATCAGCGGAGGTATTGTAAAATCAGAAACCTGGATGCAGATGATGGCTGATATTACCGGAAAAGATCTTGTGATTACGCAAACTGAAGATGCTTCGGCGGTTGGGGCATCCCTGTTGGCAATGAAAGCCCTTGGTTTGATTACAGATTACGCTGATTTATCCATTAAAGAGCCAAAAATGGTTAAAACAAACCCCAAAAACGGAGATGTTTATTTGAGGAATTTTATGATCTTTAAAACGCTTTATTCTGCCTTAAAGAATACCATGCACGAATTTTATAAAATGAATCTTTAATGTTTGCAAGAAAAAACATAATTGTATTAATCTTCTTTCTGATTTCGTTTATTGGCTATGCTCAACAAGGGCAGATTCAATTTTCGGCTATAAATCTATCTAATGGACTTTCTCATAATCAAGTTAATACAGTTTTTAAAGACAGCAAAGGTTTTATATGGATTGGTACCCTTTCCGGATTAAATCGTTTTGATGGACAGCAGATTAAGATTTTTAAGCACGATCCACGAGACACCAAGTCATTAAGCGATGATTTTATTGCCAATATCTTTGAACTGCCTGATAATAAACTCTATCTGGATACTAAGAATGGCGCCAATATCTATAATGCCGAAACCCAAAGTTTTATAAGGGATGTAAAACCTTACCTGAAAACTTTAAACATCTCTGCTAAAAAGATCATAGAGGTAATAAAAGACAATGCAGACGGTTTTTGGTTTAATGCCGGGGCCGAAGGCATTTTTAAATATGATACTGTTAGTAAAAAAAGTATTCACTTAAAACCAAATGCAAAGATAGGTTCTGAGCTTTCTGGTTCCCCGGTTTCAGCACTATATAAAGCACCCAATGGGGATATTTGGGTTATTCATACAGATAAAACCATTGAACTGCTTAATAGTTCTACGGGAAAGGTTCAAAAGCGTATTTCTGTATTTAAACATGACGATACTGCAGCTTCTCAGAACTTTAAATTGTTTGTAGACAATGCATCTGACCTTTGGGTCTATACTTTAAACAGCCAGCGAGGGATAGATTTTTATGAAACGAAAACAGGAAAAATCAGATTTATAGACAAGGTGCCAAATGGGCTCAATAATAACCTGATCAGCAGTATTATTCAGGATGATAAAGGATTAATTTGGATAGGTACGGATCATGGTGGCGTAAACCTGCTGGACAAAAGAAATTTTAGTGTCAGGTATCTTGTTAATAAAGAAGACGACATTAAAAGTATTGGTCAAAATGCCATTGTTACCTTATATAAAGATCGTTCTGGTATAATATGGGTAGGTACTTTTAAAAAAGGTGTTAGTTTTTATCATGAAAAGATCCTAAAATTCCCACTCTACAAGCATCAGAATGGAAACCCACACGGGCTTACCTATGATGACGTAAACCGTTTTGTAGAAGATGAACACGGTAATATCTGGATTGGCACTAATGGGGGTGGGCTATTTTATTTTAATAGAAAAACCGGACAATTTAAAAGGTATGTGCATGAGTCCGGAAACCAAAACAGTTTGAGCAACGATATTATTGTAGCGCTGTTTATAGATCATCAAAAAAAACTATGGGTGGGTACTTATTTTGGCGGATTAAGCAGTTTTGATGGTGCGAAGTTTACCAATTATAAACATAATGATCAGGATGTAACCAGCCTTGCCGACGATCGGGTATGGGATATTCTTGAAGACAGAAGGGGAAACTTATGGGTTGCAACCTTAGGTGGAGGATTGGATAAATTTGATAGAGCTAAAGGCGTTTTTATCCATAAAAAATTAGGAGATAAGAATGGCATAATTTCGAATTCGCTCTCCTGTTTAATAGAGGATAACAAGGGCAGTATCTGGATAGGCAGTGCAGATGGTGTTGATGAAATGACAACAGATGGCAGGTTTATTCATTATAAAAGCAAACCGGGTGATAAAAAGTTATTGACTAATAACGTTGTTTATGGCATAATGGAGGATAGCTATGGTTTTATATGGATTTCTACAAGAGATGGATTAAGCAGGTTAAATCCTGAATCCGGACAGTTCCGTAATTTCGATAGTAAAGATGGGCTTACCGAAATGACCACCTTAAAAGTGGTTGAGGATAACGACAAAAACCTTTGGGTAAGTACCGCGAATGGTTTGTTCGAGATCATTGTTAAAAAGATAGATAAAAACAAATTCTCTTACACTTTTCGTAAGTACGATGAGCAGGATGGTTTACAGGGCAATGCATTTAATGCCAATGCGGGGTATAAGACCAGATCAGGAGAATTGTTGTTTGGAGGGGCAAATGGCTTTAATCTTTTTAAACCGGCTGACATTAGAAATGATAATGCTAAACCTGTTATAGTACTTACCGATCTGCAGATTTCTAACAGGAGCATTGGCATAAATGATCAGGTAAACGGGAGGGTGTTATTAAATAAGTCGATCATTTTTACAAAAGATTTAAAGCTGAACCATAGTCAGAATGGATTTGCATTGGAGTTTGCAGCTCTGAATTTCTTTAATCCTCAAAAAATAAAATATCGGTATAAACTGGAAGGGTTTGATCAGCACTGGCAGGAACTCCAGGGGAATAACCGATTGGCCACCTATACCAATATTGATCCGGGTGATTATACTTTTAAGGTGGTTTCCACTGATGCTTCGGGGAACTGGATTAATAACGAAACTAGCCTTAACATTACCATTATGCCTCCTTTCTGGAGAACGACACTTGCTTATATCATTTACGTGTTGCTAATTGGGGGTACCTTGCTTTTTATCAGGCATAGGGGTATTCAACGGATAAAGAAAGAGTTTTTAATAGAACAGGAGCGGCAACAGGCAAAACGGATGCATGATCTGGATCTGCTTAAGATAAAGTTTCTTACCAATGTAAGTCATGAATTCAGAACTCCGTTATCATTAATTATTACCCCTCTTGAGAAACTGATTAAACAGGCTCAGGACGCAGAAAGGCCGCAACTTCAAATGATTCATCGGAACGGGCGCCGCCTGTTGAATCTGGTAAATCAATTGTTGGATTTCAGGAGAATGGAGGTGCACGAATTAAAATTGCACCCTAAAACCGGGGACATTATTGCTTTTATTCAGGAACTGTCATTTTCTTTTAGTGATATAGCTGACAGAAAGAACATCAGTTTTAGTTTTCAGACTGATAGGAAAGGTCTGATTACCTTTTTTGATCATGATAAAATTGAAAGAATATTATTTAATCTGCTTTCAAATGCCTTTAAGTTCACGCCACAAGGAGGCAAGGTAAAAGTAAGTTTGCTCACTACCGTTAATGAACAGAAACAAACTGAACTGATTCTTAAAGTGTCTGATACCGGCATTGGTATCCCTGAGGATAACAAGGCAAGGATATTCGAAAGGTTTTTTCAAAACGATGTTCCTGACTCTATTGTTAATCAGGGAAGTGGGATAGGGTTGTCGATTACCCGGGAGTTTGTACGCCTGCATGGAGGTCACATTACGGTTGACAGTATTGTGAATGAAGGGACTGAGTTTACAGTTAGTCTGGTATTTCCTAAAGCAGATATAGAAACTTCTGCTCCGGAACCTAAGCTTGATCTGCTAATTACTGCAGGAGTAAGAGAAGATGAGGTAAACGATCCCAAATTTGTATGGAAAAGTAAAAAGCCTGTGCTGATGCTGGTGGAAGATAACGAGGATTTTAGGTTTTATTTAAAGGATAACTTAAAAGAATACTACCAGATAGCCGAGGCTGCCAATGGCAAAGAGGGTTGGCAAAAAATACTTTCCGTACATCCTGATTTGATTGTTAGCGATGTGAGTATGCCTGAAATGAATGGCATTGATCTGTGCCGGAAAATTAAAGCAGATAAACGCACCGCTCATTTGCCTGTTATTTTACTTACAGCGTTGACCACTGAAGATGAACAGCTGACAGGTTTGGAAACCGGTGCCAGTGACTACATGACCAAGCCTTTCAACTTTGAGATTCTTTTGTCGAAAATAAGGAACCTGTTACAGCAGCAGGCACTTTCAAAAAAGACCTATCAAAAACAGGTTGAGTTTAAACCATTAGAATCAGAAATTGAATCTGTTGATGATAAGTTCATCAGACAGTTGTCTTTTCATATAGAAAAACATTTGGCAGACTCTGCGTATACTGTTGACCAGTTAAGTGCAGATATGAATATGAGCAGGGTAGGTTTATATAAAAAAGTGCTTCCGCTTACCGGTAAATCTCCTGTAGAATATATACGCTCTTACAGGTTGCTAAAATCTAAACCTTTGCTGCTAAAATCTCAAATGACCATTGCCGAGGTAGCATATGAAGTAGGCTTCAGTAATCCTAAACATTTCAGTAAATATTTTAAGCAGGAATTCAATATGCTGCCATCAGCCTATGCTTTAACAAAACCCGATCAAGAGCCGGTTTAACATTCATATTGGGCCATTTGTTAACATATGAATACCTAATTGTTATCATTTGAATGCCCTCCCGTTTTTTGCTTGCGTATACCTTTAGAAATAAATAAACCAGGTATAAACAGTATTTATTTCTATGCAAAAAATTAGGGTGAGCTCCGTGATGTTTATAGGTAGTATGTTACTATATATAAATGTAAGCGGGCAAGTAAAAGATAATGCGCAAACAAACTCAGGGATTGAAATTCCCATTCAACATTCTGCCTCAGGAATTAAAAAAATAAAGCTTCAACCATTATCCGATAAGATTATTCATGTTACTGCAATTGCAACTGAAAAGTTTCCCGATGACAAAAGTTTAATGGCTGTTAAACTTTCAGATGATGCTGTTAAATTTACAACAACCAAATCACCGGATCAGGTGACCTTAAGTACTTCATCATTAAAAGTTGATGTGTCTACAAAAACCGGTTTAATCACCTATCGTGATTCCAGTGGTAAAGTGCTGCTTGCCCAAACAAAAAATGAAGGCCTTTCACTTATTCCTAAGGTATTTAGCGGAGAACCATCTTATCAGGTTTCGCAGTTGTTTGATGCACAGGAAAATGAAGCGTATTATGGTTTGGGACAGCACCAGCAAGGCCTGGTAAATTATAATGGGCGCAGGGTAGATCTTGTACAGTATAATACAGAAATAGGGGTTCCCTTTTTTGTTTCTAATAAGGGTTATGGACTACTTTGGGATAATTACTCCATCACCCGTGCGGGCGATATCAGAGATTATCAGCCTTTAACTGCACTGAAATTATTTTCTAAAGAAGGTGATGAAGGATGGCTTACAGCTACTTATACCTCAAAAACTGACCCCGACAAGGTACTGCTTAAACAACCAATATCTGAACTATCCATAAACTGGTTAACAGATCAGCATAAGTTTCCTTCGACCGTAAAGATGCAGGATGCAGTGGTGCATTATGAGGGTGCTGTAGCAAGTGAACTGGAAGGACTCTACCAGCTCCAGTTAAAATACGCCGGTTATATTAAAGTTTGGTTTGATGACAAACTTGTTGCCGATTTTTGGCGTCAGGCATGGAATTCAGGATCGGCAATATTAGATCTGGAATTAAAAAAGAACAAGAAGACTAAAATTAAGATTGAATGGATACCAGATGGTGCAGAATCTTACCTGGGACTAACCTGTTTGCCTCCTTTGCCAAAATCGTTAATGAATACCTTTGCGCTAAGTTCTGAATCTGGCAACGCTGTTAATTACTATTTTATTCAGGGTGCAAATGCCGATCAGGTAATCAGTGGTTACCGCACGGTAACAGGTAAGGCCGTTTTAATGCCAAAATGGGCAATGGGCTTTTGGCAAAGCAGGGAACGCTACAAAACGCAGGATGAGATTTTATCAACTGTAAAAACATTCCGCGACAAAAAAATCCCGCTTGATAATATTGTATTGGATTGGTCATACTGGAAGCAACCGGAATGGGGTAGCCAGCAATTTGATCCCGAGCGTTTTGCTGATCCTGATGGGATGATCAAATCTCTTCATAAACAAAATGTGAATCTGATGATATCAGTTTGGCCTAAGTTCAATAAAGGCTTTGATATTTATGATAAGCTAAACGAGCAAAATTTCCTTTATAAAAGAAATATTGCAGATGGTCGTGTAGACTGGATAGGCAAAGGATATTCAAACACATTCTATGATGCTTTTAATCCTAAAGCAAGAACAGCCTTTTGGGAGTTGATGAACAAAAGGTTATATAGTAAAGGTATAGATGCCTGGTGGATGGATGCGACGGAGCCAGACATGCATTCGAATTTACCGGTAGAGATTAGAAAGGACCTGATGAACCCGACCTATGAAGGATCATCTACAACTTACTTTAATGCATTTCCATTGGTTAATGCTAAAGGCGTTTACGAAGGACAGCGTAAAGTGAATAACGAAAACAGGGTGTTTATTTTAACACGGTCTGCATATGCTGGCTTGCAAAGATATGCCGCTGTGGCCTGGAGTGGTGATATCGCTTCGAGATGGGAAGATATGAAAACCCAGATCGGTGCAGGTGTAAACTTTTCACTTTCGGGCATGCCTTACTGGACTATGGATATTGGCGGTTTTTCTGTCGAAAAACGTTATGAAAACCCAAATAAAGAAGACCTTGAAGAGTGGAGGGAACTGAATGCCCGTTGGTACCAGTTTGGCGCTTTCGTGCCATTGTTCAGGGTACACGGACAGTTTCCTTTCAGAGAGATCTATAACATCGCACCAGAAGGTCATCCTGCTTATAAAAGTATGCTGTACTATAATAAACTGCGATACAGGTTGATGCCATACATTTATTCAATTGCCGGAAATACCTATCATCACGATTATACCATGATGCGTGGTTTAATGATGGACTTCCCTCAGGATCTAAAAGCTTTTAACTTGTCTGACGCCTTCCTTTTTGGACCTTCACTGTTAATTAATCCTGTTTATAAATATAAAGAGCGGAACAGGGAAGTGTACCTGCCATCAGGGCAAGGATGGTATGACCTTTATACAGGCAAGTATTTTAATGGCGGGCAAACCATTAAAGCTGATGCACCATATGAAAAGATGCCTGTGTATGTAAAAGAAGGGTCTATTGTGCCTACAGGGCCTGAATTACAATACACTTCAGAAAAACCAGCTGATCCAATAACACTGTTTGTGTATACCGGTAAAAATGCTTCATTCTCTCTTTATGAAGATGAGGGTACCAATTACAATTATGAGAAAGGCGCTTTTGCTACCATAGATTTCAATTACGACGAAAATACCAAAACGCTTACCGTAGGTAGTCGCAAAGGAAGTTTTAAGGGAATGCAGGATTCCAGAACGTTTAAGATCGTGGTCATTACTCCCAAATCAGCAAGGGCATTAGACTTTAACCAAAAGGTAAACCAAAGTTTTACTTACAGTGGTAAAGCCGTCACAATAAAACTGTAACCAAAATATAAACCAATATAAAATGAATCAATTATTTACTAAATCTTTATGAACGGCATGAAAAAGAATTCTATGATTAAAAGAGAACATATTTTTCTGCTGATGTTTCTTTCACTGCTTTTTTTTAGCGAATCTCTATTTGCACAGCAGCGTCAGATCAGTGGAAAAGTAACTGCAGCGGATGGGCAGCCTATACCGGGAGCAGTAGTTAAAGTAAAAGGAAAAACCGGGGGAACAGGAACCACCAACGAGGGGGCATACACCATTAATGCTCAAACCGGAGATATATTACAGGTTAGCTCTATTGGTTTTGTAGCCAAAGAAGTAACAGTTGGGCAAAGTAACTCCATCAACATTAGTCTGGACGAAGATAATCAGGGCCTCAACGAAGTTGTGGTAGTGGGTTACGGTGTTCAGCAAAAGAAACTGGTAACCGGTGCCACGGTTCAGGTTAAGGGAGAAACGCTGCAAAAGCAAAGTACCACTAACGCCTTGCAAGGCCTACAGGGTCAAACTCCCGGCGTGCAAATTGCCTCAACCTCTGGTCAGCCCGGCGAAAATATTAAAGTTACCATCAGGGGATTGGGTACCATCGGTAATTCAGGCCCACTGTATGTTGTAGATGGGGTACTTACAGGCGACATCACTTATTTAAACTCGTCGGATATTGAGTCAATCGATATTTTAAAGGATGCGGCATCTGCCGCTATTTATGGCTCTCAGGCAGCCAATGGGGTAGTGTTGGTGACCACAAGGCAGGGTAAGCGCGGACAGGCGGGGCAAATTACTTTTGATGCCTATGCAGGGGTACAAAATGTTGCAAAAAAAATTGACTTGCTTAATGCTTCGGAGTATGCAGCCATTATGAGCGAGGCTGCTGTAAATGGAGGCAAACAACCGCTTTTTACTAACGATGAAATAAAAGCTTTTGGTAAAGGGACAAACTGGATGGACCAGATGTTTGTAGACAATGCGCTTACGCAAAATTACGCCCTTGGTGCATCTGGCGCATCTGAAGCTTCAGTTTATTCATTAGGTTTATCTTATACAGGACAGGAAGGTGTTGTAGGAGGCAAAGGCTTATCTAACTATCAGCGTTATAGCTTCCGAATTAATTCTGAGCATAATTTTTACAAAGAGATCATCAAAATTGGACAGCACCTTACCTATACAGATATTAAAAATAATGGAATAGGGGTTGGTAATCAATATAACAACTCATTTCGTGGGGCTTTTAGTGCCAGTCCATTTTTGAAGATGTATGATGAGAATGGGAATTTCTTCGACAACAGTAAGTCTACCTGGAATAATGGTGAGGCAAACCCGTATGCAACTATGGTGTATACCAATCAGAACAGAAGAAACAGCCAGCGTTTGCTTGGTGATATTTACATGGTAATTGAACCGATTAAGAATCTGAAATTTAAAACCAGCTTAGGCATGGATTACAGTGCAGGAGAAAGTCGTTCTTTTACCCCAATCTACAATCTTTCTATCTATACTTACAGTATTACTACCAAGGCCAGTCAGTCTATGAATAAAGGCAAATCTCTGATCTGGGACAATTTGCTGAGCTATAAGTTTACTTTAAATAACGACCATACCTTCGAAGCAATGGTGGGTAGCTCTGCTTATCGTGCAGACGGCTCTAATATTTTTGGAACAAATACCAACCTGATTTATGAAAGTCTTGATTATGCCTGGCTGAGCAATGCAACAGGTAAAAACATCGCAGGCATTACTATTGGAGGTGCGCCTTATGATCCAGATCGCAGGTTATCTTATTTCGGCAGGTTAAATTATAATTACAAAGAAAAATACTTATTGAATGCCACTTTCAGAGCAGATGGTTCTTCACGTTTTGGACCGGAAAACCGTTGGGGATATTTCCCTTCTGTTTCTGCAGGCTGGGTAGTAACCAACGAAAGTTTTATGCAAGGGCAAAAAGAATGGTTAGACTTTCTTAAGGTACGTGCCAGTTGGGGCCAGGTTGGAAGTCAAAACATAGATGCCTTTCAATATCTGGCACCAATTAAGTTAAATAATACCAACTATATTTTTGGCCCCGATGAAGGGGTGCTTACTCCGGGTGGTTATCAAAGTAGAATTGCTAACCCTGCTGTGAAATGGGAGACATCAGAACAAACCAATATTGGGTTTGATGCTAATTTTTTACAAGGCAAGTTTGCTGTGAACTTTGATTGGTATAATAAAACTACTAAAGACTGGTTAATAGCAGTGCCAATTCTTGCCACAGCAGGGGCCGATGCTCCTTTTATTAATGGTGGTAATGTGAAAAATACTGGTATAGAATTAGCCCTTAATTATAGAAACAAGGTGGGCGAATTTAATTATTCTGTTGGTGTAAATGGTGCTTACAATAAAAATAAGGTTGGTAGCATTCCTACATCAGATGGTATAATTCACGGGGCATCCAACCAATTATATAGTAATGCACTTGAGTTTTATAGGGCAGAGAACGGCTTCCCAATTGGTTATTTCTGGGGATTAAAAACAGCAGGTATATTCCAGAATGAAGCTGAAGTACAAAATTACAGATCTGCCGGCGGTAAGCAAATACAGCCAACTGCCGCTCCCGGAGATGTTAAATTTGTTGATGTAAACGGAGATGGAGTTATAGATAACCTGGATAGAGGCATGATTGGTAATCCTAACCCGGATTATACGTTTGGTATCACGCTTTCGGGTGATTATAAAGGCTTCGATTTTTCTATTGTAGCTTCAGGAGTAGCCGGGAACGATATCGTGCAATCATACAGAGATCAATCTAGTCAGTATGGTAACTATACTGCCAGAATACTCGACAGGTGGCATGGCGAGGGATCATCTAACACCATTCCCCGTGTAACCGACGACAACCGGAATTGGACAACTTTCTCTGATCTGTATATCCAGAAAGGAGATTTTTTAAGGATCAGTAACATCACTTTGGGTTATGATCTGGGTAAGTTATTTAAAAAGAGTTACCTGAAACAAGTAAGGTTATATGCTGCGGCATTAAACGTTTACACCTTTACAAAATACGATGGAATGGATCCGGAGATAGGTTATGGTACTGAAGGATTTGCATCTGGTATAGATGTAGGTTATTATCCCAGACCAAGAACATTCATGATAGGAGCCAATCTTAAGTTTTAACTACAAGATCATAAAAATATGAAAGCAATAAAAATATATGCTGTTGCGCTTGGCCTTTTATCTTTAGGCGCCTGCAAAAAAGGTTTTTTGGATACTCAACAAGTTACCTCAGTAAATGACCAGAATTTTTACAAAACACCAAAAGATGCATTTACTGCATTGGTTGGTTGTTACGATGGACTACAGATTGTATGGTCTGAAGGCGTTGCTTTGCCAGTCGCGGCCGAGGTAATGTCTGATAATACTTTTGGGGGTGTTGGAAATTCTGATGGTTTTGGTTATCAGATGATTGATGAATTTGATAAGACACGTTCACCTTCAGATCAGAACGTATACAATAGTAACTGGATTTTATATTATAAGGCCCTGTACCGTTGCAATATGCTAATAGGTAAAATGGATCAGATTGAATGGGGTAGCGATACTCAGTTAAGAAAAACATATGAATCAGAGGCTCGCTATTTACGCGCCTACCTGCTGTTTGATATGGTTAGACTTTGGGGTAATATTCCTTTATTAACAGCTCCATCTACGGAGAATATACCACAGAGTAATCCGGATGAAGTTTATAAAGTAATTGCTGCTGATCTGAAATTTGCTGCTGAAAATTTACCGGATGTTGCTTATCCGGCCCAGGCTGTGGCAAATCATGGCAGGGTTACCAAATATGCTGCCGAAGCACTATTGGGGAGGGTGTTCTTGTTCTATACGGGTTATTATGCAAAAGCTGATCTGGTTGGTGTTGTCACAAAGGCCGAAGCCCTGGCACATCTTGAAAACGTAATTACAAAAGGTGGATATAGTTTAATTGAAAACTTTGCGAACCTATGGCCGGCAGCATCACAAGCCTCCTATGCGGGTGAGGATAATAAGGAGACCATTTTTGCAATAAAATATACTTATACAAGTGATTATGATGGAAATACCGATGGTAACCACTGGATGGTAATGACCGGTATGCGTGAACAGTCAATTTTTCCGTATGGAAACGGATGGGGAGCTGAAACTGTGAATCCAAAGTTATGGAATGCGTATCTGCCTTCTGATACCAGAAGAGTTGGCTCTATCATCTCAATTGTAGACGAGAACCTTGCCTTTACAAATCAACCTAAGCAAAGGGAATATACAGGTTATTATGTAAAAAAATATAGTCCGATGATTGGTGAAGATGGTAAGCCTTTGCCCGAAGCAAACGGTAATACCAGCTTCCAGATTGGTCAGTTCCAGGATTATGTATCTATCCGTTATGCTGATGTGTTGCTTATGGCAGCAGAACTGGGAAGTGGAAATGCCCAAACCTATTTTGATGCGGTTAGGCAGCGCGCATATAAGACTGCATTTACACCATTGGCGGTAAGCCAGGCTAATATCATTAGAGAACGCCGACTGGAATTTGCTTTTGAAGGAATACGCTATTACGATTTACTTCGTCAGGGAATAGATAAAGCGGCTCAGGAAATTGCCGAAACTACAACAGTATTAAATGGCGGTGTTAGTACAGAGAAAAGAATATCTGCTGCAAATATAATTGCTACAAAGGGCTTACAGCAAATACCGTATACCCAGATCAGTCTTTCTAACGGAACTTTAAAACAAAATGCAGGTTGGTAACAAATCATCTATTTAAATCATAGAAAAAATGAAACGATATATAAAAATACTTGCAATGCTGATGCTGCCTTTGCTCTTCAGCGCATGCAAAAAAGATGATCACAGCATTGGCAGAACGGTCGATAAATCAGAAATTCAATATTCTGTAACCCAGGATTTGCAAGCCGATGCCGGTGGAAATACCGTAATTCTTAAAAATGCCACACCCGGAACTTTATCCATGTGGGATTACGGAACAGGAACTTCCAGAAGGATGATAGACACAGTTAAATTTGCCTTTAAAGGAGATTATGTGATTAAGTTTTCTGTACTCAGCGGAGGATTAGAAGTGAAGCTGGATTCTGTAGTCGTAAAAGTTACACAAGACAATTTGAATTACGTGAACGACCCACTTTGGATAGCGCTTTCTGGCGGTGTGGGTAATGAGAAAGAATGGGTATTGGATACAGAAGGTGTTTATTTTGGAGGACCTTTCGCATTTTACGGAACAAATATTGGTTGGCTTAAAGAGGGCGGTCCGTGGGGTTCCAATACCACAGGATGCTATGGTGGTGATTGCTGGAACTGGGGGCCGGGACTTAACGATATTTATCCAAATATGATGGCCAGAGGCGATTATGGAGTAATGACATTTGGACTGAAAGGAACAGCGTCTTTTAAAGCAGTTAAACCTATGGAAAATGGAATTACCCAGAATGGAACTTACTATTTAAATGTTGCTACGAAAATGTTGACCATCAATAACGCGTCAATTCTTAGAGGTTACAAACCAGCAAAAAATGGAATTACAGGAATAAGTAACTGGACCACCTATAAGATCATTTCTCTTGATGAAAATAGCCTTCAACTTGGTGTAATTAGAGATAAGGATGTTGATGGCGAAGGACCGGCTATGCTTTCTTACAATTTTATATCAAAGAGTTTTGCTTCTTCACAATAAGCGAAAGTAACGGCGTTTGGTTTGGTGCAACCTAATAATGCTCAAGAGGATGAATGGTTTCATTCCATTATATCCTTTAATTAAATTCGCTCAGGCTTCATTTTGATTCAGGTGGAGCTTGAGTGTTTTTATTAATGTTATTTTTCTTACCTTGGAGGTAAAAACTCAATTTTATGAAAAAGCTATTTGTATTAACATTAATTGCTGGTTTGTTTGTTTCACTAACCAGTTCTGCTCAGGAGGATAAAAGCAAAAGAGCTAGTCCACCGGCTACAACGAAAGGAACCCTTGCATCTGGAGCTGCAATAACAATTGACTACAGTCAGCCTTCGGTTAAAGGCCGTAAAATAGGTGGCGAAATCGCACCTTATGGAAAAGTATGGCGTACAGGAGCAAATGAAGCGACTGTATTTGAAACCAGTAAAGATGTAAAAGTAGAAGGCAAAGCCCTTGCTGCAGGTAAATATGGCTTGTATACCATTCCAGGAGAAAAAGAATGGACAATTATCTTTAACAAAACCTGGAAACAATGGGGTACTGATTATACTGAGGCAGACGATGCACTTCGTGTAGCGGTAAAACCTGGCAAAGCTGCTTCTGCAACCGAAAAAATGACTTTTAAGATTGATAAATCTGGTAAGGTTAACCTTTTATGGGGTAATGTTGTAGTGCCGTTTACTGTTAAATAGCAGATAAAGTAATTTAAATTAACAACGGGGGATTATCAATATTGATAATCCCCCGTTGTTTTTGTAAGCTTAGCTAATAAATACCAATGTCTTTTCTACTACCTGTTGCAAATGCTCAGGTAGGCTTGTTGATGTATATGGGTGCGATGCACCATAAACATGATTGGCTCCCTCAATCTTTTGTATTCTTGCTTTAAGCTGTTTTTGTGCCAGCTGCTGTGCAACACTAAAGTTCACATTTACATCATCGTCGCCATGAAGAATTAGCCAGGGGATGTGTATCTTTTTTGCAGCGTTAAGAATATTTAGTTCTTCTTTATGCTTATTAAAATCTTCCAATAATGTGCTGTTTAATGGCATTTTTTCTTTGGTTCGCGCATTTTCTACATAAATTTTTCCTGTTTCAGTCCATTCTTCTTCCTGCTCTTTTTTCCATAAACTTGAAAAATCTGATATAGACGACCATGTAATCAGTTTGTCGATTCTTGCATCATTAGCGGCTTTTATAATGGATAGCCCGCCACCTCTGCTATGCCCGATCAGGTAAATGAGTGACGATGGATAAGTGTTTGTAACATAATTAACAACCTGGTCTACATCAAAAAGTTCTTTGCTAAATGTATTATCAGCAAAGGCTTCCATGTCGGTTACGTCACTAAAATTTTGTTCAGTTACTCCACTATGGCTAAGGTTAAACTTAACATAACGGTAGCCATTTTTAGCAAACCACTCCGCAACCAGGTTATGAGTGCCCCAATCTTTAAAGCCTTTAAAGCCGTGAACAAATATTATGGTGTTAATGTTTGTATTTTTATCGTCATAAGTAGTATCACCAAATATGGTTTTTCCATTTGCTCCTTTTATTGTAAATTGCCCCTTTTGTATCATATATGACTGCATTTATGGTGTTTAGCCAATATAACAATTTTTATATTGGGATGTTTAAATGATTCTTTTAATTTAAAATCTTTCTAAATAACTCTTAATTACAGCATAATGACAGTGGAACAAGGGCGTCTTATTACTTTTGTTTCGCTAAAAATAAACAGGATAATAGATTTTGGAATATTTAAAGATCATTGCTTTTACGCATAAACAGATTGACCTCAAATCTTTAGGTAAATTGGTGATATGTGAGCAGACGCTGGACGACAGGTTGAGAAACATTCAATCTGTGTTAGGAGTTAAAGAAATATTCTATGTAGGAACGTGCAATCGTGTTGAGTTTGTATTCACTTCTGCAGAAAAAGTTGACAGAGATTTTATTAGTCGTTTTCTTACCGTGCTGGATATGGGGCTGCCCGATCAATATATGGAACAGTTTATAAAAAATGTTTCTGTGTATGAAAAAGGGGAGGCATTTAATCACCTGCTACGCACATCTTGTTCTCTGGAAAGTCTGGTTGTAGGCGAAAAAGAAATCCTTGCCCAGATTCGTAAAGCTTATGAAGCTTGCAGGGTGGCAGGATTTACCGGTGATTATATGCGTATGATTATGAACCGGGTGGTAAAAACAGCAAAAGAGGTTTACACGCATACCAATATCTCCAAAAATCCTGTATCCATAGTATCTCTTGCTTATCGTAAGCTTCGTGATCTAAAAATGTGTGGGAATGTGAAGTTACTCATCATCGGGGCCGGAGAAACCAATAAAAATATAGCTCAGTACCTTAAAAAACATAAATACTCTAATTTTTCTGTATTTAACAGAACCTTAGAAGCCGCAGAAACGCTTGCCAAAGATTTAAATGGTACAGCTTATCCACTTTCAGAACTAGAAAATTACGATCAGGGATTTGATGTAATTATTACCTGCACTGGTGCTACAGAGCCTATTATTACTGAAGCCATTTATAAAAAACTATTAAATGGGGATACTGGTAAAAAGGTAATTGTAGATCTTGCCATTCCTAACGACACTGCTCCTGAAGTGGTGAAAAACTTCCCAATACATTTCATAGAGGTTGAATCTTTAAAAGAGGTTGCCCGTAAAAATATACAAGAACGCTATGATGAGCTGGTTAATGCAGAACACATCATCGAAGAGAACATCAAGGATTTTGAATTGGTATTACGCCAGCGCGAAATTGAGATAGCCATGAGTGGCGTTCCTCAAAAAATCAAAGAAATTAAGCATACTGCTATCAATGGTATCTTTGCCGAAGAGATCAATAACCTGGATGAAAACTCCAGATTGGTACTGGAACGTGTGGTGGATTATATGGAAAAAAAATACATTAGCGTACCAATGGTTATGGCAAAGGAGATATTGGTAAAGAATAGCTAGATTTGCCAAAAAAATAGCATCAACGTGAAAAGACTTACTATCGGTACAAGAGGCAGCGACCTGGCTTTATGGCAAGCCAACTTCATTAAAGATAAACTTGCAGGGATTGGCGTTGAGGCAGATTTGAAAATCATCAAAACGCAAGGCGACAAGATTTTAAACTTACGATTAGATAAACTGGAAGGTAAAGGTTTTTTTACCAAAGAACTGGAAGAAGAACTTTTAGGTGGAACCATCGATATAGCAGTACACTCTCATAAAGATTTGCCTACAGTGCATCCGGCAGGACTAACTATTGCTGCGGTTACTGAACGGGAAGATCCGGCAGAACTCCTTTTAATATTAAAAGACTGTGTAGACATTACTCAAAAATTGTCGCTTAAAACAGGCGCAATGGTAGGAACTTCGTCTAACAGACGCAAAGCGCAGATATTGGCATTGCGTCCTGATTTAAATATTGAAGACTTAAGAGGTAACGTGCCTACAAGGATCCAAAAACTCAGAGATGAAGATTATGACGCAATTCTCCTGGCTAAAGCCGGTGTGAATCGTTTAAATATTGATCTGTCAGAATTCCACGTAGAAGTAGTAGATACAACTGAACTGGTTCCTGCACCTGCACAAGGAGCTTTAGCTATTCAGATCAGAGAAAACGATAGTGAATTATTTGACCTGCTTCAAAAAATACACGATCCATCAACTGCCGAGGAAATTGCTATTGAGCGTAAAGTGTTGAACTTGTTTGAAGGCGGTTGTCACATGCCTTTAGGTTGTTACTGCAAAAAGGAGGATGGCTTATATGAGGTTTGGACCTCTAAAGCAGAAACTGACGAAGATTTTCCTGATCGTTTGTTTTACAGAGTGGAAAGCCTTGATGGTTTAGCCGAAAAGATTGTAAGTCGATTTGCTCCGGATAGGAAATTCCCATCAAGAGTATTTATTTCCCGAGAAGTTGGAGAACATAATTATTTTAGAAAAGCTTTAACAAAACACGATATAGAAATTGAAGCGAGATCGCTGATCCGTACTTTTCCTATTGTAACCGTACTTGATCAATATCATTTCAGAAGAGTAGACTGGATCTTTTTTAGCAGCAGAAACGCAGTAGATTATTTCTTTAATCTAAAACCTGTATTGCCTAAGCACGTTAAATTCGGTGTTGCCGGCAGAGGTTCTGAAGATTCATTAAGAAAAGCTGGTTATTTGGCCGATTATGTTGGAGAGGGTGGTGATATTGAGGAGGTAGCAGAGCTTTTTGCTAAAGAAGTAGCAGGGAAAACTGTGCTGTTCCCAAGAGCACAGGATTCGCTATTAAGTATTCAGAAAGCTTTAACTGAAGATACAAAAGTAATAGACTTACCTATTTATGAAACTGTATTTGAGGACAACATAGATCAGACTTATGCCGATGTGCTGATTTTTACCAGCCCATCAAATGTTGACGCTTATTTTGTAGAGAATTTATTAGATCCAGGGCAAAAGGTTATTGCTATTGGTAACTCTACGGCGAAGAAATTTGATGAAATGGGTATAAAATATACATTACCCTACTCACCAGATGAGATCGGTTTGGCTGAAGCTGTGTTTGGGATTGAGATAAAGTAGTAGGTGGTATTTAGTAGTTAGATAACAATGCCTAAATACTAACATCTAACTACTAAATACTTAATAAAAAAGAAAAATATGTTACACCGCCCACGTAGATTGAGGAAAAACCCGGTTGTTAGGGAAATGGTAGCTGAAACAAGGCTATCTAAAGATATGTTCATTTATCCGTACTTTGTTGTGCCGGGTAAAAATGTTATTCATCCTTTAGGTGCAATGCCCGGTATCAGTCATTTCTCTGAAGATACATTGGTTAAAGATGTTGAAAAGGGACTTAAATTAGGTGTAAACAAAATCATGCTGTTTGGTGTTGGAGATGAGAAAAGTGAGGATGCACATTCTGCATATCATGACCATTCTTTAGTGCCTTCGGCTGTTCGTTTACTTAAGAAAAATTTTGGCAACGACCTATATATTGTTACAGATGTTTGCGTTTGTTCATATACTACACACGGACATTGTGGTATATTAGAAAACGACTATGTGCAAAATGATGCAACTGTTGAAGTGATTGCCAAAATGGGACTTACTCATGCACAAGCAGGTGCCGATATGCTAGCTCCTTCGGATATGATGGATGGTAGAGTTGGTGCAATGCGAAGTGTACTCGATGGGGCAGGCTTTGTAAATACGGCAATCATGTCGCACGCTACAAAATTTGCGTCGGCATATTATGGCCCATTTAGAGAGGCCGCTGATTGTGCTCCGAATAAAGGAGACAGAAAAGCCTATCAAATGGATTTTAGGAATGGTAATGAAGCGCTAAGAGAAGCATTACTTGACGAAAGTGAGGGAGCGGATGTATTAATGGTTAAGCCTGCCTTGGCCTACCTTGATGTAATGCACAATTTAAAACAGCATACAGATTTGCCTATAGCATGCTACAACGTATCAGGAGAGTATTCTATGATAAAAGCAGCTGCAGAAAAAGGCTGGATAGATGAACAAAAAGTAGTGATGGAGACCATGCATGCATTTGCACGCGCAGGAGCAAGCATTATAACAACTTACCACATAAGAGATATTGTAGAAAAGAATTGGATGTAATATGTTAGAATCTTTAAAAAAAATATTTTCGGGAAATGAAGGTGATATGCCTGTAAATACAGGAGGTAAACCCGATATTTCCAGAGAGAAATCAGCAGAATTGTATGAGAAGGCTAAAAACTATTTCCCGGGCGGTGTAAATTCCCCGGTTAGGGCTTTTAAATCAGTTTACGGAACACCATTATTTATTCAAAAAGGTGATGGATGCTATGTATGGGATGCTGATGGAAATCAATTTATAGATTTTTGCGCAAGCTGGGGTCCATTAATTCTAGGGCATAATAATGCTAAAGTTCGCGAAAAGGTTACAGAAGTAATGCAAAACGGAATGAGCTTCGGCGCTCCTACAGCATTAGAAAATGAACTTGCAGAACTGATCATTAAGAACAATAAATTTGTAGAAAAGATACGTTTTACCAGTTCCGGTACTGAAGCAGTAATGTCTGCAATCAGGTTAGCACGTGGATATACTGGTCGTGATAAAATCATCAAATTTGAAGGTTGTTATCATGGACATAGCGATTCGTTATTGGTAAAAGCAGGTTCAGGTCTGGTTACCTTTGGCGAAACTTCTTCGGCGGGTGTTCCAAAATCATTTGCTCAGGAAACCATTGTAATTCCTTTGAATGATACCGAAGCTTTGACAAAGGCATTTGAACAATTTAAAGATGAAGTAGCTGCAGTTATTATCGAGGGTATTCCTGCTAACAATGGGTTATTAATGCAAGACCCTGAATATATTCAGTTTTTACAGAATATCTGTAAAGAGCATAAAGCGCTTTTAATATTTGATGAGGTAATCACCGGATTCAGATTGGGATTTGAAGGTGCTGCCGGACATTATGGCGTAAAACCTGACATAGTTACCTATGGTAAAATAATAGGTGGAGGTTTGCCTGTTGGAATGTATGGTGCATCAGCCGAAATCATGTCTCATATTTCTCCTGATGGAGGGGTTTATCAGGCAGGTACATTATCCGGAAATCCGGTAGCCATGGCTGCGGGTATTGCTCAGTTAACCGAGTTATTGCGCTCGGGTTTTTATAAAGACCTAAACAATAAAGCTTCTGAGTTTGCTGAGAGTATACAGCGTTTTGCTACCGCAAGGAACTATAAGTTAAAAGTATTCTATGTAGGTTCTATTTTCTGGTTGGCTTTTACCGATAAAGGTAAAATTCAAACTGCAGAAGATATTGATCCGGCAAGTATGGAGAAATTTAAAATAATGCACAGAGAGTTGTTAAATAGAGGTATTTACCTTGGACCATCAGGTTATGAGGTAGGTTTCATTTCTGCTGCGCATACTAAGATAGAGCTTGAAAAAGCAAAGAGAGCAATATTTGATAGTCTTGATGTTGTTTTCAGGAATAAGTAAAATTTGGGTATATTTATAGTATAAACTGCTAACTGTCTTGAAGAAATCAATCGTTATATTTTATTTCCTGCTATTGTACTCTTTAGTGCAATTAATTTCGTGGGGCACGCTTGTAGTAAAGCTACAACCGTCCAGAATGGCGATGGTAATGGGCGAGGGATCTGTATTTCTTTTCTTGTTGTGTATTGGAGCGTATTTTTTACATCAGTCTATTAAAAAGGAAGAAAGATTAAGAGAGCAGCAACAGAACTTTTTACTCTCGGTAACACATGAGCTAAAATCGCCTTTAGCGGCTATAAAATTATCCATACAAACCATTGTTAAGCGTGATCTGGATAGAGCCAGGCAAACTTCTTTACTGAATAATTCATTAAAGGATATTGAACGCTTAGATGATCTTGTTGAAAACATGTTATTGGCTACCAAGATCGAAAACAGGTCTTATTCGTTCCCTAAAGAAGAATTTGACTTGTCTGAAATGGTTACAAGAATCACTGATAGGTTACAGATCCATTCATGTGGTTGTGAGCAGCTAATAAATCCTAAAATACAACCAGGTGTTAAAGTAGTGGGTGATCAGTTTGCACTGTCCTCAGTAGTTACTAACCTGGTCGAAAATGCAGTTAAATATTCTGGACCTTGTGCAGAGGTTGGTGTGGAATTGACAAAGAAAGATGGGCATCCTTTTTTAAGGGTAACTGACAAAGGGCCAGGTATACCTGACGCTGAAAAGATGCTTATTTTTGACAAATTCTATCGTGTTGGTGATGAGAATGTCAGAAAATCAAAAGGAACGGGTTTAGGCCTGTTTATTGTTAAGGAAGTTCTACAAAGCCATGACGCTGATATCAGCGTTAAAGATAACGCACCACAAGGTGCAATTTTTGAAATAACATTTAGTTGATTATGCAACAGAAATTAAGAATATTACTGGTTGAGGATGAAGACCACTTATTAGATGCGATAAAATTAAACCTTGAACTTGAAGGTTATAAAGTTCATGCGGTAAAAGATGGTAAAACGGCTTTAAAGGTTTTTAAAGAAGAACGTTTTAACCTGATTATTCTGGATGTGATGCTACCTGAAATGGACGGTTTCCAGGTTTGTGAAACAATTCGTTTAGAAAATACTGAAGTTCCTATTCTTTTCCTCACAGCTAAAAATACTAGCGAAGACCGTGTTATGGGGCTAAAAAAAGGTGCCGATGATTACCTGGTTAAACCATTTAATCTGGAAGAACTGATTTTAAGAGTTGGCATTTTGGTAAAACGCAGTATGAAAGCTGACGATTTGAAAGAAATTAACTCTTATAAAATCGGAGATAAAACCATCTATTTTAACTCTTTTGAATTAAAACAAGATGATGGTGTTATTGTTCCTTTAACAAAAAAAGAGACCATGCTTTTAAAATTACTGATTGAGCGTAAAAACGAAGCAGTATCGCGCGAGCAGATTTTAGAAACGGTTTGGAACTACGATGTTTATCCATCAACACGTACTATCGATAACTTTATATTAACCTTCCGTAAGTATTTTGAACCTGATCAAAAAAATCCGGTGTATTTTCATTCTATCAGAGGTGTTGGCTATAAATTTACTGATATTCATTAATGTATAATACCAAAGGCAGGTATGCACTGATGGCAATTTTTGTTATTGCCGCTTTAGCATGCCTTTTTTATGAGCAGTATCAGCTTGCCGCATTGGCAGGCCTTTTCTTTGCCTTTGTACTGTGGAGCCATTTTAAGCATAGTTCTGTGCTACTTGCCTCTAAGTATTTTAAAAATGGCGAGTATGAAAAAGCAGAGCGCATATTGGCAGAAGTACCAAATCCGGATAGACTGGCAAGAAACCGAAGAGGCTATTACGAGTTTATGCGTGCAAACATTGCCTTAAAGAAAGAAGACTATGATGTTGCGGAACATCATTTTCAGATTGCAAGTCGTTTCCCGCTTGGTGGAAAGAATGATAAAGCTTTTGTATTGATCCATCTTGCCAATCTTGCGCTTAGAAAGAAAGATGGTGAGCGGAGCAGGGCCTATATTGCGAAAGCAAAAGAACTGGCCAGTACCCCAAAAGCAAAGGAAATAATTAACAAGATTGAGATAGAAGCGAACAACTTATAAAACAAAATAAATTTACATGAACACGTTATTTTTAGATGCAGCATTTTCAAAGCAAACAGAACGCCCACCAGTTTGGATGATGCGTCAGGCTGGCCGTTTTATGCCTGAATACTGGGAGATCAAAAACAAATACTCCTTCCTTGAAATGTGCAAAACACCTGAAATTGCTGCTGATGTAACTATGTTGCCGGTTGATTTACTGGGTATCGATGCAGCTATTTTGTTTTCTGATATTTTAGTAACTGGAGAAGCAATGGGCGGAGACTTAAGCTTTACCCAGGGTGTAGGACCAAAATTTGCAAATCCTGTACGTACTTTAAAAGATGTGGATGCACTTGAGATTGATGTGTTAGATCGCCTACAGTATGTAGCTGATGCAATTAAGGTAATACAACAACGTTTAAACGGAAGCATTCCTCTAATTGGTTTTGCAGGTGCTCCTTTTACAGTTATGAGCTACCTTGTTGAGGGTGGTTCATCAAAAGACTTTAAAACAACCAAGCTGCTGATTCACAATCGACCTGAGGTTGCACACAAACTACTGGCTAAAATTGCAAAAGTTACTGCCGATTATCTGAACCTTCAGATTGCTGCAGGCGTTAATGCTATTCAAATATTTGACAGCTGGGCACAGGCTTTATCATGGAATGATTACCAGGAGTTTTCTCACCGCTATATTCAGGAAATCATAGCTAATCTGAACAGAAAAGACATCCCTGTAATTTCTTTTTGTAAAGGAAGTTCTGTATTTGCACCTATAATGGCTGAGGCTAAGCCAGATGTAGTTTCGGTAGACTGGAACGCTGACCTGTTAAATATCAAAAAAAGCCTGCCAGCAGGTATTGCAGTTCAGGGTAACCTGGATCCACATATTTTATATGCTGATAAAACCGTTATTAAAAGAGAAATTCTTCGCTTATTTGAGCGTATGCGTGGTGAGAATGGATTTATCTTTAATCTTGGTCATGGCATTATGCCGGATATTCCATTCGATAATGTAAAATATGCCATTGAGGTAATCAAAGACTTTAAATACTAATATAAAAATGGAGAAATACTATTTATACATTCTGTCTGTTCACATCATCTTTGTTGTAAGCTGGATGGCGGGGTTGTTTTATAGTGTACGTCTGTTTATTTATCATACTGAAGCCGAAGACAAGCCTGAAATTGAACGTAACATCCTCCAGAAGGAATACGAACGGATAGAGGCCAAACTTTGGAATATCATTACTACACCTGCAATGGTACTAACCGTACTTGCAGGTGTAGGAATGGTTTGCATACATCCTTTTTTATTACAAATGCCCTGGTTTCATGTAAAACTTGGGTTTGTAGCAGCGCTGCTTATCTATCATTTTATTTGCCAGAATATAATGAAGCAGTTGAAACACGGAAAATGCAAAATAAGTTCGTTTAACCTTAGGTTATGGAACGAGGTAGCAACAATCCTTCTTGTAGCCATTGTATTCACAGTGGTGCTAAAAAGTGCGGTGAACTGGATTTATGGCCTTGTTGGGCTCATCATATTTTCCGTAGTGATTATGCTTGGCGTAAAATGGTACAAACATTACCGTAAAAAGCACAATTGCTAACCCCCTTTATTTTTTTTTATTACTGCGTGCAACCTTTTCTATAGTTGCTTCATCTACTATATACCAAACACACAAATGAAATTGACGCAATATAGTATAAATGAATTATTAGAAGGATGCAAAGCAGGCAACCGGAAGATGCAGGAGGCCCTGTACAGGCAAACTGCACCTAAGATGCTGGTAGTTTGTATGCGTTATGCAAAAGATACGATGGAGGCCGAAGACGTATTGCAAATGGGATATATTAAGGTTTTTCAGAAAATAAATGAATATAGGGGCGATGGGGCTTTTGAAGGCTGGATTAGAAAAGTGATGGTAAATACGGCTATTGAAAGTTATCGTAAAAATTTAAGGTCAATGAATGTTGTTCCAATAGAAGATGCATATGATCAGCCATCAACAGGTTTTGATTTTAGCAGATTAGGGATGCAGGATTTATTAAAAGTGATCCAAAAGCTGGCCGATGGTTATAGAGTGGTATTTAACATGTACATTATAGAAGGGTATTCTCATAAAGAAATTGCTGAAACATTGGGCATCTCTGAAGGAGCAAGCAAATCGCAATTGTCCAGAGCAAGAGCGATATTAAAAGAAGAAATAATAAAAATGGAGGGCATAAATTATGCAACGCATGCAGGATAAAGAGTTTGATCAGTTGTTCAAAGATAGATTTGAAGCGGCCGAAATACAACCCTCAGCAAATTTGTGGAACAGTATTTCAGAAGAGCTGTCGGTAAAACCTAAACGTAGCTTACCTGTTTATTGGATGGCGGCAGCAGTAGCAGTAATTGCCATAACAGTAGCCTTATTAATGCCAAAAACAGAAAAGATGAGGTTGCAGGCTCCAATTGCAAGTATAGAGACTACTCCCGATACAGCAGTTGTTACACTTAAAACTTCGGGACAATTAAACTATGTTAGTACACCAGCAACAGAAAAGGTTCAAAGCACACCTTTAATTATAGCACCACGTATAAAACTAAGCAAAAGAGAAAAAGAATTGGCAGCCTTGCAACCAAACGCAACAACCGATCGTCCTGTTATTAAGCAACCGGAAGTTGTTAAAGAGTTAGTGAAAGCTGAGCCAAAAGAGGAAATGCCGAAACAGGAAGTGATGATGGCAAAAGCAGATGTCACTACCGATAATGCAGATACCTCTATTGAAACTGAACATCAGGATAACAAAGGAATTAGAAATATGGGAGACCTGGTGAATTTTGTAGTAAACAAAGTAGATAAGAGAGAAAAGAAATTTATACAGTTTGATACCGATGATGATAATTCATCTTTAGTATCCATAAATATAGGTTTCATAAAATTTAATAAGAAGTCAGATAAATAGTATCAGGAAACACACACAAACCATACATAAAATGAAACGTCTAATATTAGCAGCACTTATTGTAAGCGGACTTACCGGTGCTATAGCTCAAAATGTAAATGCCCAGCAGGATACCACTGTTACCAAAGAACGTAAAATGAAAAAGTTCGATATGGACCTTGGTGTTGGTATCAGCATTGGTAAAAAAGATTCTACCGGAAAAACCAATATGTCAAAGGGGCGTTTTATAGGGGGAATAACCATCACCAGAGTAGACCTTGGGTTTTCAAGATTAATAGATAACGGAAGTTTTACTTTATCTCCTGAAAATGACTTTTTAGATTACAGAGGCGGAAAAACAAGTACATTTTCTTTTGATATCATTCAGTTTGGCTATCGGTTTAATTCAAACTTTAAGATTTACCTGGCTGGTGGATTCGACTGGACTCACATCAGGTTAAATAAAGATATAACCATGCAAAAAAATGCAAATGAGCTTTCTTATGTTCAGGAAGATATCCATTTCTCTAAAAACCGTTTTTCAAGCAGCTATGTGCACATACCTTTTAACTTTGAATTGCGTACTAAAGAAAATGACCATGGTAACCGTTTTTACTTTGTATTCGGACCAGAAGTTGGTTTCCTTTTAAATGGAAAAGTAAAACAGATCAGTAACGAAAGAGGAAAAGTAAAAGTTAGTGATGATTATAACTTCCAGTCTTTCCGTTACGGAGGTACAGTTAGGTTGGGTTATGGTGCTTTTGGTGTATTTGCTAAGTACTACGCTAGCGATATGTTTTCTACAACAGCCCAGAAAGGATTAAAAAACATGTCATTCGGTGTAACGCTTGGCTTAAATTAAAACACACACAACACACAAATAAAACCAATCCCGCAGTACTTTACTGCGGGATTTTTTTGTTTAATGGCCAGTACTTTTTTTGTAAGTTTGAAATGTGGAAGAACAGATCATTAGCGTAAAGAACCTTACCAAACAATATCAGACTGAACAGGCTTCTGGTGTCAGAAATATTAGTTTTGATATTAAAAAGGGCAATATAGTAGCCATTATTGGAGAAAGCGGAAGCGGAAAATCGACATTGCTGAAATGTATTTATGGCTTACTAAAGGTAGATAGCGGTGAAGTGCTTTTTTATGGGAAAAGGATACTTGGACCAGATGAGCAGCTCATACCCGGCCATAAACAAATGAAAATGGTTACACAGGATTTTTCCCTTAATATCTACGCCAAGGTATATGATAACATCGCTTCCATGCTGTCTAACACAAATGTGCAGTCCAAACATGCTAAAACAATGGATATGATGGAGCATTTGCACATCATGCACCTTAAAGACAAGAAAATTACCGAATTAAGTGGCGGTGAACAACAACGCGTTGCCATAGCCAAAGCCTTAGTAAGTGATACTTCGGTTTTATTGTTGGATGAACCTTTTAGTCAGGTAGATGCATTGTTGAAAAATCAACTCCGTGCCGATATTAAACGAATTGCTGCTGATACAGGTGTTACGGTGATCATGGTTTCTCACGATCCCGCGGATGGTTTATTCTTGTCAGATGAATTGCTGATTCTTAAAGGTGGAGAGCTTTTACAGAAAGGGAAACCATCACATATATATCATCACCCTGATCATATTTATACCGCTCAAATACTAGGTAATGCTGTAGTCCTAAACACAGAGGATGCTTTAAAACTGGGTATTAATGCAAACAAAGCACATGTAGTTTTTTATCCGGAATGGGTTGAACTAAAAAGCTCATGGAACAGCAGGCGCTTTGAAGTTAAAGATGTTTACTACAAAGGTTTTTATGAAGAGTTACTGCTCGAAAGAAACGGAGTTAAAATAAGAGCAATCCAACTGAACAGGGGAGAGCATAAAAAGAATGATCATGTTCAGGCAAACATTAGTCATTTTTTAGAATATAACACCTAAAGCCAAAGGCTATGAAGTTAATTAGCAGTTTATTGTTCCTTGCTTTTATTCTTCGTATAAATTTTGTAAACGCTCAGACTTCTCCATTAGCTATAAATGGAGTTGTTGACCTGACCTCTTACCATCCTCAAAAAGATGCCCCATTAAAGCTGTCGGGCGAATGGCTTTTTGCCTGGAAGAAGCTTGCTACTGAAACAGAACTGAAAGCAAGGGGTAAATACACCAATGTCCCTGGAAATTGGACTGCATACAATTCAGATGCTAATTTCTTTGATAATGATTTTGGTTATGCAACTTATGGTCTTACTATTTCGTTACCAAAATCAACAGAAAACTGGGCGCTTTTACTACCTCCGCTTCCCTCAGCATACAAGCTGTTTGTTGATGGGAAACTTGTTGGTTCCATGGGGAAAGTAGACACCAGCGCTAATATGATACCCAAAAGCGTTTCTAATGTGGTATATTTTACCCCAAAATCAGATAAAGTCTTTCTGCTGCTTCAACTATCAAATTATCATTTTTCATCAAGCGGCATGTGGTCGTCAATAACCATTGGCAATCCAAAGCAGGTAACAGATTTAAGTAATAAATCTTTTATTGCCGATGCCTTTCTGGTAGGAAGTTTATTAATCATGGGGCTTTATCACCTTGCAATATTTGCCATGCGACGAAAGGAAAAGGCCGCTTTATTTTTCGCCATTTTGTGTCTGGCACTGGCATTAAGGGCATGCTTTTCTATGACGCCACTGCTGTTTTACATGATGCCGGAATTTAGCTATTCATTGGCGCTTAAAATTCTATATACCCTTTTTCCAATCTGTTTGCTGGGTTTTGTTTACTTCTTAACTTCTACGGAACTTGTGCGTTTCTCAGTCCTAATGAAACGCATGTTTCTGGTAGTGGCCATCACCTATACAGGCCTGGTATGGCTCAGCTCAAATCCCATATATGGTAATCTGTTAATTGTTGTAATCATCATGGCAGCAGGTATGGGTTGTTTTACAGTTTACTTCCTTATCAGGCATTTTAGAAATAATCCTTTAGATAATGGTTTGCTCTTAGCAGGTATTTTAGCTTGTTTTATTGGCCTGCTTAATGATTCATTATATGAGGCTGAGCTCATCAATACAGGCTTTTTGTTGCCATTTGCCTTTTTGATTCTATTGCTGCTTCAGGCAATTGTTCTGGCACTTCGTTTTACCGGGGCACTTACCCAATCCGAGCGTTTAGCTACAGAACTGGCCAAGTCAAATATTGCCTACGAACAAATGGTGCTTGGCCGTCGCGAAGCGGAAGAGCAGATTGAGATTGAATCCTTAAAGTCTAAGTTTTTTTCAAACATTACACATGAGTTTAAAACCCCATTATCACTTATAACCGCTCCTACTGAATATCTCCTCAGGCTTAGTAACGATGGCAAAGAGAAGAATTTACTGAACACTATTTATAGGAATGCAAGCCACCTGCTTAGGCTTATTAACCAGATGATGGATTTATCCAAATCTCAGGCTGGTAAGCTAACCAAAACAGAAATGTTGGGTAATATTAAAGAGTTTAGCTATGAAATATTGTTTTCATTTCAGCCACTTGCCGACGGGAAACA
This sequence comes from Pedobacter ginsengisoli, assembly GCF_002736205.1. Classification (NCBI taxonomy): domain Bacteria; kingdom Pseudomonadati; phylum Bacteroidota; class Sphingobacteriia; order Sphingobacteriales; family Sphingobacteriaceae; genus Pedobacter; species Pedobacter ginsengisoli. The sequence goes on along the minus strand of NZ_CP024091.1, from coordinate 3,390,412 downwards.
AATAACATTAAAATTTATTGAAGAGGATATACCCGATAACTATTGCTTATTTGATGGAGATAAGCTGGAAAAAATACTAAATAACCTTTTGTCGAATGCCATTAAATTTACGCAAGAGGGGGGTGGTATTCTGTTAAAAGTAAGTTTTAAGCAATTAGATCAGCAAAGCTGCTTTCAATTTATCTTGTCAGATAACGGCATAGGTATGTCTGCTGAAATGTTAACCAATTTATTTAAACCTTTTTATCAAGCTTCTGGAACATCTTTCCTAAATCCAAATGGAACCGGACTTGGGCTGGCCTATACCAAAGAGTTGGTTACTTTACTAAATGGAACTATTCAGGCAGAAAGTAAACTCAGCATAGGCTCTTCATTTACCGTTACACTTCCGGTTCAACTGATAGAGGAATTGGCATCTTCTCTGTCTGATAACTCGGAAGCCAACACTGCACTGACCATTTCTGAAGATGGCCTGCCAAATAACTTGCCTAATCTATTGGTTATTGATGATCACTCTGGCCTTGCAGAATATATAGCCAATTTTTTTAGGGAGTATTATGAGGTAAATACTTGTAACGATGGTGAACAAGCCTGGAACATCATTCAGCAGGATCTGCCCGATATAGTTATATCAGATATTATGTTGCCTGGCAAAGACGGATATGAAATAGCCTCCCTAATACGCAATTCTCCGTTAACAAGCCATATTGGAATTATCTTGCTTTCAGCAAAATCAACTATAGGCAGCAGGTTAAAAGGCCTGGACATGGGGGCAAATGATTTTTTAACTAAACCTTTCCTGCTTTCTGAACTAAAATTTAGGGTCGACAACCAGATTAAATATCAGCAAACACTTCAGGAATACTATCACAAACATGTATTCGCTACAAATGATTTTAAGTCTGATGAAGCTACCCACCCTTTTCTGGTTAAACTCTACGAAATTCTAGATCAATTTCTTGATCATTCTGATTTTTCTATAGCCGATCTGGCCGATAAATTAGCTATGAGTTCAAGAACATTAAATCGCAAATTAAACAGCCTTACAAAAATGGCTTCCAGCGAATTGATTAGGAACTATCGCTTAAAAAAGGCAGCAACTTTTCTATCTACAGGTTCCTCTGTTTCCGAGGCCGCCTATATGTCTGGCTTCGAAAGTGTGTCTTATTTCGGCCAATGTTTTAAAGAACAATACCACACCACACCTTCAGAATTTATTAAGCAAACGCGAACTATAAATTATTAGGTTTTTATACCCTGTCCGTTTATTGATAAAGAATGTCCGAATATTGAGGCTACAAGTGCTCTGCATGCAAAAAATGTCCAATATAATTGAATCATTGTCCATTATCTGATAGCTGTTTTTTCATCTTCTCCACAACTTTGGTATACAGCAAATGAGCTTTTGAAATAGCATAACAGCTATATAAACAGAAGCTTTATTAATTAACCATTTAATTTTTAAAATCATGCCAGTAGAAACATTAGCGGCTCATAACAGCCTAACAATCGAAAAACCAAAAACAGTAACAGTAGCTCCGGGACCACATTCCCTGAATAGAAGAACTGACCTCCACGCCTCTTTTGTAAGACCTGGAGGTGGAGGTGGTGGAGTGGATTTCAGCATAACCAATGGCTACTATATTTTTGGAAATGGTGGTCGTACAATTCCTGCCGGAACTACCAGTATAGTTATAAGTAACCACGGTGTTGAAACTGTGAAGATATCGTGGGTATAAAATAATCAAGTATTTATAGTAGAATTTAAAAAATTAACATTATGGCTAGATCAGTTAAAATGACAGTAAATAACAACACTGGTAAGGTGTTGAAATTAAGACCCCAGGAACCGGTTCACGGAAAATTTACTTCGGGTCCACCAGCTACTATTGAGGCTTCGGGAAGCTGGACTTGTACAACCAGAACAGGTGGTTCATATGGCCCTGAGGGAACAGTAACATATGAAACTGACGGTGGAAACACCACCGTTGAATTTTACTATAACCATCCTGTTGGCAGTGGCGCCAGCTCGTATCGTGTCAGCGCTAATCCTTCTGATTCAATGGGATATGAAATTAAAGGCAGTTTTAAGGGTCATGATCAGAATATCACGTTTGAGTTATATCCAATATCATAGTGTCAAAAAATAGGATTATGCAACATTTAGAAAATGGAGATCTGAGGGAGCATGTATTGGATACATCAACCTGGATGGATTACTTGGATGGCAGCACTAAGCTAAGCGGAATTGTAATGCCTGGAAGTCATGATGCAGGCATGTCTCAAACAGATCACTGTGGCGCAGGGGCGCAACTAAATCGCGGAATAATCCAAACACAAACATTAAATATACAGCAGCAATTGGAAGCCGGTTCCCGATATTTTGATCTTAGAGTAGATTATGACTATGGGGAACTGGTTACCTATCACCGAACTGGTGATGCCGGAGGTAATGGTCAATCGTTGGCTGCTGTTTTGGATCAATCTCTTAAATTTATTCAATCGCATCAATCGGAAACTTTTATCCTGAAATTTTCACATATCCGAACCAATCGAAATAAAGAAAGGGATATAAAAGACAGGATTGATGAGTTTTTAGCTGATATCAAATACAGGGCTTATCTGTTCACACAATCTAAAAGCGACGTCAATTTAGCAAAGATAGCCTTAAACGATTGCAGAGGAAAAATTATTCTGGTGTTTGATTATCCAGAACATATCAGTGCCCGGGCAGCCCGGTTCCGATACCATGATGGATTTAGCAGAGATAGTTCAGGAGCAGAACTTGTTGGTTATGGTGGGCCCAATATCACTGTGTGTGATTCCTATTCCAATACCACTTCACTGGAAAAAATGAAGCATGATCAGTTAAAAAAATTAGATGCATACGGAGGCCTGGATAAGGATTATTTCTTTCTGCTATCCTGGACGCTGACACCAAACATCGACACTTTTTTTAAGGGTTCTGTAAAGGAGTTGGCAGAAGTAGCAAATCTTGCTTTGGAAGAAGTACTGAAGGAGCGCATAAGCGAGCCTCATAAACCGAAACCCAACATCGTTTACATAGACTGCCTCAATGCTAAAACGACCCAAAGTATTATTCAGTGTAATTTTTAAATAACTTATTTAAACAATGTATTATGAGCAATTCTGAAAGAAATAACCCCTTGTATGGGGTAACAATTGGGGCAACAATATATGCCCTTACGGGAGAATTTAATTCTAGTGTGGTGAGGAATCCCATTAGCTTAATGATTACCCAGGAAGAATCCCAAAAATATATGTCTGGCGAAAGTAGCTACGTATTTTCTGAACAAATGAATCAGGGATCATTTGGAATGTCTGGCGCTTATGGAGTTTCGGGGGTAAGCCTGCTTAAATCTTCCTTGTCAGCGTATGTTGGGAAATCGTCGGCGGCCAGCAGTAAATCAGTAGAGGTAAATTACAATGCCATTTCCGTTGGCGGAGTAGAATACATCAATTTTGAGCAGCTTACCGCAAGTGATCTTATTGTCAGCTTGAACAAGGCTTGCCAGCAAAGTATAATGTCAGTTTTGGACGCCTACAATGCGGTAATGGCCGAAGTTTCAAAATCAGGTTTGGATTTGCTGAATGTGTTGCAAAATAATGATGCTCAAAGTAACTCATTAAAAAAGCTGATAAAATTATGGATAAACGCTTCAGAACAATTTACGCATGATTTTGGTAACGGCATGGTAGTTGGGGTTGCCTGGGGAGCATTTGGAGGTGTAAAAATGGTAATGACTTCTGAGAGTGAGTCAAAGTCGTGGAAGTATGGCGGTCAGGCAGATTTTTCGTATGCCAACACTTTTGCCTCCATTGCCGTAAAGGCTACTTACGATGGCAGCCAATCCAGCGGAGAAGCAAAGGTGAAGGTAAATTGCACCAGCTATTTGAGCGGTTCTGTGCTTGCTCAGCAGGTTGATGATTGGTTCAGCCAGGTGTCTAACAAAACATTTGCTGATCTGGCCGAGGTTAATGTGCTAGATAAAGCGCCGAATATGGATATTACCCATGGGGCACCAACCATACCTGAATTTGTACCGCCAGAGCCTGGATATGACATTGTCGAAAAAGTGGATGAAATAAAAAATCTGGAGGACTTGGATGCAATGGCAAAAGCATCTGCTTACGAGAAGACAAAAAAAATAGACCCGACACTTACTTTTGACGAATTTCTAAATAATGCAGATAAGCCTGCTGATAAGACAAAACTCGATGAGTTTAAGCAGAAAATAATTAATAACGAGGTGGATACCTTAAGTTCTTTTGCTAATCATCAAAAAAATAAAGCGAAAAAGATAAAAGCACAGGCGTTTAATGATGACCTTAAAATAGAAAAAGAGATAGATACTAAAGGATTTGTTCCGCTGGGAGTATGGATCAGCAACTGGCCTGACCTTTTTCCATGGATGGCCCAGGGTTATTACAATAGTATAGATGCCATTGATGGAGAAGATACTGTGAAAGCAAGGGTGATGTTGCAAGATTACCAAACTTTGAGCAGGATGTATTATATAGCACATGCTTCTGGAATCACTGAATTTAAAAGAAAAGATCTCTCTCTGCCAAAAGTAACTTCTTTGAGTATCGCCGAGGCTTTTGCCAATGCTGCAGGAAAGATGCAGGATGTTTCGAGAGGCCTTGGTGGAATGACAGTCGAAGAAATTTACGAAAGTTTGGGTGAGGCGCCTAAGCATATTTATGCGCTTTGGAATGAAGTGACTTTTCTTAGAAATTGTGAATTAGGACTGGGCTTAATAAAGGATGACAAAACCATAGGCACACCTTTACAAAATAGCGATAAAAATAATGATGATACTCGCCAAGCCTATTCGCTAACTACTTGTAATTTTAACGGAAAAAATTTCACTTCCTTCAGCCGTTCTTATAAAGTGCTGCCTTTATTAACACCAGATGGGGATATTTGGGCTTTTGGTCCGGAACAGGGTGGCTTAAGTTCCATTTATGATAAGGAAATAGTCTTTTCTAAACCTGGAAGAGCTAAGTATTTGGTTTTTAAGTATAACAAGAAAGATAAAGTCCTTTCTGAAAGTGATAATGGTATAAAATTGTATCCAATCCCCTTTGGGGCGGCACAGAATGTTGCATGGAAAGGAATGTCTCTTAGTACCAATGTAGGCTCTATTAGTAGTTTAAATCAGAGTTTAAAATCTTTAAGTGATCAGTTGGGCAAGCTCAATGCCTGGTCTTTTAGTAGCGCCAATTGGAACAAAAATTGGAATGGTAAAGATGTTTACAGGCAACGGAATATTAAAAAGCAGTATGTAGGTCTTATTGAGGAGATCAAGAATGTACTCTAATGACTGAATGGAATATTAAGACCATAAGCGAATAAGCACTATTGTTGTTTTACGTTTGGTAAAACAACAATAGCTTTAAACTTTAATTACGTACCCGATTTATATTGGTGGATTAAAGAAACGTTCGTTTCCAAATTGAGCACGTTTACGCAGGCGAACTGTTCCTTCATCAGAAAAGTCTTTAGGTGCGTAAGCATTAATTGGATATTTGGTTCCTAGTAGGCCCATTTCCATGAATGTATGAGCCAAAAGTTCACTGCAGAAAAAAGCATCGGTAGAAGCGGGCAGGCCACGGTAGCGGCCTTCAAAAAAGCGATAAGCCATTTCTTCATCGCTTGGAAATCCTGCCTGATTAACAGTTGATATCAACCCTTGTAAAGCAGGCCGAATGTCTGTTTCGGGTGTTAAATGTAAGGGTTTAAATGCAAATTTTACATCTTCAAAATCCTTAGCCGTTCTGCTTAGCCGTTCTTCTAAATCAACTAACATTGGGCCTGGTTTTGCCTGCCCTGTAATAACGTCGGGTAAATTAGTTAAAGAATTTGCTTCCCAAAGAAGTAATTCAGGAGCTTTACCGGCAAGTCCGATATCTTTGGCTCTTACAATCATGCCAACATGAGAAAATGGCGACCATTGAACAGCCTCAATAGCAATACTGAACTCATAACGGCCATGAACTAATAGAACGTCGCCTGTTTGAAAATCATCTTTTATTTCCTGATAAGGCAGGTACCAATTATTATCTAAAAGTACATACATGATTTTTTTTATTCAAAATTGTGAAAAAGTAAGACATTTATCGAAAAATGTATAATTTGTAATAAACTAATTTAGCTAAATTAATAATCATCTACGACTATGGAAATAGGTAGCGAAAAACTTCATCACATCATTGAAGGAGCGGCATTATTAGGAAGCGGAGGTGGTGGTAATAAGGCTGCGGCGCTTGCTTTGCTTAAATATATAGTAGAAACAGCACCTTCAGGAAAAGTGCAATTGATGAGTGTCTTTGATCATTCTTTTGATTCTTCTGCAATGGGGTGTGTGATTGCAGATATAGGGGCAAATGCGGCTCAGGAGGAAAAACAGTTTGATGCGATTTCCAAAGCATTTGATGAGTTATCGTTACAAATAAAGCGAAGCGTTGGAGCACCTTTGACTTTTGTTGTACCCATAGAAACCGGTCCGGAGAATTGTATAGTTCCATTTGTAGTAGCAGCACGATATGGTGTGCCGGTGTTGGATATGGATGGTGCCGGTAGGGCAGTACCTGTTTTATCACTGGCAACATTTAGCGAAATACCACCCTCGCCTGCTGCAATTGCAAATGATCAGGGAGATTTTATTTTGTTACAAATTGATCATGTAGCTAAGCTTGACAGTATGCTACGTCCGATAACGGGATCAGCACTATTTGGAAATTCCGGAAGTTTGGCTTTGTGGCCGTCTAAAATTGATCAATTGTTAGCGTGTGGTATCAAAAATTCAATAAGCCGTGCTATGGCCTGCGGCGCGTTAATGGATAGTCTCAAGAAAGGACTTCGGATGGATCCTGCTTGTTTAAGCCTTGTAAATGAAACTAAAGCCTGTTTGCTAGCACAAGGCAGGGTGCAGAGTATACAAAATAAAGAAGAAGGCGCATTCGATTATTCACAGGTAATAATTAGTGATTCACTATCAGATAGCACAATAAGTGTGTTAGCTCAAAATGAAAATCTTATGCTGTACAATTCCAATCAGCAGGGGCCAATGTTAACAGCTCCAGCAGGAATAACCTATCTTAAATATGATGGCAGTACGCTAACGAATGCGGAGGTTAAAGAAGGCGACGAGGTATTTGTTTTGGCTATTGATGCGCCCGAAGCATTCAAGCAATCCAAACGCTTGCTTCAGTTTAAAGAACAATTGCAGGAGTTTGCCTATTTCGGCCAGTTGAATTATCAGCTACCGGCAGAGGAGAGACTAGGCGATTTATTGATTCGCTTAATGGTGCACAAAGTTTCTTAGACTTTACTCGGATTCATAATTCCTCAATTGTTGATTTTCTTTTAATCTAAAATACATTAGCTTAAAGACAATGTGATTATCTGTAGCTGGTTTGCTTTGCGGAATTGCTTCATTTTTAAAAGGTACTATGGTCACAAAATAATCGCCAAGTTTTCCTGAAATCTTATTGCGGGAGTGTAGCATCGGATCTTTTTTACTGCACAGTTCCGTAAATTGAAGTGTTTTGCCTGTCTTCTTGGAAAAAAAAGCATTTCTAGGATCTGCTTTTGATTTAAAGTTATACCTAAAAGAAACCCAGTTGTCGGTAACAAATAAGGAGTTATTGTCGTACATCACTTCAGCGGATTCCATTTTCTTCCAGTAATCAAAATGATCTTTTGCGGGTTTTGCCGAATTAATTTCGAATCCAATCTGATTTTTAGAAGGTACTTCAATTTGAAATACAGGTTTAACCTCATCAATGTTTACTGTATAAATCTTGTTGTCGAGTAAAGGATAGTAATAGACAGTATCTTTATAATTATCAAACTGATGGGAGAAACCCAGGTCAAGTTCTTTTATCAGTGGTGGGAAGAAAAGCTCCTGAGAATGGTAAGTGAGCATTCCATCTCTTTCTTTATAAAGTCTAAGTCTTCTTAAATTCTTATTGTTGTTTAGGATTTCGCTCACATACATATCTTTGGTTTTTGCAAATGTTAAACCGAAGTAACGTGATCCAACGATATCCAGAATGCCAGCAGACTTTCCGTTAAGGTCATACCTGAAAATTTTGTTAAGGCTGAGGTCCAATAATTCTATGCGATGCTGATATTCATCATAAATTATATTGGTTAAATTGGCGTAATCACCGGGCTGATCACCTAAATGATTTATTTTGATTTTAGGCTTGCCTTCCTTGTCAAAAAGAAATACCGTACTTTGGGATCGGTCCGCAATAATGATTAAACTATCGGTGACAAAGAAGTTAGAAATGTGTTTAATTGAGAAATCTTTTTCAGCTTTCAGGCTTACATAATAGATACTGTCAGCAATGTCTTCAATGTAGGCCTTTTGGTCATCCACTGGGTTAATCTTTATTTTGGTGATCGGAAAATTGAATTCTTCTTTCTTTTTTTCTTGGGAACATGAAATAAATAGAATGAATAGCAGAAAAAGTAAAAAATGCTTCATTGACATGTCGTGATTTGAATGGAAATGGAATAATCCGCCACCCGTTGATCGTGGCGGATTATAAAAGTTAATATGGAATACTAGGTATAATGTTGGTTACATCATGGTAGTTATTATGAGGTCTGTATGGGTTATACCCTACACCACATTGGGTTCCTGAATTGCTTGGGAAGAATTCATAATAGCCATAGTCATAGCCGTACCAACCCTCTACAACTTTGTAATAATCATCATTTTGCCAGACCCAGGTGCCGGTTCTGTAAGAGGTATTGCCTGTGGTTCCACAATACATGGTGCCATTGGCATCCGTCCATGCAGCATTCGCTGCACCTGGGTTATTCGCTACATCATAATCAAATATTGCATATTGGAGGTTACAAACCAGGGTGAGCACGATGGCTAAAACTCCTACTATTTTAAGTGTTTTTTTCATGATTTTTAATTTTAATGAATTACTAATTAGGTTATTTTTCGGTTTCGATTGTATTTGATATGACCCCCTGAGGGGTCACCAGTGTTGCAGCAAAAACAATTCAACCCTGATTAAAGGAGGAATAAGGATGAAGAAATCTATGTTAATAAAAGTTAGTTTCATTTGATGACCTTGTGCTTTTGGAATTCATTTCGTTTTTTTAACAGTTCTTTCAGCTCTCGCTTCAATAGCTCGCTATCGTGCCAAACCTTGCTACGTTGGTGGGCATAAGTCCCTATCGAAAGTAGATATAAGAAGCTGAGGACTATGGTTAGGTTTTTGTATTTAGCATGGTTTAATGCTCTATCAATAAAGTAGGCCATCAGAAAAAAAATCCCCACAGCGGCAATGTATACATACCTGTCGGCGACAATGGCGAATCTGGAAATGGGAATGATGTGTAGGCAAACTCCTAGATGAATAATAAAAAAGCTGATTCCAAAAAAGACCCAATGTTTTTTCCAGAAGCTCCAAAACGATAAACAGATGATTAGTAACATAACCGGATACATCCAAAACCGAACGGGCACCTCCCGACCGATAGCATTCGGGAAAACATACAGATAACTTAATTTAACAGGAATGAGACACTTGACAAGGTATTCGGTAACCGAATAGCTGGCAAATATAATGTTCTGATAAAAGGGGTAGTGCGGAGCTTCTGACAGCAATCCTGCTTTATCTGCGCTTTGGGAAAGCAATGTAATGTATCCAAAGAAGAAAGCCAATACAAATAGGGGTAATTTCTCGAGCCATAAGCGTTTGTCTCTAAAATTTCTTTTTAACGCATAGTCAATTAACAATAGGCAGACCGGGAGTGTCACGGCCTGTTCCTTACCTGCAAAAGACAAAATGAAAAACACCACCATCAATAAGTAATGTTTTATTCTTGGAGCAGTAATGTAATTTAAATAAAAATGAATAGCGCTTAGGTAAAAGAAGCTATAGATAAGAATTTTAGATGCAGATAGCCAGGCTACTGATTCTACTAGAAAGGGATGCAGCGCCATAATCGTAGCGGTGAGTAATGCAATTCGTTGTACAGATGTTATTTTGAAGCTTTTAGTAAGATTTAATAGCCTTTTGATAAAAAAATAAACCAAGATCACATTGCTGATGTGTATCACAAGCCCAAAGAGGTGAAACCAGAAGGGATTGTATCCAAATGCAGAGTAAAGTAAAGTATAAGACAATTGGTTGGCAGGTGCATATTGTCCATTGTAAAACTCAGTCAGTATCGCCAGTAGGTTGTCAGATGTTAAGCCATCTTCTGTATAAGCATTAATGACTACCCACTGGTCATCCCAATGCATTTGGAATTTATGCCAGATCACTGGGAAATAAACTAGTATGCTAATAAAAATTAGAAAAATAATCGTTAAGATGGTTTTATTGGTGTAAATAAAACCTTTTAGCATAGAAAGTGTTTTTGATCGAAGGGGAGCGTTAATATTCTTGTTCATTTTAATGAAGGGGGATGAGAATGTTTAATGAAATGAAACAGTGGGGCTGTGTGCCTGAAATGTTAAGCCATATGTCGGGACCTCTTCCAGATTTCTCCGGAGCTCAGGCTGGTCATGGATGTTGGGGAAATTCTCAGATGATCCTTCAGCAGGATCAAGATTTTTTTATGTATGAGCGCGTTGAGATACTCAAGTCTTTTAAAGTAATATTTAGGCATAATGGGATGATTTAAGCCGGTAAATATCTTCTAAAGTTCTAGAAGTGGTTTATTATTTGGTAGTTAATTCTAATATAGAAAATAAAGTTGAAACCTCGTTGGCACCTTGACACTTGTTCAGCGTAATTTTTTTGATACAAAAAAGCCAGCGCTTGATCAGTGCTGGCTTAAGAATATCATTGATTTTTAATCTTTATTCTGAAACTATTCCAGTAGTTTATGGTTGGAAGTTCGAAGGAATGATGATGACTTTTGCTGTAAGAGCCTTTGTAGGAGCGATAGGCGTTCTGTCTTGTTCATCAGGACTTTGAATATTGATCCTAATTTCTCCCTGCTTAAATTCAAAACTGTACGCGTCACGATTATACACGAAAGGTATTTGTCTTTGCACATTGCTATTACCGGGATCTGTCAGGTAAATTAAAACACCTTCATCATCCATAGTTACGCCATCTATTTCATTAATATCCAATATAGTGGTATAAGTAAAGCCATCTGCACTCAAAGTCCAGGAGTTTGGTTGAATTGTATAAATGAAAGTCCTGTTAGGCGTTTCATTGATGATAGTGTCTTTTTTGCACGACACCAGGCCTAGCGTGGTGGTACATAGGATTAAAAATAATAGCTTTTTCATGTGATTTGTGTGTTTTAAAATTAGTTAAGCAAATTTATTGCCACAAAAATCGGAGCATTGTATTTGCTTATTCTGTAATTAAAATGTTATGCAGAATATTGTTATTTACTATAAAGTTAAACCAAATATTCGAACAGTGTTTTGTCGTTGTTAAGTTCTATAATTTCAAACTTAAATTCTTTCATTCTTTGCACTAAAGCATTATAATCTGTGCGGTCAGTTAATTCAATACCAACTAAAGCAGGGCCATTTTCTTTATTGGTCTTTTTAATGAATTCGAAACGGGTAATGTCATCATGGGGGCCAAGTACATTATTTACAAAAAGCTTAAGTGCTCCTGGTCTTTGCGGAAAACGAACAATAAAGTAATGTTTAAGCCCTTCATAAAGTAAAGATTTCTCTTTAATTTCCTGCATGCGCTCGATGTCGTTATTACCACCGCTTATTACGCAAACTACGGTTTTTCCTTTTATTTTATCCTTACAAGCATCAAGAACTGCAACAGATAATGCCCCGGCAGGTTCTACTACAATTGCATCTTCGTTGTAAAGTTTTAATATGGTGGTACAAATTTTTCCTTCGGCAACCAGCAGCATACTTTCCAGCACTTTGGTGCAAAGGTCGTACGTTAAATTTCCTACGCGTTTTACTGAAGCACCATCAACAAAACGGTTTATTTCAGGTAAGGTTATCGGGCCACCATGTTCAAATGCTTTTAACATAGAAGGGGCACCCTCTGGCTCAACGCCTATTAGCTGTATAGCAGGATTTTCATTTTTTAAATAGCTTCCAACACCGGCGGCAAGTCCACCACCACCAATTGGCATCACAACTACTTCAACACCCGGCAAATCTTCCAGTATTTCTACACCCACGGTACCCTGGCCTTCAATAATGCTATAATTATCAAAAGGGGGTATAAAAGTCATATTGTGCTCCTTGGTATATGCCAGGGCTTCCATAAGGCAGTCGTCAAAGGTGTCGCCAACTAAAACAAGTTCTACGCTGCCATTGCCAAACATTTCTGTTTGTTTTACCTTTTGTCTTGGAGTAATTTCAGGCATAAAAATTACGCCTTTTGTGCCTAGTTTATCACAAGAAAAGGCGACTCCCTGCGCGTGATTACCTGCACTTGCACAAACAACTCCTCTGCTCAATTCTTCTGGGGTTAACTGGCTGATCATATTGTAAGCACCACGCAGTTTGTACGATCTTACAATTTGGAGGTCTTCACGTTTCAGGTATATTTCAGCTTCGTATTTTTCAGATAATTTGGAATTGTATATAAGTGGCGTATGTTTTACAACATCCGCTAATCGCTGTGATGCAGCCTTTGAGTCTAATTTAACAGGATTGTCTGTCATGTTGTGAAATATATAAGAGGCATTCTTGAAATTTGATCTTGCTTTTTTTAAGCGGTTATTCTGTAAACGTCGTCATCCTGAATTTATTTCAGGAGCCCGTTTTAGAATGCGATGTACGGGATTCTGAAATAAATTCAGGATGACGAGAGTTTTAACGAATTGATAATAAAAATTCGTTAGCTATTATATGTTTTTAGCCAACCAATCACCAACTTCGCTTGTTTTGTATGCTTTGTTTTTACCTGCAAGATCTTCTGTAACAATTCCTTCTGCAAGAGATTTGTTTACTACTGATCTGATCACTTCTGCTTCTTCTTTTAATCCGAATGCATCTTCAAACATCATTGCAGCTGATAATACAGTTGCCAATGGATTAGCAATATCTTTACCTGCAGCCTGAGGGTAAGAACCATGAATTGGCTCAAATAAAGAAGTGTGAACTCCAATTGATGAAGATGGCATTAAGCCCATTGAACCAGAAATTACAGAAGCTTCGTCGGTTAAAATATCACCAAATAAGTTCTCTGTTATTAAAACATCGTATGAACTTGGCCATTGTACTAAACGCATAGCAACTGCATCAACAAATTCATAGCTTACTGTAACCTCAGGGAAATCTTTTTCCATATCCTGTACGGTTTCTCTCCACAAACGTGATGTTTCCAATACGTTGGCTTTATCAACACAGCAAAGTTTTTTGCCACGTGCCATTGCCATTTCAAAGCCTAATTTAGCCAGGCGCTGAACTTCTTCTCTGGTATAAGTACAAGTATCGAAAGCAGTATTGCCATCATCTTTTCTACCTCTTTCGCCAAAATAGATACCCCCTGTTAATTCACGAAGGATAATAAGGTCTGTACCTTCTATACGCTCTCTTTTTAACGGAGAATTGTCAATTAAAGATGGGAAAGTAAATGTTGGGCGTACGTTTGCAAATAAACCCAGTTTTTTACGCATTTTTAGCAGTCCTTGTTCCGGACGAACGGTAGCTTTAGGATCATTATCGAAACGTGGATGACCAATAGCCCCAAATAAAACGGCATCGGCTGCCATACAGATATCGTGTGTTTCATCAGGGTAAGGTTCGCCAACGGCATCAATTGCAGCTGCACCGGTTAGGGCAGAGGTCCATACAATTTCGTGATTAAATTTTTGTGCTACGGCATTTGATACTTTAACTGCCTGATCAATTACCTCAGGTCCAATTCCGTCTCCCGCTAAAAGAGCGATATTAAGTTTCATATAGTTTAATTTTTGTTTTTAACTGCAAATGTAAATGTTATATAGTTGGTTCGTCATCCTGAATTTATTTCAGGATGACGAACACTTTAAAAAAGCGATCACTTTAAAAAAAGACCGCTTTATAGCAAATACTTAAATAATGTTCAACATTTTTTGGGTAGCCTTTATAGCACACACAGTCTGGTCTGAATCCAGACCTCTTGTTATGAATACTTTTTGGGCGGTTTCCCAGGTAATGATTGTTTCGCATAAAGCATCCGAGTTACTACCCGGAGCGATCCTTACGGCATAGTCAATCAGTTTTGGTAAACTTCTTTCCTTTTTGCCATAAACCTTAATTAATGCATTCATAAAGGCATCGAACTGGCCATCGCCTTGTGCATTTTCTTCGAACTTTTCTCCTTCAATTACTACAGAGATGGTGGCCGATGGGCGTAAACCCATTGCGTTGGTTAATACGTAAGATTCTACACTAACCTTTTCTTCATAAAGGCTGCTGTCTAATACGTCTGAAATAATGTAAGGAAGATCTTCTTTGGTTACGGTTTCTTTTTTGTCGCCTAATTCAATAACCCTTTGGGTAACTTTCTTCAGGTCGGCATCGTTTAGTTTTAGGCCTAATTCCTGCAGGTTTTTTTCAATATTGGCTTTGCCGGAAGTTTTTCCTAGTGCATAACTGCGTTTTCTGCCGAAACGTTCAGGTAGTAGATCGTTAAAGTAAAGGTTGTTTTTGTTGTCTCCATCAGCATGAATACCGGCTGTTTGGGTAAACACATTATCACCTACAATTGGTTTGTTTGAAGGGATTCTGACTCCCGAAAATGTTTCGACAAGCTTGCTGACTTTATAAATTGAAGATTCTTTAAGCTTTACTTCAACTTCGGGTGCAAAGTCATTAATTACTGCAATAGCACTGGCCATCGCGGCATTTCCTGCTCTTTCCCCCATTCCGTTTACTGTTAAATGCAAGCCATTTATCCCTGCTTTTACAGACTCTAAAACATTTGCGGTACCAAGGTCATAATCGTTATGAGCATGGAAATCGAAATGAGTATCCGGATATTTTGATTTAAGTTCAGTAATATATTTGAAGGTTTCGCCCGGAGTTAAAATTCCGAGTGTATCCGGTAATAATATCCTTTTTATGGGTTGGGTAGTTAGAAAATCTAAATACTGAAGTACGTATTCAGGTGAGTTACGCATACCGTTACTCCAATCTTCTAAATAAACATTGGTTGCAATATTGTTGGCAATTGCCAGGTCAATAACATGCTTTATTTCTGCAAAATGTTGTTCAGGTGTTTTTTTAAGCTGATGCGTTAAGTGATTTAAGGAACCTTTGGTTAGCAGGTTCTGAACTTTAACACCTGCTTTTAACATCCATTCAATAGAAACACCGTTATCTACGAAAGACAGTACTTCTATACGATCTGCATATCCGTTTGCTTCTGCCCAGTTTAAAACCGCTTTTACTGCCTGAAACTCTCCATCAGATACA
Source organism: Pedobacter ginsengisoli (assembly GCF_002736205.1). Classification (NCBI taxonomy): domain Bacteria; kingdom Pseudomonadati; phylum Bacteroidota; class Sphingobacteriia; order Sphingobacteriales; family Sphingobacteriaceae; genus Pedobacter; species Pedobacter ginsengisoli. Next base: position 3,374,999 of record NZ_CP024091.1, on the reverse strand, counting down.
CGAGCAGAAGCAATTTCAGCCCTGTCAACATGGAGTTCTTCCAATAATAACTGGGCTATGGTTAACTTTTCTGAAATGGAAAAAGACACGCCCGATGTTTGTTCTCCATCGCGGAGCGTAGTATCCATTATCTCTATTTTCCTTCTTTCCATGAACTGGGATCTTGCTTTTAAAGTGTTCCATTTTAAAATGGAACACTTTCTATTATATATTTAAAGAGGGAGTTGCAATGCAAACTCCTGTATTTCTGGTTTTATGCTTTGCAGGTAATCGATGTCATCAAAACCGTTGAGCATGTTGTCTTTTTTATACGCGCTGATTTCGAATTTTTCTTTTTCGCCTGTTGCTAGAAGTGTAATGGTTTGTTCTGGTAAGTTTACTTCCAGTTCTGTATTAGGATCTGCAAAAATTGCAGCAAAGATCTTTTCAGAAAACTCTGCACTTACCTGTACCGGCAGTACGCCAATGTTAAGGCAGTTGTTTCTGAAGATATCAGCAAAAAAGCTGGATACCACACATCTGAATCCGTAATCGTAAACTGCCCAGGCAGCATGCTCTCTTGAAGAACCTGAGCCAAAGTTTTTACCACCCACAAGTATTTTTCCGCTGTAAACAGGGTTGTTTAATACAAAGTCTTTTTTTGGTGTATTATCTGGGTTGTATCTCCAGTCGCGGAAAAGGTTGTCGCCAAACCCAACGCGTTCTGTAGCTTTTAAAAAGCGGGCAGGAATTAACTGATCTGTATCCACGTTTTCAATTGGAAGTGGAACTGCAGTGCTTTTTAGTATGTCAAATTTATCGTAGGCCATTTTAATTTTTTAAGTGTGTTTTTAGACAAGTTCGTTAACGCTCTCAATGAATGTTCTAGGGTCTGTAACTACGCCGGTAACAGCAGCAGCAGCAGCAACAAGCGGACTGGCTAGCATAGTTCTTGAACCAGGACCTTGTCTTCCTTCAAAGTTTCTGTTCGAGGTACTTACAGCATATTTTCCTGCAGGTATTTTGTCATCGTTCATTGCTAAACATGCAGAGCATCCTGGTTGGCGTAATTCGAAGCCAGCTTCTGTTAAAATATCCAGTAAACCTTCTTCTTTGATCTGAGCTTCAACAATATGAGAACCCGGAACCAACCAAACGGTAACGTTATCAGCTTTATGTCTGCCTTTAACAATAGAAGTAAATGCTCTGAAATCTTCGATACGGCCGTTGGTACAGCTACCCACAAAAACGAAATCTATTTTTTTACCAATCATAGAATCTCCTTCAGAGAAGCCCATGTAACCTAATGATTTAGTATAGGTTGCTGCGCCACCTTCTGCATGGGCGGCATCAGGGATTTCGTGAGAAATTCCCATTCCCATTCCCGGATTTGTTCCGTAGGTGATCATTGGTTCAATTGAAGCGCCATCGAAAGTTAATTCTTTATCGAAAACTGCATCCGGATCAGTTTTTAGCGTTTTGTAATAGGCTAATGCTTTGTCCCATGCTTCACCTTTAGGGCTAAATTCGCGACCTTTTACGTAATTGATAGTGGTCTCGTCTGGAGCGATCATACCGCCACGGGCACCCATTTCAATACTTAGGTTACAAACAGTCATACGGCCTTCCATGGTCATGTTTTCGAAAACATCGCCTGCATACTCCACAAAGTATCCGGTTGCACCAGAAGTTGAAAGCTGAGAGATGATAAACAATGCAACGTCTTTAGGGGTAACACCAACACCTAATTTTCCATTAACATTGATGCGCATCTTTTTTGGTTTTGGCTGCATAATGCACTGAGTAGAAAGTACCATTTCTACTTCGGAAGTACCAATACCAAATGCAATAGCACCAAAAGCACCGTGAGTAGAGGTATGCGAATCGCCGCAAACTATAGTAGCACCTGGTTGTGTAATGCCATACTCCGGACCAACAACGTGTACAATACCATTTTTTTGGTGGCCTAAGCCCCAGTGGCTGATGCCATATTCATTAGAGTTAGACTCTAATGCTTTTAACTGGTTTGCAGAAAGAGGATCTGCAACCGGTAAATGCTGGTTAATTGTAGGCGTGTTATGATCTGCCGTAGCAAATGTACGCTCAGGATATAAAACTTTTATTCCTCTGCTTTTTAAACCTAAAAAGGCCACAGGACTTGTTACTTCGTGGATAAGGTGGCGATCAATAAATAGCACATCTGGGCCACCTTCAATTTTACGTACCACGTGAGTGTCCCACACCTTATCAAATAATGTTTTGCTCATTTTTTTCTTTTTTTATTATGAATCTTCTTATGAAATTGAGGTTAAGCTAATTGCTGCTTACCCATTAATAACAAAAGATCATCATCATTGATATCTAATTTACTATCTGCCACTGTAAGGAAACGCAGATAGGCTTCTCCTAATTCTTCTTTATTTAAAGTAAAACCTAAACGCTCTAAATGGAATTTTAAAGCATGGCGGCCACTGCGTGCGGTAAGTACAATACTTGCATCTGGGAAACCAACATCTTCAGGGCGAATAATTTCGTAGTTTTCGCGGTTTTTTAAGAAACCATCCTGGTGGATACCTGAGCTATGTGCAAAAGCATTGCTACCAACAATTGCTTTGTTTGGCTGTACCGGCATACGCATTTGCGAACTAACCATACGGCTTAGCTCATAAAAGTTTTTAGTATTGATATTGGTATGCAAGCCTAATGTTTGGTGTGTTTTTAAAATCATTACTACCTCTTCAATAGAGGTATTACCTGCGCGCTCACCAATGCCATTAATTGTGCCTTCAATTTGACGGGCACCGTTTTGTAATCCTGCAATTGAATTTGCTGTAGCTAAACCTAAATCATTATGGCAATGTACAGATATGATGGCATTGTCAATATTTTTTACGTTCTCTTTAAGGAACTTGATTTTGCGTCCGTATTGATCAGGTAAGCAATAACCATTTGTATCTGGTATGTTTACTACAGTAGCACCGGCAGCAATAACGGCTTCTACCATTTGGGCAAGAAAACGTTCATCGGCACGACCTGCATCTTCTGCATAGAATTCAATATCTTCTACAAATTGCTTGGCATATTTAACAGCTTCAACTGCACGTGCCAGAATATCTTCTCTTGTGCTGTTGAATTTATGTTTGATGTGCATATCGGACGAGCCAATACCTGTATGGATCCGTGGACGTTTTGCAAATTTTAATGCAGCTACTGCAGAATCTATATCGCCTTTATTTGCACGTGTAAGCGCACAGATGATAGGCTCAGATACGGCTTTAGAGAGCTCTACTACACTTTGGAAATCACCCGGGCTTGAAATGGGGAACCCTGCTTCAATAATGTCCACACCGAGGGTTTCCAATTCTTTGGCGATTTCTATTTTCTCTGGGGTTGTTAACTGGCAACCCGGGACTTGTTCACCATCACGCAACGTGGTGTCAAACACATAAACTCTATTTGGATCGTGTAACATACTTTTAGTTTTTAGTTAGTATAGGTTTTTTGTGCAATATTTCTACGGAATTAACCTCACCGTTTTCTAATAAAATTCTTTTTTCGATACAGCCAGGTATCTGCGATTCAAAATGACCAACGTAAATTAATGTTGTGCCATTTTTACATAATTCATCAACCAATTTGTTAAAATGCAGCGTTTGCTGCTGATCTAATCCCTGACATGGTTCATCCAATATCAACAACTCCGGATTCTTTACAATGGTACGGGCTAATAGTGCCAGCCTTTGTTTACCAAGAGGAAGTTCGTTCATCAAGGTATTTTTATAATCGTCTAAGCCGAAATAATGGATCAATTCGTCAGTTTGTGCTTTTTTTGAATATCCCGGATCGCAGAATAGGCCTGAGCTATCGTAAAAGCCAGAAACAATACTTTGCCAAACAGTTGCTGAAGGATCAAAATACCAGTGTAATTCTGGTGATATTAATCCAATTCGTTCTTTAATTTCCCAGATACTTTCTCCGCTACCTCTTTTGTTTCCAAACAAATGGAAATCATTGGCGTAAGCCTGAGGATGATCTCCACAGATTAAACTTAACAGGGTTGATTTTCCGGAACCATTATGACCATGCAATACCCATTTTTCTCCGGCTTTAACTTCCCAGTTGATATTTTTTAACACCTGTTTTTCGCCATAACTGATATTTACATTGATCATTCTGATGATTTCTTCGGACGATGTGTTGACAACTGTTTCATTCAGAAATGATGGAACAGGTTTATGGTGTGTTTCCGTATCATTCCATGTACGCTCATCAGCCGAAATTTCGACAAGTTTGCCTTGTTCAATTTTGGCAATGCGGTTGATGCAGCCAGGCAGCTCGGTTTCGTTGCTAATTAAGATCAATTGTGTTCCTTCATCAGAAATTTCCTGAAGTAGGGTGTTTAAGTTTTTACGGGAAAGTACATCGAGACCGTTGTAAGGCAAATCGAGGATTAACAATTGAGGCTTTAACCATAACGCTTTAACCAACTGTAGTTTTTTATGTTCTCCGCTGGATAACTGTATAAGTGTAGCCGTTTTTAATTTTGAAAATCCTAAGGCATTTAAAACTTTATCTGCTTCATTAAATGAAAGAGAATGTTTTTTGCCAAAGCTTTCCAATTCAGCTTTTACCGTGGCTGTGGTTTCTGTTGATTGTTTATTGTAACGCTGCTGATAGTAGAAATTAGATTGACCTTCTAAGTCTTTAAATTGAAACCAATTGGCTACATAATAAACTATAGCAGGTAAGCTGCTTTGTTGATTAAAGTTGATTTCAATATTGCTGTAGCTATGGCCTATACCGGCCATAGCTTTAGCTAATGTTGTTTTGCCACTTCCGCTTGCGCCGCACAATAACCAATTCTCACTACGATTTATAGTCCAGTTCAAATCCTTTAACACAGGTTTGTGCTGATACTTTAAATTTAGTTTTGTGATATGGACGACGGGCTGTGACATTTATTATTTATGCTGTTTTTATAGATTTCATCGCAGTCATTGCTTTTCTTAATCTAGCGCCTACTACTTCAACTTCATGACTGCGAAGTGCTTCATTAATTGCAATTAATGTTCTGTTATCAACTGAACCATCTTTACCTTCGTTAAAGTTTTTACCTACCAGGTCAGTATCTACTTTAGTCATGAAATCAGCTAGTAAAGGTTTACAAGCATAATCAAACAGGTAGCAACCGTACTCGGCAGTGTCAGAGATAACACGGTTCATTTCGAATAATTTTTTACGTGCAATGGTGTTTGCAATAAGTGGAGTTTCGTGTAATGACTCATAGTAAGCAGATTCTGGTTTAATACCAGCTTGTACCATTGTTTCGAAAGCCAATTCAACACCAGCTCTAACAAAAGCAACCATTAAAGTATAGTTGTCAAAATATTCTTGCTCACCTATTTTTACATCACCTGCAGGAGTTTTTTCGAAAGCAGTTTCTCCTGTAGCTGCACGCCATGCTAATAAGTTTTTATCGCCGGCAGCCCAGTCTTCCATCATTGTGCGGCTAAATTCGCCACTCATGATGTCATCCTGATGTTTTTGGAATAGCGGACGCATAATGTCTTTCAATTCTTCTGAGATTTCAAAAGCTTTGATTTTAGCTACGTTGCTTAATCTGTCCATCATGCCCGAAACACCACCATGTTTTAATGCTTCAGTAATTACTTCAACACCGTATTGAACAAGTTTAGAAGCGTAACCAGCATCAATTCCTTTTTCAACCATTTTATCAAATGAAAGAATTGAACCGGTTTGTAATAAACCACAAAGAATAGTTTGCTCGCCCATTAAATCTGATTTCACTTCGGCAACAAAAGATGATTTTAATACACCAGCTCTATGGCCGCCAGTTCCAACGCAGTAAGCTTTAGCTTGTGCTAAGCCTTTTCCTTCAGGATCGTTCTCAGGGTGTACCGCAATAAGGGTAGGTACGCCAAAACCTCTTACATATTCTGCTCTTACCTCACTTCCAGGGCATTTTGGAGCTACCATGATTACGGTAATATCTTTACGGATCTGCATTCCTTCTTCCACAATGTTAAAACCGTGCGAGTACAATAAAGTAGCACCTTGTTTCATTAATGGCATAATTGCAGTTACAACTGCAGTATGTTGTTTATCAGGAGTAAGGTTAATAACTACATCGGCTGTAGGGATTAATTCTTCGTAAGTGCCAACAGTAAAGTTGTTTTCTGTGGCATTTTTCCATGAATCTCTTTTGCCTTCAATAGCTTCTTTTCTTAATGTATAGGCAACATTTAAACCACTATCTCTTAAATTTAAACCTTGGTTAAGGCCTTGTGCTCCACAACCTACAATTACCAGTTTTTTTCCTTTTAGTGCATTTACGCCATCAAGAAATTCTGAACTGTCCATGAAATCGCAAACACCCAATTGGTTTAATTTTTCTCTAAGAGGTAATGTGTTAAAATAATTTGACATCGTTTTATCGGTTTTTTTGTTGTTAAGATTCTTATTTACTTTTTGTTTAATGCTTTTTTAATTGATGACGCACATCCGTAATGAAAGGCATCATGTATTGGAAAAAACTGAATTGCTTCGGCCGTGCTGTTTAATTCAACTCCATAACTGGTGATAAAACCATGGTAATTTACGAAAACATTATTGCTTAGGTCTGTAGCAAGCTCATCTATTGTGTTGAGCATCAATTCTTTTAAATTGTTTATTTCTTCAGCTGTGATGAACTTTTCAGGTTTTGTTCCTTTTTGATAAGACAAAATATATTGAGGATCTATTGAAGGGGTAAGCCCCGCAAGTTTGTAGCAAAGTAATTGCTGGCTAACTATTATATGCCCGAAATTCCAGATCATATTGTTGTTAAAACCTGCTGGCACCTCATTTAATTCTTCAACTGTTGAGGTTTCAATCAACTGTATGAAGTTTTTTCTGGTCTGTCTTATGGTATTAAAAAGATAGTTTTCCATTTTATTGTTCTTATTCACTTTGCAGTGAATTACATGCTAAATACATTCTTTTCCTGATCTAAGAATTCGTTTTCTATCACATCCTCGCCAGGTTCTCTGCGCTCAAATTCTCTTAGCTTACGGTTAAAACCTTCGCTGTCTTTAATAATTGCGACCCTGGCGCTTCTTACAAATTCTATTAATCCGTGTGGTTGTAAAACCTCAATCAGTTTATCAGTTTCTTCTCTGTGACCGGTAGTTTCAAAAACAGTATAATCTTTACGGATCACAACTGCTCTTGCTCCATTTTCGCGAAGTAAACGCTCTACAGATACTTTCTCTGCAATAGTGTCTGTAGGTACTTTATATAATGCCATTTCCTGCCAGATGATATCTTCGTTTGTATTATAATATACTTTTAATACTTCTACCTGTTTTTCTATCTGACGGGCTAATTTACGAACAACCTCTTCAGTTTCATGAATCAAAATATTGAAACGGTGAATGTGTTCAATTTCTGAAGGCGAGGTGTTTAAACTTTCAATATTAATTTTTCTTCTGGAGAAGATGATGGCTATACGGTTAAGTATGCCTATTCTATTTTCGGTATAAGCAGTAATCGTAAATTCCTGTTTTCCGTTTATTTCTATGTCGTTGGAATTGCTCATGATCTTTAATTATTTAAGTCTGATTTCACTTACGCTACTACCTTGTGGAACCATTGGAAACACATTATTTTCTTTTGCTACCATTACCTCCAAAAGGTATGAACCTTTGTGGTTCAACATTTCTTGTAGTGCTGCAACAAGGTCTTCGCGCTCTGAAACTTTTTTACCTGCGATGTAGTAAGAATCAGCAAGTTTTACAAAGTCAGGACTGGTAATGTCAACAAAAGAATAACGCTTTTCGTGAAACAATTGCTGCCACTGACGAACCATACCTAAGAATCTGTTATTCAGAATCATGATTTTAACATCGATACCGCTTTGCATAATGGTACCTAATTCCTGACAAGTCATCTGGAAACCACCATCGCCAATAATGGCAACTACTGTACGCTCCGGGGCACCAAATTTAGCCCCAATTGCAGCTGGTAAACCAAAGCCCATTGTGCCTAAACCACCGCTGGTAATATTGCTTCTGGTTTGGTTAAACTTGGCATAACGGCAGGCAACCATTTGATGCTGGCCAACATCGGTAACAATAACAGCATCACCTTTGGTTAGGTCATTTAATTTATTGATAACCTCGCCCATGGTAAGCTCACCACTTTCTGGGTTTAGTTCTTTTTGTATTACTGTTTCTTGTTCAGTTTCATCAAAAGCCCTGAATTCTTCTACCCATTCGCTATGTGACTTCTGATCAACCAAAGCAGTTAACAATGGTAAAGTCTCTTTACAATCGCCCCAAACAGGTACATCAGCCTTTACGTTTTTATCGATTTCAGCAGGGTCAATATCCAAATGAATAACTTTTGCCTGTTTTGCATATTTATCTAAGCGACCCGTAACCCTGTCGTCGAAACGCATACCGATTGCGATTAAAACATCGCAGGCATTGGTTTGTACGTTGGGGCCATAGTTTCCGTGCATACCTAGCATACCAACATTTAATGGGTGGTCTGTAGGAATTGCACCTGCACCTAATATGGTCCATGCTGCCGGAATACCGCTTTTTTCTACAAAAGCCTTAAATTCTTGCTCAGCAGTACCTAATAATACACCTTGCCCGAATAGGATGAAAGGTTTTTTTGCACCATTAATTAACGCAGCAGCCTGCTCGATATACTCTTTTCTAATTAGTGGTTTCGGGCGGTAGCTACGGATATGTTCGCAAGGAGTATATCCTTCGTATTCGAACATCTGTAACTGCGCATTTTTAGTAATGTCTATTAAAACCGGTCCTGGTCTTCCACTGCGTGCAATGTAAAAAGCTTTTGCTAGTACACTAGGGATTTCATTGGCATCGGTCACCTGATAGTTCCATTTTGTTACCGGAGTAGTGATGTTAATTACATCGGTTTCCTGGAAGGCATCTGTTCCTAAAAATTGTGCAAATACCTGACCGGTAATGCAAACCATAGGAGTGCTGTCTATCTGGGCATCGGCTAAACCGGTAACAAGGTTTGTTGCGCCGGGGCCGCTGGTTGCAAAAACAACGCCTACTTTACCCGAAGTACGTGCGTAACCCTGACCAGCATGCGTGCCGCCTTGTTCATGACGCACTAGAATATGTTGTAATTTATCTTTGTAATCGTATAATGCATCATAAATAGGCATGATGGCTCCGCCTGGGTAACCAAAAATAGTATCGGTACCCTCAGCTATTAATCCTTCCAATAAAGCTACAGAACCTGAAACGGTAGTTGTTTTTTTTGGCTCTGTTAAGGTTGTTGTTTCCTCGTGTGCTGTATCCATTGTTGTATATTTAGGTATAGGGGTTTCTAATTAATTAATCGTTGTAAGCATCAGTAACACAGCCTTCGCTTGCATTGCTTACTTGTTTAAGGTATTTATAGAGTACTCCTTTGGTGACGGGCGGTGGTAGTTGTTTCCAAACCGCACGGCGGGTAGCCAGTTGTTCATCAGTTAAATGAACATCTATTGAGTTGTTTACTGCATCGATAGTAATGATATCGTCGTCATGAACCAAGGCGATGTTTCCGCCATCCCATGCTTCAGGAGTGATGTGGCCTACTACAAAACCGTGAGTACCACCAGAAAAACGACCATCTGTAATTAAAGCAACAGTTTTGCCCAGGCCTGCACCTATAATAACAGAGGTAGGTTTTAGCATTTCGGGCATACCAGGTGCTCCTTTAGGACCTACCTGTCTGATTACTACTACGTCTCCGCTTTTTACTTTTCCGCTTTGGATTCCAGCAATCAGTTTTTGTTCTCCGTCAAATACACGGGCAGGGCCTACAAATTTTTCGCCTTCTTTACCGCTGATTTTAGCTACAGCACCTTTAGTGGCAAGGTTGCCGTAAAGCATTTGTAAGTGTCCTGTTTCTTTAATCGGTTCAGTTACAGGGAATATGATTTTTTGTTTGTCGAAATCAAGATCTACTGCATCAGCAACGTTCTCTGCTAAGGTTTTGCCGGTAACGGTAATGCAATCGCCATGAACTAAGCCAACTTTTATTAAATATTTTAATACTGCAGGTACACCACCAATTTCATGTAAATCTTCCATCAGATAAGTTCCGCTTGGTTTTAAATCGCCAAGTACAGGAGTGCTGTCGCTGATTTTTTGGAAGTCGCTAAGTTGTAAGTTTAAGCCTACAGATTTAGCCATTGCAATTAAGTGCAATACTGCATTTGTAGAACCACCTAAAACCATAACGGTTACTATAGCATTATGGAAAGATCTTTCAGTCATGATATCTGAAGGAAGGATATTTTTTTCTAACAGAATTCTGATGGCTTTACCAGCTTCCAGGCATTCATTTCTTTTTTCTTCACTTAATGCAGGGTAGGATGAGCTATAAGGTAAACTCATACCTAATGCTTCGATAGCAGATGCCATAGTATTAGCTGTATACATACCGCCACATGCACCTGCACCGGGGCAAGCATTTTTGATTACGCCCTGAAAATCTTCTTCTTCTAAGTTGCCAGCTAATTTTTGTCCTAGTGCCTCGAAAGCTGAAACGATATTCAATGCTTTTCCTTTATAGTTTCCGGAGTGGATACTTCCACCATAAACCATAATAGCAGGGCGATTTAAACGACCCATTGCCATGATAGATCCCGGCATATTTTTATCGCAACCAGGTATAGTGATTAACCCATCGTAGTATTGTCCACCACAAATGGTTTCAATTGAATCGGCAATAACATCTCTTGATACTAAAGAGTAACGCATTCCCTCTGTTCCGTTTGACATACCATCACTAACACCAATAGTGCTGAATGTTAAACCGACCATGTCATTTTTCCATACACCATCTTTAACGATTTTGGCTAAATCATTTAAATGCATGTTGCAGGTGTTTCCATCATAACCCATGCTGGCAATACCAACCTGAGCTTTATCCATATCTGCTTTAGTTAAACCAATTCCGTACAACATTGCCTGTGCAGCTGGTTGTGTTGGGTCTTGTGTGAAAGTTTTACTGTAGCGATTGATTTCTGGTGTTTGTGACATATTATATGGTTAGGTCTTTTTTGTTATTTATTATAATAGTTATATGATTACTTCGTAATTCTGTTTTTCTAATACTAAAGATCTATAGGTACGTTGTATTGTTGCACCTACAGTCTCCGTCCATTTTAATGGGAATGTATATTCATCAATAGATGCAATTCCTGCAATTTCAGTAGCTGTGCCACAGAAAAAAGCACTGTCTGCATGTTTCAGGTCTTTTACCGATAGGTGTTTTTCTATGATTTCTATATCTAAAATATGACATAGTTCTATTACCGTTGCGCGGGTAATACCCGGTAAAATGTTTCCAAGAGGAGGGGTGTATAGTTTGCCGTTTTTTTCGATAAAGATATTGGCTCCCGGAGCTTCGGCAACATTGCCATACATATCAAGTAACAATGCTTCATCAAATCCTTTACTTTTGGCCTCTGTAGTGGCGAGTATTGAGTTAACATAGTTGCCGCTTACCTTAGCCTCGATTGGTGTTGATTTTGGATTCGGACGCTCAAAACTTGATACAGATACTTTAAGCAACTTATGCCCAAGATAGGCTTCCCATTCCCAGGCACAGATCATAATTGAGGCTTCTTTTGCCGCAATCAATGACATGGCAGGAGGACAGTATACTAATGGACGAACGTATGCGTCTTTTAAGTTGTTGATTTCCAGTAGTCTGTATGTTTGTTTTATTAATTTATTTATGTCCCAGGTAAATGGAATATGAACTAATTCAGCAGAGCGTTTTAACCTTTCGAAATGCTCTCTGGCTTTAAAAATACGGGTTCCATTATGTGTGGAATAAGCCCTGATTCCTTCAAAAACTGCATAGCCGTAATGTAACGACTGACCATACAAATCGGCATTTGTATCGGCCGATTTTTCGAACCGCCCATTTAGGTAAAGTATGGTATTTGAATTAAAGTATTGCATTTTTTTGTCAGGTATGTTTTGTATTTTAGATGTTTCATTAAAAAAGCGCCACTTTTGGTGGCGCTTAGTATATTTTAAGTATTAAATATTTCTTTACAGCGCCTTATTCTTCTGAATAATCAGAAGGAGAATTAGGTTAACAATTACAGTAAATAAGACGTTGACTGAAAGGTTCATATCGTTGTTTAATTTCTTGTTGTTTTATAGAATCCAATTTACCGCTTGGTAGTTAAACTATCAATAGGTGAATGAAAATAAATGAAAAAAAATATAATTCTTTATTTTTGTTGTATTGCAGAATATAATTCTAATTTATTATGCAAATTCATATCTTAACGTGGTGACTGCTATACCAAATATGAAATCGGTATTCGGTATAGGTGTTATGCTAGCATTATAAATTTGTGTATTTTCTTCTTAAAATGTGGAAAACTCTAAAAAAGTTGATTGAAATATTGGTTTTTTTTGAGGGTATTTTTCATAAAGCGATGATTATTCTGAGCACTTAGGATGAGGCACTAGTAAGAGTTCCTTTCTCTTGAGGGATACTGAAATAAGTTCAGGGAGGACGAGAATACAAAATAAATAAAAAGCCCTTTGAAATTTTCAAAGGGCTTTTAGAATATTGTATAATTAAATATTAGGCAACCCCTTCGGCTAACACAATAATTTTATTTTTTAAAGCTTCAACAACGCCACCTTTAATAGTAAAGGTTTGATCGCCGGTTTTGCATTTAATAATTACAGGTCCATCTTCTAAAGTTGAAATAATAGGTGCATGGTCATGTAGTATCTGAAAAGATCCCATGGTACCAGGAACAGTAACAGCTGTTACATCACCTTCAAAAACTTTCTTATCTGGGGTTAATATTTCTAAAGTCATTTTGTTAGTAGTTAGTATTTAGTAGTTAGTAGCTAGACTATTTCTACTCAAATAAATTAATGAAATTAGTACTTAGTTTAGAGATATGATCTATATACTAAGTACTAACTACTATGTACTAATTAGATTCTGCTAATAGTTTTTTACCTTTTTCAATAGCCTCTTCGATGCTTCCAACTAAGTTAAATGCAGCTTCAGGATATTCATCAACTTCACCATCCATGATCATGTTAAATCCTTTGATAGTGTCTTTAATGTCAACCAATACACCTTTTAAGCCTGTAAATTGCTCAGCAACGTGGAATGGCTGAGACAAGAAACGCTGAACACGACGTGCGCGAGATACAACTAATTTATCTTCTTCAGATAACTCGTCCATACCAAGGATTGCAATGATATCTTGTAATTCTTTGTAACGTTGTAATGTTTCTTTAACGCGTTGAGCTGTGTTGTAGTGCTCATCACCTAAAACAGCTGGAGATAAGATACGTGAAGTAGAATCCAACGGATCCACAGCAGGGTAGATACCTAACTCAGCAATTTTACGAGATAATACTGTTGTCGCATCTAAGTGGGCGAATGTTGTAGCCGGAGCAGGGTCAGTTAAATCGTCGGCAGGTACGTATACAGCCTGTACAGAAGTAATTGAACCACGTTTAGTTGAAGTAATACGCTCTTGCATTAAACCCATCTCAGTAGCAAGGGTTGGTTGGTAACCTACAGCTGAAGGCATACGGCCTAATAGTGCAGATACCTCAGAACCAGCCTGAGTGAAACGGAAGATGTTATCAACGAAGAAAAGGATGTCTTTTCCAGCGCCTTCGCCATCACCATCACGGAAATATTCAGCAACTGTTAATCCTGATAATGCTACACGAGCACGTGCACCAGGAGGCTCGTTCATTTGACCGAAAACCAATGTTGCTTTTGATTCTTTTAATTTTTCAGTATCAACTTTACTTAAATCCCATCCACCTTTTTCCATTGAATGAAGGAAGTCTTCGCCATAATTGATTACGCCAGATTCGATAAACTCACGTAAAAGGTCATTACCTTCACGAGTACGCTCACCAACACCAGCAAATACAGATAGACCAGCATAAGCTTTTGCGATGTTGTTTACCAACTCCATGATCAATACTGTTTTACCTACCCCAGCACCACCGAACAAACCGATTTTACCACCTTTTGCATAAGGCTCTAATAAGTCGATTACTTTAATACCTGTAAAAAGTACTTCAGTTTCAGTTGATAATTCATCAAACTTAGGAGGAGCATTGTGGATTGGTCTGCCACCAGTTTTGCTAACTGAATTGATACCATCAATAGCCTCACCAACCACATTGAATAAACGACCTTTAATTTGATCGCCAACTGGCATTTGAATAGGAGAACCAGTATCTAATGCTTTCATTCCACGAACCAAACCATCGGTTGAGTCCATTGCAATTGCACGTACGCGGTCTTCACCAAGATGTTGTTGAACTTCTAAAACGACTTTCTGTCCGTTTTCTTTTTCAATCTCTAATGCAGAGAAAATTTGAGGTAAATGAGCATCGTCAGCAAAACTCACGTCAACTACCGGTCCTATAATCTGCGCTATTTTTCCAATGTTAGGCATATATTGTTTTGGGTAAAATTATAAATATCAATTTGTTAAAGGCTGTTTTATGGGCCTACAATTCGGTTTGCAAAGTTAAAATTTTTATACAAGAAATACATATATAAATAAAAAGTTTTTCCACAGTTTTTTAATCAATATTTTAGCGAGTATTATTGAGGCTTTAATTATGCCTTTTAAAGCGTTAAATAGTGATTTTTTGCTGCTTTAGCAGCTGTTGAAAATTGTAAATAAACATTAATGAAAACCATATTAGTTACAGGAAGTAACGGCCTACTGGGTCAGAAAATAACAGAGCGTTTATCTGTTACTAAGCAATTTAAGTTAATTGCAACATCAAAAGGAGCTAATCGTTTTCCTGTTAAGGATGGATATACGTACGCTGAAATGGATATTCTGAATCGAGAGAATGTAATGGAAGTTGTTGGGCGTTATAAGCCTGATGCTATTATTCATACGGCGGCTATGACTAATGTGGATACCTGTGAAGATCAGAAGGAGCTTGCTTATCAATTAAATGTGGAATCGGTAAAAACACTGATCTCTGTTTGCGAAGCTCATGATATTCAGTTAGTGCATTTATCAACCGACTTTATTTTTGATGGAGCAAAAGGGCCATATGCTGAAGATGCGGAGCCGAATCCATTAAGTTACTATGGACATACAAAATTAGAGGCAGAGCGTGTTGTTGAAGTTTCTAATTGCAGGTGGACAATTTTACGTACTATATTAGTATATGGTATAGTAAGTGATATGAGCAGAAGCAATATTGTGTTGTGGGCAAAAGGTGCTTTAGAAAAAGGTTCGCCAATAAAGGTGGTTAACGATCAGTGGCGGATGCCAACGCTTGCAGAGGATTTGGCGGATTGTTGTTTGCTCGCAGTTGAAAAGGATGCTAAGGGTATATATAATGCTTCTGGAAAAGACATGATGAGTATTTCTGAACTGGTGGCAAGAGTAGCCGATTATTGGAAGCTCAATAAAAGTGTAATTAATGAAATAAGCGCAGAGGCACTTAACCAAACAGCAAAACGACCTGTAAGGACCGGTTTTATTTTGGATAAAACAATCCATGATCTAGGTTATAAGCCACATAGTTTTGATGAAGGATTGGCAATTGTAGACCAGCAACTAAAGACACAGGGGTAGAGGGGTCAGCCGTTTCTCATCTTTTGGTGTTTGATTTGAAAGCAGAGAAGCACAAATTTATATTTGAACTATAAACTTAATTATATGACATTACAAGTTGGCGATAGCGCCCCGGATTTTAAATTATTCAGTTCTGAGTTGAAAGAAGTATCACTTTCAGATTATCAAGGAAAAAAAGTTGTAGTACATTTTTTTCCTATGGCATTTACAGGTGTTTGCACTGCGCAGTTGTGTACAATGAGAGATAGCTTTGGTTATTATGAAGGAATGAATGCATCAGTTGTCGGTATTTCTGTTGATTCTCCATTTACCCTGGCTAAATTCAAAGAAGATCAAGCTTATCAGTTTCCATTACTTTCTGACTTTAACAAAGAAATCTCTCAATCTTATGGTGCATTTTATGAAGATTTCGTGTTTAATTTAAAGGGAGTGTCAAAAAGAGGAGCCTTTGTTATTGATGAAAATGGAAAAATTATCCATGCAGAAGTTTTAGAAGATGCACGTGATATGCCTGATTTTGATGCAATTAAGAAAGCAATAGAAGTTTAGTGCTATTCTGCAGGAGTAATGCTTTGAATAATTTTGTAAAAAATATTGCTATTTTGAATTCGAAGCATTACTTTTGCAGTCCGTTAACGAAACGGATTTATAATAAAAGACGCATTTGTAGCTCAACTGGATAGAGCATCTCACTACGGATGAGAAGGTTTGGGGTTCGAATCCCTACAAGTGCACGAATCCTCTTTACAGAACGTAGAGAGGGTTTTTTGTTTTTACTCAATCTGAAATGTCGCTCTATTGTGTGAAAAAGCGCGATTCATGGTTCGATATCCGAAAAGGTTATGTTTGCCGAATTCAAACCGATTGTATCCCCACGGAATTTTTTTCTTTCCATGGAGCATGCCAAAAACTTTATTTTTAGTATTTTTGTATATATCATAATGGCATATTACTATGGAGCTCATTTTAAAATCGAATAACGAAGAAAGTTTAGCAAAAATTATTGCTTTAGCTAAGAAGTTAAACGTTGTGATTGAAAAGAAGAATGCTGATTTTAATAAGACTACTAGGATTAATCTGAAAAACCGTATTCTGAATTTCAAAGCCACAGGGTCTTCTTCTTTTGGTGATGCAGCGGAATGGGAGCAACACCAACGTTCAGATCGTGAGTTACCTTTTTCATAGGAATGGCTTTTCTTTTAGATAGTAATGTAATTATTTATTCTTATTCAAGCGAGTACGAATATTTAAGGGAGTTAATTATCAATGAATCCTGTACAGTGTCAGAAATTTCCAGAGTTGAAGTCCTCGGTTATCATGGGTTGAAGAAGGAGGAAGAGAAGTATTTTAAGGATATTTTTGAATACGCACCCGTAATTCTTCCTGACCAGGATATTTTTGATAGAGCTATTGAAATCCGGAAGAAGTATAATTTGAAGCTAGGTGATAGCTTAATTGCTGCTACAGCATCAGTACATGGGCTTGAGATTTACACCCGGAATTTAAGCGACTTCGAAAGAGTTAGGGGATTAAAATGTGTTAATCCGATTCGTTAAGCTGTCAATTTTAATTGAATAGAATGATCATTTGTGCTAACGTGAAATAAGTTGGATAATTTTTCGATCATACAGAATATCTCATTATATAAGTCTTTGTTCAAAGGGCGTGAAGATGTTTATGCGATTCATTGGTCAAAGGGAAATAAGAGTGGTTACATGCCTGCTAAGTTATATGATCCCTACTTCAACAAGATTTACAAGAAGAGCACAACGCCAGCTGGTTCGGAAACAATAAATTATCTTCCCCTGACTGATGATCAGATTCAGAGACATCTTGAAGGTAGACAGTTAATAGGATTATATCCACTTTTACAAGATAATACATCTTGGCTGATTGCCGCGGATTTTGATAAAAATAGTTGGCTGGAAGACTGCAGAAGTTTCATTGCCATCTGTGCAAGCTATAATATCCCTGTTTATCTGGAACGTTCGCGTAGTGGCAAAGGTGGGCATGTTTGGATATTTTTTACCCAACCATATCCGGCTTTTAAGAGCAGAATAATTGTACTTACTTTATTAGAGAGAGTAGGGATAGTCTCTATTTTTGACAAAAATTCTAGTTTTGACAGGCTTTTTCCCAATCAGGATAAACATTCCGGCAAAGGTTTTGGGAACTTGATAGCCTTGCCTTTGTATAAACCTGTATTTGAATTTGGTAGCAGTTGCTTCATTGTGCCTGAAACAGCTATCCCTTACGCAGATCAATGGGAGTTTCTACGTAACATTAGCCGGATTTCTACAAATGATTTAGACCAGATATTTCTTTCACTGACCAACTCCAAAAGTGAAAGTGCAGTTGATTTTGGAAAGCTTGTAATTAAGTTGTCAAACACTATTGAAATCAATCGAAATGGAATGAGTATTGCCTTGACGTCTTATCTAAAAGATGAACTTAATTTTTTCAATGCAGACTTTATCATTAAAAAGAATAGCGGCAGGAGTACGTTTGGAACAAAGAGATATTTTAAATTTATTGAGGAGGTAAATGAATACGCTATTATTCCAAAGGGTTTTATTAGGAAGTTATTAGTTTATTGCATTAAAAATAATATTCAATACCAGCTAGACGATAATAGGAAGTTACTTACTCCTGCAAGTTTTTCATTTCATGCTTCTTTACGAGAATATCAGTTACCTGCGGTAGAGGCTGCATCTAAAAAGGATATAGGTATAATAGTTGCACCACCTGGTTCTGGGAAAACTGTTGTTGGTCTTAAAATCATTGCTGATAAACAACAGCCTGCATTAATTGTCGTTCATCGCAATCAATTGGCAGACCAATGGGCAGAAAGAATTGAAGCATTTCTAGGAATCTCAAAGCAAGATATTGGAAGGATAGGACAAGGCAAAACAAAAATAGGGAAACAGGTTACAATTGCAATGATACAAAGCTTAGGCAAAGAATTACAAAAGCCTGATGCAGATAAACTGGTTCGAAGTTTCGGAATTATTATTGTTGATGAATGTCACCATATTGCAGCGGAAACGTTTAAAAATGCGGTATCACTTTTCCATTCTTACTATTTGTACGGTCTTACTGCTACACCCTTTCGGAAAAACAGTGATGATAGACTGATCTCAGTACATCTCGGAGAAGTAATTTCAGAAATGAAATCCAGCGACAAGGGAGTGCCCGAACAACCCGAGATTATCATAAGAAATACAGCTTTAAACGTAGCATACAATGCGAAAACAGATCGCTTTGAAACACTATCAAATATACTTATTCATGATTCTGAAAGAAATAAGCTGATTTTAAAGGATGTAACTTTTCAATTGAGTACAGGAAAGCGAGTTGTTATACTTACCGAGAGAAAAGAGCATATTGAAACCCTAGAGCAATATTTAAAACAATCTTTTGAGACAATTACATTAAGTGGCGACGATTCGGAATCCAGCCGTAACACTAAATGGAAGATATTGAAGTCCGGTAACTACCAGATACTTATTACAACTGGACAATTTTTTGGAGAAGGATCCGACCTTCATAATGCCCAATGTTTATTTTTAGTCTATCCATTTTCTTTCGAAGGCAAACTGATTCAATATATTGGTCGTGTACAGCGTTCTGAATTAACTCCTGTGATTTATGACTACAGGGACATTAAGATTGATTATTTAAATTCGATGTTTCTTAAAAGGAACGTTTACTACAAAAAATTGATACGACATAGGACATTATTTGACGATGTTATCGAAGCTGATGAAAAGGTAGAGCCCGTAGGTGATGTAGTAAGTCCCTTTAAAGATCAAATCATTGAACGGAATATTAAACTTGCCATTGAATCACTTGATTTTATATATGGTGGGGTAGTCTTTAGTGAATTTATAAAGGAGATAGGACAAGAGGTTTCATTTGGTATTGAGAATCTCCATATGCGCCCGGAATTCGATGTCTTGAAGTTGTACTTTGAGAAATTTTTGAATTCCAAAACGATTATAGTATCAATCTGTATAGTAATAGAGAAAGGCATTGTAGTAGGCAAATCAGCAACATGCGAGGACATTAAAAAACTGGATCGTGAAGTTGTAGACAGCGTACGCTTTCGTTTTGCTGAAAAGAACTTATTTAAGAAAGGTAATTTTTTAGGTAAGAATATTGAACTGTCACAGCTTAGTGTCAGCGATGCTAGTCAGACATTATATGAATCTGGCGAAGAATTATTAAACGATGTGTTGAATAGAGGGAATTATCGGCATAAAATACAGCTAAGATATTTATCAGATCTACATTTAGGAAATGTATTGAAAATAAGGTTTGTGTTAAGTCCGTTTGCTTTTGTCTTTCTTCTAGCTGGAAAGGAGCAATATCATATCGTCATGGAGACACTGGATACGGATGAAGCTACTTATATATGGCATACGTCAAAAGAAATTTTGGAGCTCAAAAATACGCTTCACAGTATTGATAAGGATCTTAATCAAATTCGAAACGAAGGGAGATCTACATTTTTACACTCAGCGCCGGTAAATTTCAGTCGAGTATTGCATGATTACTCTGACGAACGAAAAGGATTTGTGATCTGGAAAGATGATTTGGAGCAGCATTTGAATTAACCAAAATATTTTATCATCACTAGGGGATGAATGTCCATAGTAGTGATGAATCAATAACTGCTCATCTTTAGTAGGGATGATTTTGAAGTTTCATCACTAGCAAAATCACCCCATTAAGACAAAAAATGAATTTTTATAGATTAGTCACTCTTGTATTTTGTAAAACCATTTTCTGCCCATATTTGCGTTAAAGGCTTATCTCTCCTTTCCTGGTTGGTGTAACACCGTTTATAACGAAGCTTGAAATCTCTACTAAGGGGCTCACTGTGGAATAGTGTGTCCAAGTTTGCAATTTTCTTCAAATCATCCAAAAATTGGTTCGAGAATAGTCCAGTAAAGTGCACTTGAAGGGGGAATTGAAAAATTCTCCCTTTTTTTTGTGTGCCGGGCATGGCAATCAGCTCTAGGGTGCAAGTCCCGAACACACTTTGCAGTAGGAAGTGTTAGCCAATAGCAAGGGTGTCGCAGGCGACTGCGAATCCGAAGGAAGCTGGCGGCAAATATGGGGACTTACGAACAGGAACTGTATATAAGGCGAGGTGATATGGGTGATGTTGCAAGACAAACAAAAGCCCTATACTGCACAGAATATCACTACGTAGATACAGAGGTCACATCCATAGAAAGCGGGTTGCCTTACCCCGGGAGATCTCCCTATAATCTGTCGAGAGCAAGTGCGATTGCTGTAGAAGAAACAATGGACAGTATCGTAATGCCCATCTGGTACAGGGAGAAGTCAGCCGAGGTCATAATACCTATATTTTTTTAGGGAAGGACTGAATGTTGGGATGGCAAAGGAAACAGAAAGTTTATGGCAGAGTGATTACAGCGGAACCACTTTAGAGAACTGCTTACATGATGGTAGGACGGAATCCGAGAGTAGACTGTAAGAGGAGCTGAGCCGAGCCGTGCAACCAATGTGCACAATGCCTGGGAAAGAGTTTTTTTTTAGTAGTATGCTTGAAGAAATATTAGACATCCGAAATGTACAAAGCGCCTTTAGGCAGGTAACCGCCAATAAGGGAGCTGGTGGTATTGATGGTATGCAGACCGATGAACTTCGGGACTACCTGAATATCAACTGGCAGACATTACGGTCTGATATTTTGAACGGCAGTTACCGCCCGAGTGCGGTAAGAAAGGTAGAGATACCCAAGTCTGGTGGGGGAGCAAGGATGCTTGGCATCCCAACGGTCATTGATCGGTTGATTCAACAGTCTATTTCCCAATGGCTGAGTCCGAAATATGAGGGCGACTTTTCTTTCAGTAGTTATGGTTTCCGTCCAAAGCGCAAGGCTCATCAGGCAGTGCTCAAGGCACAGGAATACCTTAATGCTGGTTACACATGGATTGTGGAGCTTGATCTGGACAAATTCTTTGATCGGGTAAACCATGACAAACTCATGTGCCTGCTATCAGGAAAGATAAAAGATAAGCGTACATTAAAGCTTATCCGTTTATATCTGAGCAGTGGTATGATGGAGAACGGGCTTGTTTCCCCAAGAAAAGAGGGCACACCACAGGGCAGTCCACTTAGTCCGCTTTTATCCAATATTGTTCTTCATGAACTGGATGCTAAGCTCGAAGAGCGGGGTCACAAGTTCGTACGATACGCTGATGATTGCAGTATATATGTTCACAGCAGAAAATCGGCAGATAGGGTGATGGATAACATTACCAGCTATCTGGAAGGAGGTCTAAAGCTGAAAGTGAACCGTGAAAAGAGTAAGGTGAGCAGACCATCACAGAGTACCCTGCTGGGCTTCTCGTTCTACAAGACGGGCAAAGATTGGAAAATGAGGATTGCAACCAAGTCTGTTAAGATTATAAAACAGAAACTCCTTGGACATACTAAACGCAATGATCCAATTACTATCATCGAACGGATCAGAAAGCTTGATATGACCATTAGGGGTTGGGTCAACTATTTTTCCATTGCAGGGGCTAAGCATGTGATGATAAGGCTGGATGAAATGACACGGGTCAGACTGCGGATGATCATCTGGAAACAGTGGAAGAATGCAGGATGCCGAAGCCGAAACCTGATCAAACTGGGGGTTGGAAAGCAGAAGGCATTCGAATGGTCTAATAGTAGGAAGTCCTATTGTCGACTGGCACGTAGTCCAATCCTTCAGGGTAATCTGAGTATTGAGTATTTCGCAAAGCTGAAGTACATTGGATTTGCCAACTACTACTATTGGAAAACTGAACACCAAACGAAGTTATTCTAACAAACCGCCGTATGCCGAACGGCACGTACGTGTGGTGTGAGAGGACAGATAGGGAAATAATCCCTATCTTCCTACTCGATTCTACAATAAGCACTCCCAATTCTTTCATTTTCAGTACGTTGTGTGATAGCGCTTCCATCATTGTGGGTGTTCGATAAATACCCTTTTCGTAGTAGAGATTTGAGTCGAACACCAGATCGAGGAATTCCCGCTTCTCCAAAGTGTTTGATTTACGATAAATATATTTAACATCGCCTGCCAGTTCTAATCTTCTATCCAAGATCGTGAATGCCTCATTGTCAGTTTTCTCCAATCTCATGACGGCAAATTCCAAAGAGTCAATTTTATCTTTATAAGTTGAAAACCATCTTTTGTATGTGTCGGAATCAATCTCGTTTTTGATGTACTTATCCTCGACAGAGTAAAGCAATTCTTTCTCTTTGCTGAGTTCACCCTTTTTCTCCACTAATCGAATTCTATTGATCTCCAGCTCCTTTTCTATTTCATTTTTCGTGTTGTTCTTGATCTTCGCAACTTTCGCTGAGGATAAACTCATTAAATCAAGGATCTTATCAAACTGATCATGTGCTTTATTAGCGCTGATATTGTTATGGCCAGAAAATCTGCACTTGTAGTAGTAAAAGTATTTACCTGATTTGCCACGTGACGGAGCGCCTGTAAGAAGGTTTCCGCAATGGCATTTCAATATGCCTCTTAGCGGAAGTGAATCATCAATAATCGTTCGGGCTTTAACTACTCGTTTGAATTTGCTCTGAATCATCTTCCATGTGATCAGATCAATGATGGGTTCATGAATTCCGGGAAACAGACCACCGGGGTGATCCTTAAAAGCTTCGGTTTTGAGTAGTCCTGCATATACCGGATTTGTCAGAATGCGCTCTACGATCATATTCCCTTTTCGGCTAAGCCCCATAATTTCAGCTTTTTGTTTGATCAGGTACATGGGTATATTCTTTAAATATGCTTCATAAATGAACCGAACTACCTTTGCTTCATCTTCATTGATGATCAGTCTCCGGTCTCTTGGTTCACCTATTTTTGTGTAACCGTAGGGGGTAATTCGAAAAACGTATTTTCCTTCTTTAGTTTTCTTGGAATATAAACCTGCTCTTATTTTTATACTACGGTTGATATTGTCCTCTTCGGCAAGTAATAGTTGGAGCCCTGCTCTGAAAAAGCTTCCTGGGGTATTGTAATCAAATTCAATACCTTCTGATACACTAATAATTTGAATGCCATATTGCGATTGAAGCTTTTTGACCATACTCATGGCCTCACCAGCATCCCGACTGAAACGATCCATCTGATCTACAAGCAGGTAATCCACATTTTTATGATAAAGACTGATGAATTCCTGGAGCTTTATGAAATCCGGTCGGTCGAATGTTCTAGCACTTCTTCCCCGATCTATAAATGTGTCTATCAAATTGATCTTATGGAACTCTATGTATTGATCAGTAACCATCCGTTGGCGTTCAATCGAATTCTCACTTTGCTTCTTATCACTAAATCTTAAATATCTAATTGCTCTCTTTTCCATATAGCTCGTCTAACGTCGATTTAACCAAAACTTTAACCACTAAATTTACCAGTTTTTCCTCTTTTTCTTCCTCGGATTGGCCGAAAACATCATCGATATTATCGATGCTTTTCGGGGTGTCTAATTGATTTTTTGAAACCACACCACTCTTTTTTTTTGTCTCAGTTGACTGAGTTATGCGTTTTTTGGCTTGTATTTTTCCAATAGGTTTTGGGTTGATTTTAATGGACTTTCGATTTGTTCTGGCAGCAGTTCCGGAAGCCCTTCTTTGAGCTACTTTTTTTATCATCTCCATCTGTCTAAATTTTAAGCTTCAATGTTAGTGCTTTCGAAATTTAGGCTGTCCAATGTTGGAATGATATGCTATGAAGTGGTTTGCATTTCTTGCTAAGCCAGTTATCTATTCCATTAATCCTGCACCAATTTAGCCGGGGGCTTTCGGAGCGCAAAAATTGTTCGGCATAAATCCACCGGCCTTACCCCGCCCGGCCATTTATTCCGCAGCATTTTTTGCTTGCTCAGCCCCCGGCTGGCGGCGCGCACAATTAATCAAATTTTCAATCGTTAAAATTTAAAATGATGAAAGCGCAATGCCAAAACCCACTGTTCAACGTTGCAGAGATCAAAGTTTCCTATCAGCCTAAATATAAAGCTTGTGAACGGCCTAAAATCTCCCAGTCTAAAGACGCATATGATGTGCTAATTAATAACTGGGATCAGGATAAGCTTCAACTATGTGAACAGTTTTATGTATTGTTTATGAAACAAGACAAGTTAATTGATGTATTTCTTACAGTCATTTCCAGGGAACAGCGCGTAGAGTTCTCCCACATCAGCCTATTTTTAGCAATCTATCACCAGTGGCAGAAGAACCATTGGATAGAAGCCATTCCTATTACCAGAAGAAAGTTAATGGCCTCATCAAAAATTAGATCTACGGCCACTTATCACAAATGTATTAGAGAATTGGTTGAACTAAATATTATCAGGTATTTGCCTTCCTATCACCCAAAGGGAAGCCGGATATATTTCAATACTGGGATTTTGGATTGACCAATTCTCAAAAATCCCTCTTCTCGTGCTTTTACTCGATTTTATCAAATAACATTATTAATTAAGGGGATTCCTCGCTTTTGAAAAATTGACTCAACTAGAATCTTCTTAAAAGTTGTTTAACAACATACTATAAACGAACGTTGGATCATCCATATTTAGCCTACACCAAAAAGTAGGGAAGAACCCATATGACCGAAACTCCCAGCTTTGGGCAAATATTGAGAAGTAATTCCTTTATAAAATTTTAGATTTTCTTTTCCATCTTATAATTTACAAGAATATATCCTTTTAAATGGTTTAGTTGCTCCCTTAAGGTTAAAAATCCCTGTTTCTCAAAGAAAGGTTTTGCTGTTTTACTGACATCTGCTATTATATTTTTCAAAGAAAGTCTAATAGCCTGTTCCTCTAAGGTGTTATAAAGCGTAAAAGCAATTCCTCTGCGCTGGTAATCTTTGTGAATATAAAATACATCTAGATACCCTTCATGTGATAAGCTTGCGAACCCAACGATTTTCTCTCCTAACTCAGCAATCAGGAAATATTGATTTTTAATCCGGTCTTTCCATCGTTCAAGATTCTGTCCAAGAGATGCCCAGGTTTCAAGTTCATTTTGATTGTATTCACCAGTACAAACTGTCAGAACAGTTTCAGTATAAAGTTGTGTAATTGACGCAATGTCCGCAGTTATTGCTGTTCTCAGTTTTATTTTTTCCTTGAAAGCCATACGCTATTTCATATTTTGAGATATAATTGAGATATGGGGCCTGCTGCCATGTTTCTGGCAACAGATTTTTCAATCCACATAGCTCATGTACTCCAATATCTTCTCTTTAAGACGGTGTGCCAAATAAGGGCATGCTTCCCGCAGCTCTTCATAGATCAGGTTGGATTCCCGAAGATAATGCAATTTTCTATGATTGTCCCAATAGAATGGCGGAGCGAACAGATTACATATGCGGTCCGCCATTTTTACCGCCCAGATCTCTTTGGGTTGCTGCTTAATGCGTTGCAGGCTATCCAACATCTGATCCATTCTATTTTCAAGGGCCTTATCCTTGGTCAACGCGGCCACACCCGACGCTACTACCAGGCCATAAGTTTCCTTGATCTGGGCAAGCGTGAAGTTAGTATCTTCGATTGTATCATGTAACAGCCCACATTTGATCATCAGGTCCTTATCCAGTTCGGGAGATGATTTTACTGCATAGAGTAGTTCAAACACCACACTGCCTATATGGCTGATATATTCCATCTGTTCATCCCTGTCTCGACCTCCGTATTTTTGACCGTCGTGGAGTTTGGCTACAAGTTCCCATAATTGTTGAAGGTCATCTATTTCCATTATATTGACTATTGTAAATAATAACTGTACCTGTAGGTTCTGGTCATCATTATTTAAGACACTGGGACTAAGAATGCGTATAATAGAAAAACCGACTGCAGGCTTCAGTCGGTTTATAATCCTTATGTTGGCAATTTACTCCTTTACATCCAGGGTAAGACAATTTTTGCAGAAATCGGTCGAGGGACTGAAATCAACAAGTACACTATTGTTATAACTGCCGGTATCGGACAGCCTGATTTTCATCGTTTTCTGTCCCTGCCCCGCAGGCGCATACACTGCAGAAATCAGATAGCGGCCAATCGGCACCTCTAATTTTTGACTGTTGGGCACCTTCATAGTGATGGTGCTTCCGTTACTGCCATCGATTAATGCTCCTTGGGGTACCATGGTAAGGGTTACATTAGTGAAATCATAAAATGCACCAGGTTCTGACGCTACAGTCACCTGGCCGCCATAAATTCCCGTTGACCTGCCCACCTGTGGGCCAGTGAGTTTCCAGATGAAGTTCCTTACCGCTCCATCAGCGGGAAAAAAATCATCGGTAGATTCTGGGTGTAGGTCCATCGTATATCGCTTGCCATTATAATCTTTTTGGATGGAAGCATAGGCATAGAAGGCGTCACTGTCCAGTCCCGCAAGTTTTTTGCTGTAAGTTCCTTCAGCACCAGTGGTAGCCACGGTGTTTTCATTGTACCAGATTACACTGGAAATAATGATCCTGGCACCGGACACCGGTCGTCCATCGGAAGTCAGCACTTTCCCCTTCACCATATCGGTAGCAGGTTTGTTCATATCTCCACCCTTGTCTTTTTTACAGGCTAACATTAGTAAAGAAAGCGCAACTAACAAGTTCATCGTGTTTATTTTCATCTTATTCTTTTATTTTTTGTTGTTAATGATGGCCGCAATATCTCTGAAAGAAATAATTAAATTATGCCATGGCGATAGACAGTTTAATTTTCCAGTCGGACAACACCAATTGAACGGTAATAAGCAGAGCTTAAGATAGAAGGTTGACCGACGATATGTTTTGGTCGTTTGTCGATGCTAAGCCGTTTTCTATCCCTTTATTGTGGGCAACCTACCAGACAACCTTTAGTTGTCAAAGAGACGACCCTAAAAGTTGCTGGATATATTTGATAAAGGATTTCGGAGTGGAGGCTGATAACAAGACAGGGATTGCAAGTGCTCAGGACAGGAGGATGGGGTATATCAAATCTTCATAATCTGACAAGCAGGGCCGTCTCATTATGAAACGGCCTCCTTTCTTTATGGCCCAGGCAATCTAACGAAGAGAAATAAAGATATCGACCTCTGCATTACTGGGATCGGTGCTTCTATGGTCATAGACCTCAAAGTCTGCCGAAAACAATCTTTCCAAGGGCGACTGCCAGATTTCCTTCCATTTGTTATAAACCAGTCCATCGTTCAAGTTACCCTTCAATGGATACTGTTGGTACTGGCCATCTTCAATCGTCAGTCCAGTCATTCCCTCGGGAATTTCCTCGAGGTTGTCGACCCTGCAGCCCAGGATAGTCGTGTAGGGGAGGGTATGGTCTTTCTCGTAATCGGTGTAGATACAATAAAGGGTATCATCATGCCTGTTGGGGATTTTTGCAAGGACGCCATCACCAAAGAACTGGCTCCATAATGCCGGAATATCTTTCTCGGCCCTGCCGCCCTCGTTGCTGGTGCGTACGGCCAGGCCAATTATATGGAAACTTTGTATCTGTATTTTCATATCTGTATTTATTCTGCGAATCGTAAAATCAAAAATTTCAGCTCTATGGCAGCCACAAAAATGCGTCCCATCACTTTGGACATTGCTCCACTGAAGGACCAAACTTATGCAAAGTATCTGCAGTAGAATTGCGTTCACATGATCGATGCATCTTATCTTTTCTTGAACCTGAATTTAGCGTAGAATTTTTCGGCCTTCCCGTAACAGTATGGTGTGCTCCGAATTTTCTGTTTAAGGTCGCCCTTCAGCGCTCCGGTGATCAGCCCATTTTTTTCCTCGAGCAGTACGATGACCCCTGAGGTATGCTGCTCTCCGGCAGGCACACACTCGGTATATGCACTAGAATAATAGTCACTGTTACCATCCGAATAGAAAAAGGATGCGCGTACATTATCTCCAAAAGGTTTGGTCCCTAAGCTTTGGTCGGGTATTTCGAAGTGAAGCCTACTTCCTGAATGACCTCGAAAGTTTGCATAGGTCGATGAGCTTCCGCTATAGACCTCAACCCCGGCATTCCCATCTATTCTACCGGATTGCCCCTCTATTGAAGTGTAACTGTATTCCTCGGAGAGCAATGTTATCCGCGTTCTCGCAGTGTGTTCCTTCTCTATTTCGTCCAATGGATGTAATACTACTTCTATACTATGACTGGTCATTCTTTCAGGGTAGGTACTAGGGGCCTTATAGGTAGCTGATGTGCGATCACTACCAATAGTAAGGGTGCCACGGTCTTCAGTGCTGGTCCCCAACATCCTCCATTCCTTGACTTTGCTCCCATCAAATTTGACTACTCTACCTAAAAGGTCATCAAGGTCAGCATGCTCTTCAATGATTGGCATGAAAGATAGCTGCAGCTCTGTACTTTCGCTTTTTTCCAGATCACTGTGACCGTCGACTACTACTACCGATAACCTGGAAACGACAACCCAATCGCTAAAGTGTCGGATTTTAGCGGTCACCGTATAATTGTTCCTATTCACAACAGGGTTCTTCACCACCCGCCAATATCCTTTCTTGTCCTGATAGGTAAGGCTCACAAGTGATTGTACCATGTTGCTGGCATCATCATAGGGCAGACTGATCTCAACATCTTTTTTGAACTGTACATCTTCGGGCAAAAGACGGTATACAGGACTTGCTGCGCCATTAGGAAGGGTATTGTTTACTTGCTGTACACTGAAGTTTACATCTCTATCCACAGCTCCGGCTGGAACAGTGAGTTTAAAAGTAGTGTTAGGGATGGTCAATTCCCCACCATTAGGTCCGATGGTCTTGGCTGTGACCTCGCCTATCGGCTCTCCATGTTCCACACGAATGGCACCCGGTATGGTAGGTTCGTCGGGCGCATCCGGCTGATCGCCATTTTTTTTCTTGCAGGCTTGAAGTGCGGTGCATGCTATCAACAACATGCAGATCAATTTTTTCTTTGTCATCATATTATGTTTTATTATCATCATCATCATCATCGTCAGGGGTTAGGCTACACTAATCTGGTCCCGAATAACCTCGTCAGCTAGCGCACTCTTCAGACACTGATCCCCGCAAAGTTCAATTGTACGCGGAAGTTTATCCTGAAAAGTCGACAGAAGACCTTCTTCAAGTGATAAAAGGATTGGTTCGATAGATAGAATTACCAACTTAGAGTTATACTCTTAGTTAGCGGTTTTAATTTTGAGTTTCGGAACGGCTGATAGGTTGTTCATCTACCTGTATGCGCAGTTTATCTACTTTATTGGTTTTTCCTGGCGAAATCCAGTAGGTTCAAAGAAAAAAAGTACTATGAACAAAATGAGTTATTTTCTAATGTGTCTGCTGCTGGCGGTCTCTTCATGTAAGAAGGGGAGTGCACCAAAGGTTCCACTTGAGGGTAATGAGGCGGTACTGCCTGACTTTTCCTGGGCCGGCAGTTCGATCGCTCCTGCAGAGATCACTTTCACTAACCTAACCAAAAACGCTACTTCCCACCAATGGGACTTTAACAACGGTACTACATCCAGCAAAGAGCAACCAGGCAAGGTTACCTTCGTAACACCGGGAGCTTATACCGTTACCCTTAAGGCCGCTAATAAAAGCCACAACGTGTTCACTTCTCGGGTATTACTGATTACAACAGACGACAATCCGATCGCCTCTTTTAGCTATGGCTTTAAGAACAAGATTTCTTATGCCCCTGCAACGGTGCAGTTTGTCAACGAATCGGCCAACGCTACCAGTTATGAATGGGATATCAACGGGCGAAAGGATAATGTGAAATCGCCCATCGACTATATATTTTCTACTGCGGGCACCTACAAGGCCAAACTGGTGGCCATCAATAGTAGTAAGCGTTCGGCTGTTTTTGAGCAGGATATTATTATAGAGGCCAATCCCAATCCTGTCGCCAAGTTTGCCGTAGGCAAGACTCCTGGTGGCTACTTTGTCGGCCAGGAGATCTACCTGATCAACCAATCAACCAATAGTGACAGCTATCTTTGGAATTTTGGCATCGGTGGTCCTGCCGATACCAGTATAGAGCATGCCGTCGTAAAATTTGCCAAGGCCGGTAAGCATACGATCAGGCTGGTTAGCAAAAAGGGCAACTTGACGTCGAAGCCCTACACCATCACCATTCTGGTCAAGGATATTTAGTCCAGCAGAAAGTATTTCGCTGGTCAAAATCAGGTGGTCGTCCGGTTTCCCATTTTCCATGCGATTTGAGGAGCAAATGGGCTCACCATCCGATAAAGAACTTCAGCGATATCATCTCCTACGAATATTACCAAAAAGGACAGAACTTACCGTTCAGTAGGTTGTTGGGAATATTTCCCTCGTGGGCGATGTGATAAGTTAGCGGGGCATGGCCAAATCTCCCATAAAACAAAAAGTGCCCGACGACTAGTCGAAGGCACTTTAGTTTTAAAAATGAAATAATAAGCTATTATTTTTCTTTTTCGGCCACCAGGTCGATGATTACTTCTACATCCTTTTCGATCAGGTCTCCATTTGGTGCTGGTGTTACCACGGCAAAGTTCATTCCCCATTTTGACCTGTCGAACGTAAAGGTCGATTTGATCGTGATCTTGTCGTCTCCAATGGTCATCTTAGCCGGAATATTCAATGGAAAGGATGATCCTAGCAATTTCATGCTGCCATAGATCTTGTAGTTGTTGCCCGCTGCGTCCGGTGTGGGAAGCTTTTCGGTGCTGACTACCGTATAGGATACCGTTGGATGCATTGCCAGATTGAAGAAGTCGGAAGTCTTTAGGTGATTGATCAGTTCGATTTTTGCTTCAGCAGGTAGGTTATTAGTCACGGCAATAGAGGCCACTGAAATATTAACCTCACCGCCGATCACCTTTTCGTCGGCTACATAGAAACCGCCTCCTGAGGCGCTAATCGTACCCTCATTGGAAGGTCCGCCAACGACAGTGCCTTTCCATTTTACCGTAGAACCCGCCTCCAGTTTATAAGGTTTGTAGTTCACTTCTACCTTGTCGTCCTTACAGGCAATGAACATCAATGCGCACAATAGTGGCGCTAGTAATTTTACTTTTTTCATTTTTTTTGTTTATTAATTATTGCTATTGAACCTGAACTTTTTCTTTCAGGGAATGCTTAACAAAGTTCCCGCAAAGGCCGTTTATATGGAATGCTCAGCGATTGATTGCAGTTTTTAGTAGATAGAAGACAGCAAAAGATAGTCTAATGAACTTTTGCCCGATTGGTTCTCTATCTGACCACAAGTAAGATATGGATGTTGATCCGGTGGTAATAGTCCTAATAAGCCGTTGTAAAGATGATCCTTGGCGGATTTTTAATGTCCTGTAAAAGTTGAGTTTATGCAGCGGATTGCTACAGATTCCCATCAGTTGCACTCAATGCCAGTAATGGATGACTCGGGTTACTTCTTTTTCTTTTGGATGGCAGCAGGCTGGGAAACAGCTCGATATGTAGGATCACAGCGAACATGTCCTCTTGATCATGCACCGAAAATATATGTGATTCGGGATAGATTAGTGCCAGGCGTTTCTTCACATTTTCTAATCCGATCTTTCCAAAATGTGAACGATTTCCCTGGTGCTGTTCCAATGGCTTGCTGTTGGAGACCTTCAATTTAATGGAGGAGGGTTCCACTTCGATGACGATATTGATCCAGGCCTCCTCGATCATCTCGCTTGCACCATGCTTAAAGGCGTTTTCTATTAGTGGTATCATTAATAGAGGAGCAATCTGCTGTCCATGGATATCACCTTTGATATTGAGGTTCAGGTCCAGACGGTCTCCATAGCGCAGTTGTTCCAGCCCAATGTAATGACGGATAATCTCGATATCTTTTTTCAGCGGCACATAGTCGGTATTGCATTCATAAAGCATGTATCGGAGGATCTGCGAAAGGTCCAATACTACACCTGGCGAGGCCGGAGAATTATTGAGCGTGAGTGAGTATAGGTTATTGAGCGTATTGAACAAAAAATGGGGGTGGATCTGTGCCCGGAGAAAATTTAGCTCGGAGTTCAGGGCCATTTGTTTCCGGTCATACCACATACCGATAAACTTGATCAGCAGGCCTCCAAAAACAATGGCATTAGTCTGCTCAAGGGCATGTACCATATACTGTCCATTGAAAAACTGCTGGGGAATGCTGCCTTCTATTTTTTTCCATTTGAACGTTGGATTCAAAGGCTTCATCTGACCGAAAAGATAGGGGTCCGCAAAAAATATCTCTATCAGCCGGTAGCAGCAGGTGAAAAAGATGCACACTAAGATAAAGGAAACCGCAAGGGCAGCAAATTCCCTTCTGTAGAGAAATTTGGGAATGATGATAGCGCTCACCGTATAATAATATCCGATATGTACCGGCAGCAACATGAGTACCAGTTTAAGTGCCAACCAGTAGCTGGGGAGCCCAACGGCGAACAGAAAAGTAAGTATTGTTGTACAGATGCCCCAAAAGAGCAGATGCCGAAGTAGTTTGCTATGACGAGACCATATTTTATTAAGCATGATGAGATGATACGGACTGGGTTAAAATGCCGACTTCTTCCGAGAGTAAAGATAAGGAACTGTTTGGTTTTTGGGAAACTCTCAGGTCTTAATTCTTGTTTTGGAGACAGAAAACACAGATATGTAGATGGACGACATAATAGGGTGTTTTAAAAATTTTAAGCCAAATTGGCGTAAAAACGAAAAGATACGTTGAAATTATTTGAGTTATTAAGGGGTAATTACAAATCTGCTATAAACTTTAAGAATTTCAGTTTATTGTCGACAAAGACCTTGAGTCTGTCTACGGAATTTGATTAAATTTTAAGCGAAGAGGAATTTTGGCTATTCAAATTCACTTTCTTATGCAAAGACAATTTTTTCCAAACTTACTGCTGTCCATAATTTTGGTATTACTCTGCAGTATGACTGTAACGGCACAGGGTGGGAAACCGACCCCGGAGCAGATCAAACAGGCTCTAGAAGCTGCAAAAAAACTTAAAGCCCGGGGCTTAAAAGGAGATGACCCTGAAGCAATGGCTGAAGAGGCCAAGAAAATCCTTAAGCCGATGATGAAAACTGTAATGAGCATTCCAAGACAGACAATAGCAATAAAAACCGTTCAGAAGATAGTGCTCACGCCCATCCAACGGAAAAAGTTAAAAGGCGAGGAATTGAAGAAATATATTCAGCGGTTAAATACTGATTTATTTACAAAGATGAGTAGCAATAGCAGAAAACTTCTACAGGACATCCTTTCCGATACGAAAGTAAGCCTGAATTTGTTCGACCTCGGAATGTCAGCTTATCTTAACGGCGCACTACAGGAAGGCGCATTTCTTGCAGGTACTGCGCTGATCGGCGATATTGGGGATGATTTAAACATCAACAGCTACACAGCTATGCTCATAAATGCGAATGCACCTGCCGAGGCAATGCCAATTTGTAAGGGCTTGGTTTCTCGATATCCTGAACATGCACTAATATTGAATAACCTGGCACAGGCCTTTATGGGAATAGGAGAGCAGGACAGTGCTATGGTCTACTTGCGGAAGTGCCTTAAGCAGCAACCTGGGCATCCTCAGGCAAATAATTCTGCTGCTCAAATTTTTAAACAACAAGGACAGAAAGAGAAAGCACTTGAATTTGCAAAGAAATCCGTTGAGGCTGGTCTTAATGACGGTGCAATGGAGATCATAGATGAACTCGATAAATCCCGCACAGCCTATGATTTTTTCGCTAAACCAAAAGATTTGCCTGACTATTTCGATTTGTATAAGATTAAAAAACCCATGCACCAGAAGCGTGTTGAAGATGAGCAGCTGGTTAAGGGTGAGCGTGCAGCATTTAGAACTGAAATTGACCGTATGAGAGGTGTTCTTTCTGAAATTATAAACCGTGAACAAGAGTTGGGCAATAAGCAGCTCAATAACAGGATTCAGAATCTGCAGAAACGTTTATCCGCAGGGGAGCAAATAACCGTTAATGTTGGTAATCCCTGGTTTGAAAAAGCCGCAAAAATATTTACAAATAAGTACATTCAACAGGATGTTTTGTTAGCTATGATGAAAGAGGAAGAGGCTTTTAATAGCCGGATTAACGATCTGGAAAAGGA
The DNA here is from genome assembly GCF_002736205.1 of Pedobacter ginsengisoli. Lineage (NCBI taxonomy): Bacteria > Pseudomonadati > Bacteroidota > Sphingobacteriia > Sphingobacteriales > Sphingobacteriaceae > Pedobacter > Pedobacter ginsengisoli. The sequence continues at coordinate 3,340,232 of NZ_CP024091.1, read as the reverse complement.
TTACGATATTAACGAAACGAAAATTTATCAGGATTATGCACAGAAGAAAGCTCAGTACAAATGCGACGGAGAAGGTTCAAGTTCCGGTTGTGTAAATATTGAGAGACTGACTAAAGAGGAATGTAAGGCTATAAACGGACTTAGAGACAGGTTTTTGGTGGCTTGCGCCACTGCTGCTGAAGCTTACGATGAGAAACAATTACATTGGGCTGCTGAACGTTTTTTTTTTCAATCGAAATGGGGATATCTGGTGGGAGCAAACGAACACCTTGCTAACGTCAACTATTATAAATACGCAGATGAATATCTGAAAAACATCAGTAAGATAATGACGAACTACAGATCTAAGGGACCCGCTTGTTCTTCACTTGAGCAGCAATTTAAAACAATGAGTTTCGCGGATATAATGGCGCCTCGATGTCCGGTAAATCTTACTGTTGAACTTGGCTTACTCAATATCAAGGCCAATTGTAAAGAAACCACGACAACAATTAAGGGGCCGGCGGAAACCTGGGCTGGAAAATGGAGGCTTCAGCAGAAAGAAAATTACGCTTTGGGGCAAAGTACATTCGCAGTAATTTATGTGATCAAAGAAGTTAAGAAAGAGTTGGTGAAACCACTCGAAAATGCGATTCGCATTAAAGCAGGTGTGAAAGCTGAGCTCACTGTTCAGGGGTTTATTACTTCTTCTAAAAATAACACCTGGGACGGAGGAGGAAAACTAATGGTTTCAGCATCGGGATGGGCTTTTGATACCATTTCCGGTGTTGGTGAGAATATTGAAGGCAGTGGTGAAGTTTCTTGGTCATACCAAGCTGGCTGGAATGGAGCGGTAAAGGGCTTAAATGGCATTTTCTCGACATCATCTCAGTCTCTGCCTGATTATTAAAAAGTTGCCCAATATCTATTGTAGAACGAAGCACCTTTAGGTCTACTTAATAATTAGTCTGTTGAGCACATTATGCTAAAAAAATACTTTTGAAAAGGACATATTACCACATTTGGAATCTTATCAAGACTAGCTGGATGTTGGATAGTGATGATGTATTGGCTTTACAGAGTTGCTACCTTTCGGGTTGCATAATTATCTTTCTAGGTGACAAAATATGTCGTTGGTCGATTCTGTTCAAATCGACAATCAAAGACATATAAATTTGCTGCGCACTGAAAATTCAGAGGCTTAATTTTAATTCACAGATTTATATGCGAAGTAAACTCATTGGTCTGGTTGTAGGGCTGTGCAGCCTTATAGCAATTCAAGGCTTTTCCCAATCACCATCTAGATTGAACTATAATATCAAATTCTCCATGCAAGGTTATAACTTGCCCCTAAAACAATTGATGGACAATTTCAAAAATCCGGGCATTGCGCTTGGAATAGCCTACGGTTATGATGTTGGCCATTCTACCTCACAGAGTCTAAATATCGGCTGGCTTAACCATGCTGAGCATGGCAATGCTATTTATCTATCCACTCAATTTCATTACCGACCATCAATAGGAAAGATCAAGCCTGGAATAGGTTTGGGAGTTGGCAGGATTATATATTTCAATAACTCCAATCCTCTATACGACATGGTTGGAGCGAGGTGGGAAAAAAGTAGGTCACAATCAGAAGGAAGGTGGATTGCCCCATTGACTGCAGACGTAGGTTATCAGCTGGATTTAGGTAAATACTATCAGGTGACGCCTTTTATTGGGTATGAGATCATTCCGACCATCAAGTACAACAATGCCTTTCCAGTCCTTCCAAGTTCGCTGCTAACCGTAGGATCCAGATTTAACCTTTTTAAAAAATAATAGTTATGAAAAATCAATTCGTCCTGATAATTCTGCTTGCGAGCCTATTAATGGGCTGCTCCAAAGATATCTTCGAACAGCCCATAAAAGATAAAAAATTTCCCCAGGCCTATAAGACAGATCATACGCTGGGCCTAAAGATCAATTCGATTATTCATGAATATTCGAAAAAGGGATTGCCGGGACTATCGGTAGCAGTTTCAAACGTCGAGGGTGTTTGGGAAGGTGCAGCTGGCTATGCTCGAATCGAGGATAACCAACCTTTGACCCACGGATTCGTGCATGCTGGCGGCAGCGTGACCAAAATATATACCGCAACAGCGATAATGATGCTATTTGAGCAGCAAAAGGTCCAATTGGACAAAAGTATCGATAATTATTTACCTGTGCATGTAACTGCCAGAATAAAAGGGGCGGCTCATATCACTGTCCGAATGTTATTGAGCCACAGATCTGGCATTCCCGATTATATAGAGGACGACAGCTTCAGGTTGCATTGGTTCAATGATCTTTCACAGCGATGGGATCTGGAGGGAATCTTAAAATTTGTCAATCGGAAGACTTATCTTCATCCAGATGCTGCCTATCATTATTCAAATACAAATTATGTGCTACTCTCGCTAATCGTTGAACATGTGGGCCAGCAGGAGGAGTGGAAATGGTTGGTCGAACATCTTTTTAATCCTCAGGGATTAAAGTATACCTTTTATAGAAACGGGAAGGATTTTCTTGACGGTTTTGCCATGCCCAACTACTATATGGACCGCTTCGGAGATGGTCGCCTTCAGAATGTTTCTGTGCCGACAAAGGTTGAAATATATAGCGAATACGGCGATGGTGGGTTGGTCGCTACAAGTTTGGATTTTGTAAAATTTATGCAGGCGCTCTCCAAGCATAAAATTGTTAGTCCGCAGACTCTGGGACTGATGTCAACCCCGACCAGAGAATCAGAATACGGATTGGGCCTTGACGTCTTTGGCTACGGTAATAAGCACCAGTTCGGTCATCAAGGTGCGGTGTTCGGTGGAAGTTCTTTACTTCTATATTTCAAAGAGCAGCAGACAGTCCTATTTATTGCTGCAAACTGTGATGCAACGCTGGTCGGGGGTAAAACTTTACACTTATACCATGAGATGAAAAACAAGATCTGTGAGCTAATCGCTGCTTCTTAAGTAGGTCTTTAGTAAAACAGGCCCCAATTCAAAGTCTGGGTTTGTTTAATCTTTGAATTTTGAGTCGGCTATGATTTTCTTTAATTTTTAGCTGGACGGCGAAGACTTGATGCGATTAAAAGCAATTTAAAGGGTTTGAGTGCCATTTATCAGCGTATCTCACTGCCTGAGTATTCACATATACTACCTTACAGCATTTAGCAAGTGAAATGTGTTTTTTGTCTTGTTACTGATGCTGTCTGTATATTTTTGTTGACGTCTAAAGGTTAAAGTCCAAATTTTACTGAAACTAATATAAAATGGAACATCAAAAAACATTTCTGGCTCTTAACCGCGAAGATAAGTTTAGGTTTCTTTATTTGTCAGTAAAAGAAAATGAGCATTTTATTTTAACCTGGATAGAAGAAAATTACAGTGGAGATTTGAACATAAAAGAAGAATCTGATGAAAGTGTTCGAAATGCATTTGATTTTTTGGAGAAACTTATCAGGCCGGGCATTCGAACGGAGCTTATCCTGGACAAAGAGTTAATGCTTAATGGTATGGCTGATGATCTGTTGGTATTTACCTTAGAAGTCCGCGAAATGACGCAATCAAAAGGATATAAGAGGGCAAGCATGGCACTTACAGCTATTGAAGCGCTTTATACCTGCATTATCGATTGTTTTTTTTCTCCAGTAGAATACGATGAAGATGCCTGCTCGTTTCATGTTATACTAATGAGTGCACTTGGCAATTACCTTCATGCTGATTTCAAGGAGATTAATCCTGAGGCAATCTATAAAATGTCATGGGCTGATTTGGATAGGCCAGATAAAGAATATCAATCACTAAAGACGGTAGTGACAGAATTTATGGATTCTTTATTTAGACGTATATAGCGTCTTTATGGAGGCTATCTTCGAAGTAATAAATTGTTTTTCTAAAATGCATATTCCTACTAATAACATTCATAATGAAATCAACCTACCATACAGATAGATTAATTATAAAAGTGTTGCAAATGAACGATGCGGCTTTTATCAAGCAACTGACAAACACGAGTGATTGGGTAACCTTTATAGGCGAACGGCATATTCATACTCTTGAAACTGCCCGGGAGTATATCAGGAAAATAGCTGAAAATCCGTTAGCCGTATACTGGACAGTTCATAATAAGCAAACCATGGTCAGGATAGGAATAGTTACTTTTTTGAAAAGAGATTATCTTCCTCACTGGGATATTGGCTTTGCATTTCTTCCTGACTATCAGCGAAGTGGGTTTGCATATGAAGCCGCATCTGTAATTTTACAGGACTTATTGGCTTCCGACCTTCATAAATCGATCTCAGCAACGACCCTTGACAGCAATGTCAGATCGATTAGGTTGCTGCAAAAACTGGGTATGATTTGTACAGGGAAATTAGATAACAATTTACTGTTTTCTACAACAATATCTATTATATAACAACTAATCAATGCTCGTAGGGTGCCTTGAAGAATTGGATATTGAAGAAACATATCATGTCCATTCGTCCCGCAAAGAAAAGCTTTTGTCTACATTAATGTGTCTTTTATCGATCAATGGTGTAGAACAGCTAGCGTCTGCTGAAATTTGTTTTTTTAAACAACTCATTATGAAAATATTAAAAGTACTTGGCATAACCCTTGTCTTTGTTATTCTGTTAGGCCTTACATCTGGTTTATATTTAAATTTTGCTCTTCCAAATGTCGGTGTTGCACCTGAACTTAAAGTGAAGAAAACCACGCAGACAGTTGAGCGGGGTAGGTACCTTGCGAACCATGTGACAGTATGTATGGATTGCCATAGTACTCGTGACTGGAATGCTTTTGGTGGCCCTATAGTACCGGGCAGTGAAGGACGTGGAGGAGAGCATTTTGATAAAAAAGCAGGGTTTCCAGGCAATATCTACTCAACGAACCTTACTCCATACAAACTCTCCTCCTGGACTGATGGCGAGATTTATCGTGCCATCACCTCGGGTGTCGGCAAAGATGGGCATGCCCTTTTTCCTGTAATGGGCTATCAGCGCTTTGGAAAGATGAGTAAAGACGACGTATTCAGTATTATAGCTTATTTAAGAACACTTAAACCTATTAAGAATGACACGCCGGCGCCTGACCTGGATTTTCCGGTTAATCTCTTAAATAAGCTCGGTCCAAAGCAGCCGGAACACTCAGATATGCCAGCATTGTCCGATACAGTTCATTATGGAGGCTACCTAGTTAATGCTGCAGGATGCGTAGACTGCCATAGCAAGCAAGAAAAAGGTGTGATAGTAGCAGGCAGCGAATTTGGAGGTGGAATGGAATTTATACTGCCGGCAGGTGTGATACGGGCACCTAATATTACAATGGATAAAGCTACCGGAATAGGAAACTGGACCAAGGATATGTTTGTTCGCAGGTTCAAAACACATACCAATTCTGAATCCAAACCAGCAAAACTATCGGCAGGGCAATTAAATTCTCCTATGCCATGGACAATGTACGGCGGCATGACCGAGATTGACCTGGGCGCTATTTTTGCCTACTTAAAAACATTAAAAAACCAAAATAATAAAGTAACTGTCATATCCTATGCTAAATAAGAAGAAAAAAATTCTTGGTTTGGCCGGCTGCCTTACATCTCTAATATTTGTTTTAGTAACCGGGAAATTAAACGCACAAGCTACTTCGGTGAACGTGGAAACCATTCAAAAACGCTACAAAGGGAAGTGGCTGAAATCTATAACCTATATCAAGCAAATACGTCGCGACCAATATGGAAGGAGTCAGGAAGGAAAAGAATATCATGCAGATCTTTATCCTGGACTTCATAGAATTGATAATGGTGATCCTGGCGATGGTAATGCCAGCATCATAAAAGGTGATTCGCTTTTTCTGTTCAAAGCATACCAAAGTTCCGGAAGATTTGTGAATAACCGTTACCCGGATGAATACATATTGGGCGATATATACTATGATGCTATTGATGATGTTAAAAAGTACCTAATAAGCAATGGCGTAGATATAAACAAATCATGTTTTGGGATGTGGGAGGGAAAAAAGATTTACGTGCTCGGCGCCACAAACACAGAAGGTAAATCTGGTGTACAAATATGGTACGATTTACAAGGACTTTACCCTGTAAGATTCATAGATTTCATTGGCAGAAGAGTACGCGATACCAGGTACAAAATAAAAACCTATGGGCTGGTCTGGTTTCCAGTAGCTGCTCAACAATTTATAAGCGGAAAACATGTTGAGGATGCGACTTATTCAAACGTTACTATAAATGCATCAATAAACGCAGATATTTTCGATATCCAAAAGTTCGGGACATCACATTGGTATAAACAACCCTAGGTGTTTGAAAGAACAAAATCGCCATAGTGATTTTAGATGGTGACCTGTAATATCTGCTTCTTTCGATCAATGTGGAGAGACTTGTCTGGGATTGATTAATTCTCGAAGAAAATATCAATTGATTAACCTTAATCTTTTCCGGCATTCTGCCTTATAGTTACGGCCTATGGGCAGCTCTTTGCCCAGAATCTCGATCGCATAAGCGTGATAACTCTCCACCTTATCAATTGCTACAATAAATGAGCGGTGAATTCGCACAAATTTCTCTTCAGGAAGCAATTCCTCAATGACACTGATTTTCTGCTTGCTGACCAGTGCCTTATCTTTTAAAACAACCTTGATGTAATCTTTGAGACTTTCTATCCAGAATATTTCAATAACATTAATTTTAACCATTTTTCGTTCAACTCTTAAATATAGGAAGTTGTCGCCTTTTGGTTCTGGCACCTGTTGCTCTATACTTACTCTGTGATGGTTGACTTTATAAGCCTCAAAAACCTTGTCTATAGCCTTAAGAAATCTATCAAATGGGATGGGCTTTAATAGATAGTCAACGGCGTTCAAATCAAAACCTTCAAGGGCATAGTCCTGGTAAGCCGTGGTAAAAATAATCTTAGGTGGATTCTTGAGTGACCTAACAAGGTTAGTGCCTAAAAGACCCGGCATCTTTACATCTAAAAATATAAGATCTATCCTGGTTTTTTGCAGAATCTGAAATGCCTGTATCGCGGTATTACATTTTGCTACAAGATCAATTTCTGTAAAGTCTTCAACATATTTTTCAATTACCTCAATGGCGTGTGGTTCATCATCTACTATTAATGTCTTTATCTTCATGATACTTTATTTAGTTATTTGTGGTGGTTGGGTTCAGTTTTTGTCAGTTTAGGAAAAGATTGTTTTTTCAGATTGATCTCCATAAACGCAACATGCATTTTTTCTTCAACATAAATGTTAAAAATATAGGAACTTGAATATATCAGTTCAAGCCACTTCAATACCAAAGACAAGCCGATTATAAAGCTTGGAAGGCCGATAATAAATAGGGGAGTAAGAAATGCGGTACAACTTATCCAAAAAAGCAGGTGCGGAATAACCTGCTTGCGTAAATGCCAAACTTTTTTATAAACCATTGACAAATATAATTTTAACTTTTTTCAATACTCGTTTGTATATGGAATGCTATTATCGATTAATAACCAAAAGCGCTGCTTTTAGTTGAAATTCAAAAGCCCTTTTTTACTGTTGCATTCATTATCCTATAAAGATAATCATAGGAAGTTATTTCTATACTGAGTTGCATATAATCACCCTTTGATGTCGATAAACAACTGATGTTTGTCGACGAATAACCGATAAGGCGATCAGATCAATTGTGTTTTATCTATAATAGGGGCTTTCTATGGTGTTTTCTAACGTGGCGTCTATCAAATACAGTCAATGTAGACTAAAATGTCTATAAGCAGATGAAATTCAGTTTTTGAATGCTTAAAGGCCCACATGGTATATTAGCTGTTTTCCGACCCCTGTTTCGTGTTAGTCAGCAGATAAATATTTTAACTTATTTGCTTGTTTCCGTTCTTTGATTCCTAACTAATTCCTTAGAAAATGTTTAAAAAATTATTTTTAGTAGTGCTTGTGATTCAGGCAATGACCCTGAGTGCCCGCAGTCAGGGATTTCTCAAACGACTGGGCGAAAAAGCGGCAAATGCAGGTAGTGATCTGTTGATTAAGAAAAGCACGCAGAAAGCTGAGAAAGCGATTGATGGGAACGGTTCTACAAAGGCAAAAAAAGATGCTGCGCAGGATGGGACAAAAGGAGAGAAAGCTTCAGAGAGTTCCAAGTCAGGAAAATTGGCTGCCTCTTATACCAAATTTGATTTTATACCAGGTGAGAAAACGTTGCTTTATGATAATTTCGAGCAGGATGTCATTGGTGAGTTTCCGCTGAAATGGTTTACAACTGGATCTGCCGAGATCGTAAAATTAGACGGTCAACAGGGTAAATGGCTTCAATTTAATTCTGGACAATTCCTATCGCCTACAATTAAATTACCAGAGAATTTCACCGTGGAATTCGATGTTTTTCTTAATCTTTCGTTAAATTCTTCAGCAGTTTTTCCTGGCTTTCAGTTTGAGGTTTTCGATCGCGGAGATAGGGCCAAAAGGTTGGATGTTTATAATTATGCGCTGAAAAATATTCTTTATTTCTCTACGTCCTTTAGTCGTGAAAAAGCGACCGTTTCTCTTGATTCCAGGGAAAATGCCAAGCAGAAATTAAAATCAGACAAAATATTCCTGACAGGGTTTCAGAGTAACTATGGCTCAGTAATTCATGTGGCAATTGCTATACAAAAGGAGCGCCTAAGACTTTGGTACAACGCTGATAAGGTGCTTGATGTACCAACTGCAGTGGCAACAGCAGCCAATTTTAATCAATTACTTTTCAGCGGAGCCAAAACGAAAGAGGGCTATCCCGCCTTTTACTTAAGCAACCTGCGTATCGGCGCCGGTCAGCCGGATACAAGGTCTAAATTATTAGAACAGGGGCGCTTTGTAACAAATGGTATTTTATTCGATACAAATTCTGATAAAATCAAACCTGAATCGTTTGGTCTTATTAAAGAAATTGCCGCTGCAATTAAAGAATCGTCAGGTATTAAAATTAAAATTGTTGGACATACTGATAATGAGGGATCAGAAGAGACAAACCTGGCGCTTTCCAAAAAACGCGCTGCATCTGTAAAAAAAGTATTGACAGAGGAATTTGGTATAGATGACGGCCAGATTGTTACAGATGGAAAAGGCGCAAGCGAACCTGTTGGTAGCAATTCAACCGCATCAGGAAAAGCGGAAAACAGAAGGGTAGAGTTCGTTAAAATCTAATGAGTGGTTTTGGTTGTGGCCCGGAAATAGATATTTTTCAGTCCGGTGATAATATTTAGTTTATGCCGATTGCACATCGTGAAAAGCCGTCTTCTTTTTTTATTTACCAGGGTTGAGTATTTCAGTATCGGCATGATCGCTAACCGTAATAGACATAGCATGTTCTTCATAAAGCAGGATCAGTTCAGCTAAAGTTTGGCCCACTTTTTCCTGGAATTCAAGGAAAGTGTTCATGATGTTGCGAATTATCGAGGTGTAAAATGCACATTGGATTTCTACGGTTCCATCCCTATCATTATAATTTTCAAGTAGCTCCTGGAACTTTGCTTTTTCCTCGTCCGAAATGTCCGTCAGGAAATCCATAGGAAGCTCTACATCATAGTTTTTAAAAGTCACTCCTTGATGAATAATCATGTTACGAACTTCATATACCCATTCGAATACCTTAAAATAACTGTCGTTGAGCATATCTTTTTCTTTTGTTGACAGTACTTTGTGCTTGTATAGCAGTTTGAGAAATATTTTGGAGATCTCTTTCAGCCTAAAAAACTCGCCGAAAAAAGCCTGAAATAGAAATTCGCTCCTAATCACTGGATCGCCACCCAAGGAATTTCTGTCGGCTCTAATCTCGGAGAAGTCACCTACTATAATGTTGATGCCCTTTATCGATCTGTTCAAGTCTCCAATCCATAAAAGAAAGTTTGCTCTTATCTTACCTGAGAAACTCTCGTTAAAAAAGTTCGCTATTTCTTCTTCAGTAAATTTGGTTTCAAGTGATAAACTTTTTTGGTGAATTTCTTTCGCAAACTTTAGGAATCCCTCTCCAAGTTTCTCAGGTGGTTGAATGTATCGAAGCGTCATAAATGGTTTTTAATATCTGAGGATGTAAGTTATGGCTTTTACCGTAAATATTCAAAATACGTGCTGGATGCCATTTAAAGCGGGTTCTATTCTACTCCCCACATCATTATAAAGTTTGGTATTTTAAGGGGTAAACTCGGCTAAAAACATCTACCAAAAATTCAAAGAATCTGTTGTTTTCTGGTTGGCTGTTGTATTGTAAAGGGACTCTAAATACTCAAAAATCCCTCTTCTCGTGCTTGTATTCGATTTTATCAAATAACATTATCAAGGGGATAAGTTGTTCGATAATGCCCCCTACAAGTGCACCTCACCGGAGTAAAAATTTTCTAAAGATTTTACTCCGGTTTTTTTATGCCCTAACTTCCTGTTAATGTGAAAGATAAGTTGGGCCGCTTCATTAATTTCAGGGGTTCGATGTTTTTCGCCGTCAAAAACCCATTTTTCAGGATAGATCGAACCCACAATTGCCCTTTTTATATCAGAATCCGCTGTTGCGTAGAATTCAGGCAGGTTTTTAAGGTTATTTACTGCTAAATCGGCCAAACCCTCAATATCAAGATCCTCATCAACTCGCTGACTTAACTCTTTCAGCTCTGCTTCAAGCCTGATAATGGCATTTTCGCACTCTTTTCTGATTTGCTGATATTCGTCGCTAGAGATGGATTTATTTATCAGTAGTTCTAAAGCTCTTGCTTTCCTGCTATTCTGTTCTGAAATCTGATCAATTTTTTGATTTTGGTTCGATAAGGATCTTCCACCATTTTCTATATAGGAATCACAAATAACAGCCTTGAAAAGTTCAGCCATACCGGGTTTAGGAACAAATTGTTTCAGGTTACGCTCAAAAAGCGTGTTTACTTTATCTGCCTGAAACCTTATTCCGCAACTGGATTACAATGGTAATACGGGTAATACGCTTTATGCCTTCCTCTGGAGGCACTACCTGTCATGATGTGGCCGCATTTTGGACAGATCAGAAATCCCCGTAGTGCTAATGAACGCGGCGATACTGCTTTGGTTCCTTTCTTTTCAAACTTTCGCCTTCTCAACTCTAGTACTTCCTGTACCTTATAAAAGAGAACTTCGGAAATTAAGGGGGCATGTTGTCCATCAGCAAGGTAAGCTTCTTCATCTTTAAATTCTGGGATCGGTATTTTACCGATATATCCAGGATTGGTGATGTGCTTCCAGAAAGTGGTACGGCTGCATCTTAATCCCCTTTCCTTGGACTTCATCCACACATGGTCTATGGCCAGCATACCTTCTGCAATCTGCTCAAAAGCCCATCTCATGTGGCTGGCTTGTGGTTCGTCGATGGCGATATATTTTTTACCATTCTCAGTGATCTTATTTTTATAACCTGTTGGAGGTAGCCCCATCCAGCGACCTTCTTTCTTGGCTCTGCGCATCCCGTAGGTTACGTTTAACGCTCTTCTGTCATTCTCTACTTCTGGCATAGATAGATAAACGGCCAGAATGGTCTTACTTTCCGGTACAGCCAAGTCTAAGGGCTGTTCTATTGCAATGGGCTCAATTTGGTAATCTACAGTAAGGATACGGATCATCTGATAAGCATCAGCTGTATTCCGGCTGAACCTGTCCCATTTGGTAAACATAACATAATCAAAATCTTTTCCTTTTGATTTTCTCATTTCAGCCATTAATTTCGTCCATTCAGGACGGTTGAAGGTCTTGGCAGAATAATCTTCAAAAATGATTTTGCCGACATCGATGTCATTTTTCGCACAATGAATTTGTAACCGCTCGGCCTGATCCCTTTGGGAAAAGCCTTTGTCCGCCTGTTCATCAGTACTTACCCTAATGTATAAACACGCTTTTTTCATTTAATTTCTCCTTTCATTTCAGTTTTAAAATTAGTTTCTACTTGTACAGGTTACGAGGAGTCTTTTTCTCTAGGGGTTTTTTACCGGAATCCCCATTAATGGCCTGTACAGCAGATAATTTAGCGAATTTGTAAAGGAAGTCCAAAATAAGTTTTGCACGTTCCAGACTGACTTCTGTACCATGTTGATTCAATAGTCTGGCGGCATTTATTGCCGTTATACTTCGCCTGCTCGTCTGGATGAAATTTTTCATAAGCCCGAAATTCCGGCCATCGAAAATTGAAACTACTCTAGTAGAGATAAATAAACTTTTTAAAACCCACCGAAAAAAAAGATTTATCTCTACTAGTGATAAACAGAATTTTGCCTAAATGTCCAACTAAAGACTTTTCCCATTTGAATTTATTGTGAATCGTAAGTCACGTTGTTTAAAAAAACGATGATACCTTAACAATATGAAAAGAATAATGTTACTTTTATATTTCAGTAATGCAACTAAATTGCGTATGAGATGCCTTAATAAAAATAAACAAATAGTATATTATGACAGAATTTTGGGAGAACAGTTTTAGGGATAGACAAGAAATGTGGGGCTGGGAACCTGCTGATTCGGCTATATCAACCTTAGAATTATTTAGAAAGCATGAATTAACTAACATCCTCATTCCGGGATATGGTTATGGGAGAAACGCAAAAGTTTTTACCGATGATGGATTCAAGATAACAGGGATTGAGATTTCCGAAAGTGCGATTGATATCTCAAAAAAACACTTTGGAGATCAAATAAAAGTGTATCATGGAAGTGTTGGTTCAATGCCTTTTGACCAAGAATTTTATGATGGTATTTTCTGTTATGCTTTAATCCATTTGTTAAACGCTGAAGAAAGAGCAAAATTGATTGAAGATTGTTATAACCAGCTTAAGCCTGGTGGTTATATGATTTTTGTATCTATTGCAAAAACAGATTTTAGGTATGGCAAGGGAATAGAGATCGGTCAGGATACCTTCTCATCATTTCCCGGCGTCAATTTATTCTTTTACGACTCGGATTCCATCAAATCGGCATTTGGGGGCTATGACTTGATCGATGCTGAAATAACAAATGAACCATTGGAGGATTTGGGTGGTAAACCCTTACAACGATTTTGGTATATTGTATGCCAAAAGAAAAACTAATAGTTATTTTGCTCGGCAATCTAATCTGTTTTTTGATTTTAGTCCGCTAAGAATCTTCCACCCTTTTCTATGTAGGAATCTCAAAATATGGTTTTGAATAGTTCGGTCTTGCCTTATTTTGGAACAAATTGGTTTAGATTGGGATTGGAAGTTATTCAAAAAGGGATCACTAGGTTATGTGTAACGTGACCGTTTTTCGCTTAAAAATTATATTGTTGCTATAATTATTTATCTCTACTAGTGATAAACTGATTTTGTACCTTTTCTGCATATTCCGATGAAAGTGGTTCTCCGTCACTTTTGGTGAATTATGCTGATTTTGCAAGTACCATTTTCCTTAGCAGCTGAAACCCTGCCTTGCCGTACATCTTTCTTTTAATTGTTTTAATACGATTGACCTGCCCTTCAACCTGCCCATTACTTATATTGGTTATCACTGCGTTATTTACTGCATCATAGTCTTTTAAAAGGTTTTTTGCAAAATTGTTCAAACCGCAATCAGATTCAAACACCTCTTCAATCCAGGTTTTCAGCGTGCCATCCTTTTTAGTCTTAAATAGGTTTTTAAAGCCTTTAACTAACTTTTCCATTTTCTTCATTTGTGGGTATTTTTCAAATAGAAGCTTTAGAAAATCTTTGTCATCAGCTCTTTTTAGTTCGCAGGGCTCCATGTATAGCATAAGTGATAATCTGGTGGGAGACCAAGTTTTTACCAGTATTGGACCTGTGGATTTCGGTCTAAGAGCTGGTTGCGTATTCTTAAGCTCATTCATTTTATTGCAAAACTGGGTGTACTTCCCATTAAAACCCATCTCAACAATCGTTTTATGCAATTCCCGGTAAGTTTTTACTCTATTTTCTTCCTGCATCAAAAAATCAATAAAGGCGTCCAGATTAGTCGTGGTATGTGCCTGTCTTTTAACCAGCTGTTCCATCATCGTGTATTTTCTCACGGTTGTACGGGTTAATTTTACAGTCTTGGCAATCTGTCTTATACTGTTACCCTTACTATAAAGATCTTTGACTTTTTCGAACTTGTGTAGCTTGTCAATACTGATATTGGCAGTTGTTAAAGTATCTTCTGTAATCTGTAGCATATTTTGAACTGCTGATTCGGTCTCAATGGCCTTAGCAGGCTGATTTTTCGGCTGATTATGCTGATTATAAAGTGTAAATGCCTCCCTGAGTTCTTTTCCCTTCGATTGAAATATCCTTTTAGTCGCATCCCCGAGATTCATAAGCAGGTGAAAGCGGTCTGCAACCTGACTGGCATCAGGCGCTCCTGTCTTTATACCTAATGCATATGGGCCGTATCTATCTCTTGAAACCGTTTTTATCTCGGGATGTTGTTTCAGCCATTCGGATAAAGTAGCCGACTCCCGGTCCGGCAACAGATCTACAACTTCTTTTTTCGCTAAATCAACGATGACCGTTCCGTAAGTTTTTCCTTTTTTAAATGCCCAGTCATCTACGCCAATAACGCCTGATGTTAGTTTTTTAGGTTGGATATCCAAACGCTTTACCACTCTTAATATTGTGGACGGGCTTACAGGCACACCGGCGTACCGGCTAATAGCTGCTCCTGTATTCCCGCCAAGCTCAAGGGCCATTCTGGTGAGAAGATCATTCGATCGGATCATCCTTCTGTAGTATGGTTTGATTTCACAATCAAACCGTTCGGTAAAGACTTTCCTGGGGCATTCAGGGTTATCACAGAAATATTTTCTAGCTTTAAGTTGAACTTTTGACAAATGGCCGGAAATAGGTAAATCCAAAAGAGTCCTGGAATACCGACTATGAATTTTACTGCTCTTTTTATTACAAACAGGGCAGATTGAACAGGTTTGACATACAGAGGTATCAATATATAGTATTCCTGGTTCCGAATGGATTGAGTCAGCTCGAAGCTGCACATTTGTAGGAAGTATAAATTGCGATATCATAATAAAAAGTATATTATAAAATTACACATACTTACACTTATATTTGTTGGTCTTAAAAAAAGCCACCGTGGGAAAATCAGTATTGAAGATTCAGCGTGCAGAAGCTGATGAAATAAAGAAAATCTTAAACAGGAATGAAGCTTACACAGTTGGAGCAAGGCTTAATATTGTTTACCTGGTTGCATTGGGACATTCCAGCAGAAAGCTGTCTGAACTTCATAATATAAGTTTTAAACAGATAACCAACTGGGTGCATCGTTTTGAGAATGAAGGCATAGAAGGACTAAAGGACAAGAAAGGAAGAGGACGGCATAGCGCATTGTCGAATGAACAGCTTGAAAGAATAAAAACAGTTGTTCTAAAACAGATCCCCTCAGACTATGGGCTTGAATCAAACAGGTGGACTGGACCAACCTTGGTCAAATGGATTAAACAGGAATACGGTTTAGCGTATCAGAAAGCACAGGTATACAACTTGCTAGAAAAAGTTGGCGTAACCTTTAAAAAGAAGCAGGGGTTAACAAATAACGTGTAGTTTTTTAATATACTTTCACCAAAAGTGACGGAGAACCACTTTCACCGGAATACGCACTCTTACTGCTCCATTTCTTTGGCCATCGCCAGTCTTACCGTTTCTTGCCATGCTTTTAAAAATTAGGTTGTACAATTCCCTTTGCCAATGGCATTGAACGCAGGGCGTTAATTACACCTCACATTGCAAGGTGTTTTCATAAAGCACGTAGAGGGTATATTCTGGTGGCGAAACAAGGGAAAAAATAATTTGAGGAATGAAAACTATTTATACCTTTGCGGCGTTATACAAAATATAACCTTGGTTGCTATCCAGCAACCCGATGCTATGTAAGGTTAGGCCTGCATCGATCCGCTAAAATTTTTGCAGGCTTTACCAAAAGACCTCTCACAATTAATCAGCCAATAGTTATATGTCAGTTAGACAGATGTAATGCTAATATTTTTGGCTTCATCTTTGATGTTACGCTATGAATGTTAGCTTTTTTGCCAATTAAATTAATTTCTGTGAAGAATTGGGAAATCTCTTCCATTATAACACTCAGCAAAAATCGTAATGAAAAACTTATCAACAGACAAATAATAAATATTTAGTAAGTTAAACTGTCATAGTTTGACTAAAAATCATACATATTGTCAGATAGTGTTTTACTTACACTAAATGAAATAATGTTTGTATATCTCGCAGTAAAGCAAATTTTTTGCCTTCAAAACTCTCTTCTGTGCGTTTTTATTTCAAATCATTTGTCCAATTTTTTCTTTTTTGTTTGGTGACAATTATCTACCAGCTTTCAAAGCTGGTAGGCGAATTAATTTGTGTTTATTTTAATTTATCGATTTAATTCTCAATTCGCGATTTGCGAATTGAGAATTAAATTTTTATATTTACAGTATGAAAGCACATAACGGTATGAGACCGCATGACATTGTGGTGCTATTGAAGATCATTGCCTTTCAAGGTAATCACTGGTTAAGTAAAGATTTGTCTGCAACTTTGTTTATTAGTCCTTCAGAGATTAGTGAATCGTTAAACAGATCTATGATTGCAGGGCTACTTAGCCCGGATAAGAAGAAGGTGATGAAAAATGCGATGCTGAAGTTTATAGAGAATGGATTGCGTTTTGTTTTTCCGGCAGAACTTGGTGCGATTGAAAGAGGGATGCCAACAGGGCATAGTGCTCCTGTACTTAAGGAGTTCTTTTCTTCATCGGAAGATTATGTCTGGCCGTTTCCATCGGGTAAATCCAAAGGGCAATCGATTAATCCGCTATATGCCAATCAGGCACGTGCGGCTGAACTTGATCGGCATTTGTATGATATGCTTGCTCTTGTCGATGCCATCAGAATTGGTAAGGTTAGGGAATGTGAGAAGGCAGTCGAATTGTTGAAAATGTATTTTAACGGAATTTATGCATGAAAATTTAACCCGCATCAAAGCGGTTAGTAAAGTCCTGGATGGACTTAAGCAAGAGTATGTGTTTGTCGGTGGGGCTACGGTTTCGCTTTATGCTACTGATCCTGAACTGGCTGAAGAGGTGAGGCCGACGGATGATGTGGATGTGATTGTGGAACTCGCCAGTTATGGAGGTTATGCTGAGATAGATGAGAAGTTGCGCGAGCTGGGCTTTGCGAACGATGTGGAATCCGGAGTAATCTGCCGATACAGGTTACAGGGGATTGTTGTGGATGTGATGCCAACAGAACCTAAGGTAATTGGTTTTAGTAATATTTGGTACCCTGATGGTTTTGCCAACGCGGTAACAAAGGCTTTAGATGCGGAAACATCTGTACGCATATTTTCTATGCCTTATTTTGTAGCTTCTAAATGGGAGGCTTTTAAAGGTCGGGGTAAGGGTGACTACAGGACAAGCAAGGATTTTGAAGACCTGGTTTATGTTTGGGAAAATGCGGATGACTTTGCTGAACAGATTATTGTTGCTCCAGCGGACGTAAAAGACTATCTTAAAAGTGAATTATCTACGATAATGAATTCTGACGATTTCTCAGAAGGTCTTTATGCACATCTATCTGGCGGGTATGGTGGTAAAGATGCGAATTATATACTCATCAAATTACAGCAGGCTTTTGAAATCTATTAATAGAACCTTCTAAAGCGGCTAAGCAGACAGTTGAATCAGCTCATGTTTAAAGCTCTGCCTGATTTGGAAAATGTCCCGGAAATAGCGATTTCGGATTTGAATAGCTGAACAAAACTATAGATGATGCAAGTATACTACACATTGTTGTGGTGAATTAGTTTGCTATATTAGTGGTTTAAATTAGCGTCTATGTTCATATTTTTAGGTATCGTTTTATTAATCATTATAATTGTTGCTTCAAGTAAAAAGAAGCAGCCTTCTGCTCTTCCAGAGATTCGATTTCGTCCAGCATCTAAACCCTACATACAACCAACAAAAATCAATCCGGTGGCGATTAACATGGTTACTAAGCATTTTGGAGGGGAATGGCTGCAGTTCCTGGCCGCAAAAGGCGATAGGGTAGCTGTTAGTGATCAGAGAATTCGTGAAATGGTAGCTATTGGGTATTCTCAGATGAAAACTAAAGCTCTTGAACATTTGCTGATTTCCTTCATTCATATTACTACTGATAATACACCTGGTACAATCGGGGTCAACGTCAAGAGCGATAATTATGCTGCCCTTCACGAGGCAATTTATGGGTTGATCAAAACAAACCGATTTAATCAGGTTTCCATTCTATCGACATTAAATTTTTTATCTGAAACGGCCTATGCTTGTATATTTCGCAGATAGTGGTTCTTCGTCACTTTTGGTGAAAGTATATTAAATAATTACACTTTTGTAACTAAGCCAGCTTTTTTTTCAAAAGTGATCCCTACCTTTTCTAGAAGATTGTATACCTGTGCTTTTTGATACTCTAACCCGTATTCTGTTTTAATCCACTGTGCCAGTAGCGGTCCTGTCCATTTTTCTGAGAGGAAGCCATAATTGGCGGGGCTTTCATTTAGAACCAGTTCCTTTATCCGGTTCAGTTGTCCATCTGACATAGCGCTTCGCCTTCCCCGGCCTTTTTTGTCCTTTAGCCCCTCGACGCCATCTTCTTCAAATCGATGTACCCAATTCGTAATCTGCTTGAAGCTGATATTATGAAGTTCAGACAACTTCCTGCTTGAATGACCTAAAGCTACCAGATACACAAGATATAACCTTACGCCTACTGTGTAAGCGTCATTTGTATTTAATAGCTTCTTTATCTCTCCAGCTTCCAATCGCTGCACCTTTAATACAGATTTACCCACGATACTTTTCTTTTAATGAATACAAACATAAGAATAATATATGTGTAATTTTATAATATACTATTGTATTATGATACCACAATTTATCCTTCCTTCTAATTTACAGCTAAAAGCTGAAACAATCTATTCTGAGCCAGGAGTACTTTATATTCACACTGCTGTTTGTCAAAAATATTCAGCTTGTCCAATTTGTGGCAAAAGAAGCAAAAGAATCCATAGCAGGTATTCCAGAACCCTTTTAGACCTGCCGATTTCGGGACACATGGCAAAAGTTAAGCTCAAAGCCAGGAAATACTTTTGTGATAATGCGGTATGCCCCAGAAAAGTATTTACTGAACGCTTCGATTATGAAATCAGGCCTTACTACAGAAGAATGGTTCGGTCAAATGACCTTCTGATGCGGATGGCACTTGAGTTGGGAGGAAATACAGGTGCGGCAATCAGTCGCTATGTTGGAGTGCCCGTCAGCCCAACCACTATATTGCGGGTTATCAAAGGTGTAGATGACTGGGCGTTCAAAAAAGGGAAGACGTACGGAACTGTTATTGTCGATCTGGAAAGAAAAGAAGTATTAGACCTGCTGCCTGACCGCGAGTCGGGCACTCTTGCCGAATGGCTCAGGAAGCATCCGGAAATAACAACCGTTTCCAGAGATAGGTACGGGCCATACGCCTTAGGGGTAAAAACTGGTGCACCTCATGCTAGCCAGGTAGCAGACCGCTTTCATCTACTTATGAACCTTGGAGAAGCAACCAAAAGGATCTTTCAATCAAAGGGAAAAGAACTGAGGGAAGTATTTACCCTTTATAATGATCCAAAAAGGGGTATATCTAGTCGTGTTGAGATTGAACAGCCCGCTCCAAGTAGACTAGAGACCGCAGAGCCGAACATTTCAACCGCAAATATTGGTGTTGCCAGACAGCACAAATTCGATAAGGTTAAAGAGCTGCACAGCACTGGAATTACATTAAGGCAAATTGCCAGAATTACAAAGCTGGCGCGTGGTACAGTAAGGAAATATGTATTAATGGAGCAGCTGGAAAAAAGGCAATCCAGAAGTTCAACCAATCTGGAAGCTTTCATTAACTTTCTATTGCAGGAAGAGAACAGAGGTAAAACATACCGCGAACTGCATAAATCAATTGTACAGATGGGTTTTAACGGGAAGTATACGCAGTTTTGCTGCAAGATGAACGAAGTTTATAGCATGCAGGCCTTTATTAGAACCAAACCGGAAGCTCCAATAGTGGTAAAAACCTGGTCGCCTACCAGACTATCGCTAATGCTCTATATGGAACCAGAAGATCTGCAGGGTAATGAAGACAGGGATTTCTTGAAACTACTATTCGAAACGCTACCACAGATAAAACAACTGGAGCAACTGGTAAAGGGGTTTAAGCAATTGTTCGCTGCCAAGGAAGATGGGCTACTAAAAAATTGGATTGAAGAGGCAGTAAAGTCTGAGTGCGGATTGAAGAACTTTGCCAAAAATCTACTAAAGGACTACGAGGCAGTAAATAATGCAGTCATTACAAATATAAGCAATGGGCAAGTTGAGGGCCAGGTAAACCGGATCAAAAATATAAAAAGGAAAATGTATGGCAGGGCGGGTTTTCAGTTGCTGAGAAATATGGTTCTCGCAAAGTCAGCATAATTCACCAGAAGTGACGAAGAACCACTTTCATCAGAATATACAACTTGGGCCAAAACAGCAATAATTATCTTCCTCTGATATCAGCGTGATAAACATTTTTATTACCCTATCTAACACTAACTAGTTTTTTTAAAGTTTTATATAAAATTTCTCCGCTGATATTTGTTGCTAAAATTTTTCCATTTGGATCGATCAAAAAACTACTAGGAATCGCTTTAACATGATATTTACGAGCAACCACATTGCTGAAGCCGTCCAAGGTCGATAAATTCATCCAATCCATTTTTTCATTTTTTATTGCATCCAGCCATTTCTGCCGCGAGGATTTGTCATCTAAGGAAACACTAATTATCTCAAAATTGTCTGAAGCCAACAGCTGCTTCGCTTTTATCAGTTTGGGGATTTCTAATCTACATGGTATGCACCATGTTGCCCAGAAATCAATTAACACATATTTACCTTTGAAACTTGATAAGTTAATTACATTATTGGAAGTATCTGTTTGCTCAAAATCTGGTGCAGTACCTCCTACAAAGAGACTGTCTATTTTATATTTCAAATCCTTCCCCCAACTGTTACTCCTTACATTATTAGCAAGCTTGTTGTAGATGCTTGTTAGTTGATTATCAGGAATTATATCCAGTAATTGATGTAAAACATAGGTGTTAATGAGTGATTGGGGTTTCTTTGATATCCAACGCAACCCATCATCAACTTTACTCTGTTGATATTTTTCTTTTGTAACTGAAATTTTAGCTAAGATTTCAGCGCGTGCAATGGTGTCTATACTTTTGTGCAAAACAAAATCGTCGTAAGCCTTAAGTGCTTTGCTGTATTGTTTTCGGCTTACACTATCCCTTCCATTTAAAAAGTCATTATAATCTTTCCCAACCCTATTGTTACTTAAAACAGCGTCAACGATAGAGCCATTTGGGATTTTCATTTCGAATTTCCCCGTGTCACAAAAGAAATATCTTCTTTTTTTAAACAATTCGAAGTAATAAAGCTCTGCTCCATCTTGGTTTGTTGAAAAAGAAAAGTGTCCATTATTGATTGTAACTTTTATTTTTTTCGAAGAAGGTTCAATAAACTTTGGCTGATCTCTGTAAATTGTTAACTCTGTACCATCTTTAAGGCCAGTAGTATTACCATAGATTTCCAACTTTCCCTGAGAAAATACCAAGTTCGATAATGTACTCAAACAAATAATTACAAATATTTTCTTCATAATATTTAAGTTAATTAAAATTGTTGTCCGCTAAAGAATTAGCGGACAACAATTTTAACTCGCTGCTTGATAAAATAGGAATTACTTTTGTGAAAGGGAAAGGTTTTACTGAAGAATAAACGTGTAATTATTATTTGTATTTTCACCAAAATTGACGAAGAACCACGTTCCGCGAAAGAGGTGGCCACATACGGAATAATCCCCACGCAAAAGTAACAACATCATCAACTTTCCGTGCTGTGAGGTTTATTTAGTATTGTTAATTCACTCATTTGGAATCTTGAAACTGCTGCGGAAGGAGGTGATCTCCTAGTCCTATAAATATGGATACGTCATTTTGCGTTTCACCTCTGAAAGTGCCAGAAAACTTTGCACATTCCCTACATAGGGCAGAATGGTGATTTTTTCCTTTAAAAAAGTATTGTAATGTGCCATGCTTGGCATAACTACTTTGAGCATAAAATCATAATGTCCTGTTAAATGGTAACATTCCATGACCTCCGGATACTCTACCATCTTTGCCATGAACAGGGACATTGTGGATTCCAAATGATTGGTTAGGTTAATATGCGGGAAGGCAATGAAAGTTCCACCTAATTTTTGGAGATCCAGTAATGCGACTGTGGCACTGATATAACCTTCAGCTTTTAGACGTTTTATTCTTTCATTTATTGGGTTGATTGATTTACCCAATTTTTCCGCGAGTTCTTTATAGGGCATTTTGCCATCTTCCTGCAATAGGCGCAGAATGCCAATATCAGTTTGATCAGGTTTGAAAGGTTCCATAAATCATTAAGTTAGTCGGTTTCGGATTGGATATTTTTTAAGACCCCATCCTGAACCAAATGTATACAAACCAGAGGTTTGATGGGATGTTTGAGAAAAAAAGTTAAAATGGATACCAATATTGAACCCTTAGTGTACAGAATACAAATGATGAGGTTAGGAAGTAAACAGAATATTATTCTCACGATCTAGCTACGATCTCAGAGGACGAAATTTTATAATGTGTAAATCTGTTCTGATGGTAAAATTTACCAAAGTTAAATCAAATAACGCAACAAAAAGCTAAACCTCAGAACTTTACCTGCGATAACTAACTAGCTTTTTTCATAAATGAACGAAAATAAAAAACATAATTTTGGTGCCGGGCCATGTATCCTGCCTGAGTCGGTATTGTGTCAGGCGGCGAATGCGGTAATAGACTGGAATGATATGGGGTTGTCGATTCTGGAAGTGTCTCATCGCTCCCCGGAGTTTGAGAGTGTTGTATTAAAAACCCAGCTTCTGGTGAGGGAGCTCCTGCACATTCCTGACAGTTATGCTGTTTTGTTTCTGCAAGGGGGGGCAAGTACACAGTTCAGTATGATTCCTATGAACTTTCTAAAAGGGAAATCAGTTGCAGCTTATCTGGATACAGGATATTTTGCACAGAAAGCAATTCAAGAGGCAAAGCATTTTGGAACACCGGTGATAGTGGGTTCATCCAGAGACAAACAATACAACTATATTCCTGATTATTATGACGTGCCGTCTGAAGCTGCCTATCTGCACATTACTTCAAACAACACTATTGAAGGTACAGAGCAATTTGAATTTCCTACGCAGGGTATACCTATGATCTGTGACATGTCTTCAGACATTTTTTCCCGGATGGTTGATGTACGGAAGTTTGATCTGATCTATGCAGGAGCACAGAAAAATATGGGGCCGGCAGGTATGACAATGGTCATTATTAAAAATGAACTCATAGATACCATTACTCATGAAATCCCCGCTATGTCTGATTACCGGGTTCTTGAGGCAAATAATAGTCTTTATAATACGCCACCAGTATTTGCAATTTATACCGCTATGTTGAACCTGATCTGGCTTAAGGACCAGGGAGGGATCCTTGGGATTGAGCAAAAGAATATAAAAAAAGCCATGCTGCTCTACAAGGAAATTGATGAAAATCCCCTTTTCTATGGATTGGCTCAGCCGGCACACCGTTCGCGAATGAATGTGACTTTTAAAATGTACGATGAGTCCCTTGAGAAGGTATTTTTAACATTCGCTACAGAAAGGAATATCGTTGGTATACAAGGGTATAGAACAGTAGGTGGTTTCAGAGCCTCACTATACAATGCGCTGCCGATAGAGAGTGTTCAGGTGTTGGTTACAGTGATGAGAGACTTTGCAGCTGAGCTAGGGCTACATGCTCCGCTTAACGATTTACAGGGCGCAGTAGGATTAGCTAGACAGGCAACATCATGAGAGATATCAGGATAGAACAAGCCTTCATGAAAAGGGATGAAGTTTCGCTAAACAGGTATTTAAGTGAGGTAAGCCGTATTCAGCTGCTCAAACCAGAAGAAGAAGGACAGCTGGCAAAAAGAATTAAGGAAGGTGATGAGGCGGCTGTACAAAAACTGGTCAGTGCAAACCTTAGGTTTGTGATTTCAGTCGCAAAAAAGTATCAGGGCCAAGGATTACCCCTTAGTGACCTGATCAATGAGGGCAATATCGGGTTATTGAATGCCGCCCGAAGATTCGATGAGACCAAGGGCTTTAAGTTTATTTCCTATGCAGTATGGTGGATCAGGCAAGCAATTATGATGGCAATGTCAGAACAGATCAGAATAATCCGGGTTCCAATGAATCAGATACTGGCAGTACAAAAAATCAGAAGTTGTCAACTGGCTTTAGCTCAGGATTTAGAAAGGGAGCCAAGTTTAGCTGAAATTGCCGAATTGTCTGAAATCAAAGAAATCGCTGTGCTGAATCATCTTGGCTGGAATTTCATCACCAAGTCATTGGATGAAAAGCTCAATGAGGATAGCGAACAGGAATTTAGTGCCTACTTGGAAGATCCTAACGCTACAGCCTCAGACGAAGAAATGATCAGACTATCTATGCAGGCCGATATTGATCACCTCCTCGGGGTACTCACAAAAAGAGAGAAGATAATTATCAAAGGACTTTATGGTCTTGGTGGCCAGAGGTTAATGAGCATTGAGGAAGTGGCCGAACAAAACGATATCAGCCGGGAAAGAGTAAGACAAATCAAGGCCGCTTCAATTGTCAAACTTAAAAAATATGCGCCAAAAAGACTCACAGAACATTTTCAAAAATAACCAAAGTAAAAACTAAAGAGTCATGAAGATTAAACCCTTTGCCGCCCTGGAGCCACAAGGAAGCCCTTACAACGAGACAATGACGAATTTCCCCGAGTGTAATCTGATACGAGCGCTTTTGGAGCCAAAGACAGACAGCGTTTACCTACGTGAAGCCTGCAATGCAAACCTAAACATGCTACTTGAACAGGGTTATTATAGGAAAACTGAAACGGAAGCGATTTATATATATGAGAAAAAGTCTGGAAATTTAACTCAGCAGGCGATCTGGACACTTACAAGCTTGGAAGATTTCAAACAGGGAAATATTGTCAGCCATGAGCAAACCATCTCTGGACACGAATCAAAGTTGCAAATTTATCGTGGGGAAACTGGTATAGAAGGAAGTCCGGTAATCCTGACATACCGAACCCATTCCGAACTCAGTTCACTAATTGAAAGTTTAAAAGGTTTAATTCTCTGTATCCATTTAAAAGAGGGCGGAAATGATCATAGGGTATGGAAGGTGAGGGAGCAACCAACACTCACCAAATTTAAGGAAGTTTTCCAGAAGATAGAGCGGGTGTATATTGCAGACGGCCACCACAGATTAGCAGCAGCTTCAAAAGGCAATTTCAACCAGCCTCAGTGGATTACTACCATGTACATTTCCTCTTGCCAGTTGAGCTGTAAAGAATTTCATCGAATGGTCACTTCACGCAAAAAGATTTGTCCTGATAAGCTATTTAGTAAGTTAAAAAAATATTTTTGTGTATCTACAATTCAAAATAATGTAGCGTATAAACCAAAGGAGCAAGGCCAGTTTGGCATGTTATACAATGATACCTGGCATCAGTTGAATTTGAAGCCGGAATTTGTCCAAAAAAGAATTGTGACAGATGTTGAAATATTGCAATCCCTGATACTGGAACCTATTTTCGGAATAACGAATCCAAAAGATGATCACCGCATACATTACTATCCTTCTGACTACTGGGAAGAGATGCTAGCCGAATCCAGATTAAATCGAAATGCAGTAATATTTACCCTGCATCCCATGACCCCGGATGAACTGATTACTCAGGCAGAGCAGCAAGTCAACCTGCCACCTAAGAGTACTTATGTTGAGCCTAAGATACCATATGGTCTACTCCTATATCAGAATAAGGCTGCAATGAGAACGCGTACAGAAAATGCATAATTTAATCAGCACCGCTGCCATAAGGGACATTTTTGCCATTATGCTGCTTATGGTAGTTGTGGTGTTGATCTATAGAGACAAAATAAAAAATGCAAAAAAGAAAAAAGATAATGAAGATTCAGGTTGGGTATGAAAAAATCCGTAGATCGATTTCCAGTCAAATTGGGGATTATTCTATATGTGGCCACCTCCTCTTCAGAACCTGGCCTCATATTACCACCCACAATATTTGAAATGCACATTCAAAGTAGGTATAATCGAGTTGGAAATGAGTAATAAGCCAAATTTAAACGGGTATAGCGAAATGAAAACTGCAATCTTTTACGGTTAGCCCTGTTATTGAAAGCAGAATATGAGGTTAATCCCATACGGGAAACACAATCAATTCCATTTTCTGACATGGGATGCCATTTTTAGGATTGTTTACTGCAAAGTAATAGGGTAGAAATTAGCCAGTGAACAGCACGGTTCAAATCGTAGGTAGCATTCGGCATTATCTATAATTTGGCAAAACTTACATATTGCACAAATCTTGGCAGTGTAGATTGATTTCTGCCTGCGGAATGGGGTATAGTATTTTGCCAGAGAATCAGATCGCCCCTTTGGCCACTTACAGGGCTTGATGTTTCTGTAGCTAGCATATATTCCTGTGCTTTTTCTAACGAAGCAAAAGGCTTTATCCAGTCCTTGAAACGTAAGTGGAATCCGGGTACTACCATTAATGGCCCTCGCTCTTGTGGTACTTCATCCAGATATACCAATCCCTGAATATGAAACCCAATGGGAGCCTCGAAATTAATGTCCCAATGTAAACTCCCATTTCTTAATTTCCACTCATCGGTTTCCGGAGGATTAAATCCTACCTTTTCTGTCGTTGGAATTAGCTGGTCAGTCTGATAGAGTTCAGCAAATATTTCTTTAATACGAGGGTGGTATCTGACTTTCTCCATCTGTTCATTCTGGTAGAGCTGTACCATGATGCCTTGTAAATCCGGATGTTTTTGATACCAGGTTTGCGGTTGATCAATTTCGATGTTCAAATGTTCACATATTTGCTGCCTCACCTGATTACATATGGAGCTTTCAACGGCCCCGGGAATCCTAATGTAACCAAATGTTTCCCAGAATTGTAATTGCTCCTCGCTAAGCGTTTTAGGGTAAACCGGAGCTTTACTACTTTTTGTTTGCTGATCCGTACTCCAGCTATTGAATCTTAAAGTTGCCTGTTCCACGAAAGCATTCCCTTTCAAATCAGTTATCCATTGCCTGAAATGCTCAACATCTCTACATTCCATATACATAAATGAGAGTGTTTCAAATTTCCCTAATCCATAAAAGTTCATCCATACAGTTTCTGTATTTTCAAACCCGGGAGGTAAATTTATCTCATTTCCCAGTTTTTTATTTTTATGCATTTCATAAAATAGAGAGATAAATTCTTCGTGATGATTCATTTACTTGCAACTAGGTATATGGTTTTCTGATGCGGTTAGTTCTTTGAGATGCCTGTAAGCTCTACTGAGATGCTCGTAGGTAAATTTTGAATCTGGAGGAATATCCTCTTTAAAGGGTTCATTTGGAGATTTACTATGGAAGGTCAAGCGGGTTTTGAGCTTTGCCTCATCCTTAATCATTATACCTGTTATATTAGAATATAAAAAAATCATTCGCCTCACCCCATCCCCATAGTCTGCAAAAAAATTTAAAGGATGGCCATCCTGATGTGCGTTAATTATACGCAGATAATACTGCTCGATGACATCAGCGGTATAACGGTTAAAATCTCCAAAATATGCTTTGGTGAGGTCAATTCCAAGTAAGGCTTTATTTATTATTCCGGGTACACTGTGTATGCCCCTGCGTTTTTCCTGTGAAGCAAGTACCTGTTCAGGCGTTCTGAATATAAATATAAAAGGGGTAACTGGGAACCAGTTGCGGAGCTGTGTATAGAAATGGAGGTGCCAGCTATCCAGTTTAATTGTGTAACTAGATTCCTTAAAATTCCTTTGTTGCCCCATCATGTTCAAGGCGGCTTTAAACCATTTTTCCTGTTGCTCTGGTATCATGTTCGGGTCTTTCTCATTGGCCCTTAGTATTTCATCGAGAAGGGGCGCTTCAGAAATAACAATATTTTCTTCATCTTCACAAAAAGCTTGCGTGAGCAGTGTTGATCCGCAACGTGACACATGAAAGATAAACGCTGTTGGGTTAAGATGTGGGATTCCCTGGGCGGCTGCTATTAAAAAATCCGGATCACTTAAGCTGCTCAGTACTGATCGTTCCCTGTTACGCCATTTACTGATCTGAATGGTCTGGTCAAAAAAAGGCTCAGTTATGCTTCGGTTTTGAAGATCTATCCAGGATAGTACCCATTGACCTTCGGGATCATAAGTGAGAGAATAGGGGATCCAGTTTGTTAATGGATGCGGATACATAGACTTAAATTTTTTTACTTCTAAGCCTTGCAATGATAGCGTCTGCAGTAGGCGTGTTCATCAATGTTAATTGAGCAATCATTTTTGTAATGGTATCTTCATCATATTTATTTCCATCCTGGTCACTGGCAACAGGATAGCCGTGTTGCTCAAATAATTGGTCAGTCCATTCATTCTTTAATGCATCGATGATTAGGTGAACCCTTGTTGTTTTCCCTTCGTTTATGATCTCATGAGTTTTGCTAAAATCCATATACCAGCATTCGCCTTCTTGTAATTGTAGTTGTTGGTCCTCTATTGTAAAGTAAACTCCTGGATTGCTGGTTATTGGAATGTGAATTCTGAATGCCCCATCTTTATAGGCACACCCGTTATCCCTGTGTGGCTTAATGTGACTTCCTGGGCTAAGTGCCAAAAGGCGGACATTTTCTTTTTCGCATTGCCATGAATCCAGAATTTCTTTGATATAAGGGGTATTGTCCAGTAAAGGGGTATCTAAATGAGTAGAAAGATTTGGGTGAGCGTAAATATCTGTCGCGGATCCACTTGCAGATCGTAGTGATATGCTTTTCCAGGTTCCATCAAAATCCCTGGTGTTAAAATGTAGTGGCCACTCTTGTTCCAGGCAAGACTGGAGTTCTTGCTGCAGCTTCTGAACATCATAATTCAGTGCAAATTTAATATAAGTTGGACGCATCAGAAAATCTACTGTTTATTTGCCCAGATTTAATCTGAGATTAATTTCAAAGCTGCCATTGACATATGAACTGAGTGCAGAAGTTTGGGTGGTATAACTTCCACTGATCAAGTATTTCTTTCTAAAGTCCATTCCGAGTCCGAATGTGGCAGTTTTAGTACTGTGATAAAGACCCATCAGGAATACCTGTTGGTTTGCAATTTGCAGTTGCGCTCCGGCATCAATGATATTGTCGAATCCCTTTACCCCACGATAGGCTACTATGGGCTCTATATCCATACCTTCAGCACCTTGTATGAGCTGAAATTTGTAACTGGCTGCCCCATAAAAAGTAGTGACGTCATCAAGTTTAATGACATCTTTTTTAAAAACACTTTTCATGTTTGGAACAGAAGCCTGCAGTGTTAATCTTTCGGAGGTGTAGGCAATTCCAAAATCTCCATCAATATAAGCCTTTCTGTTGTTGTAAAGGCCTATTGCCGGATCATTAGGGTTTCCCTGGAGATCACTCTCATCCAGGCGTTGATTCATGAAGCCAAGCGATATTCCAAAATGTAAGCGATCTTCTCCGGAGTTCAGTTGTAAGTGATAAGCATAACTGCCCGTTATCCGGGTTTGTTTTAGCAAACCGGCACTTTCATTATATGCATTTAGCCCAAGTCCAACTTTCTCAAACCCATAGTCAGCTGTAATACTTTGTGTAAGGGGGGATCCAGGAACATTAGTCCACAGCTTACGGTAAGCTGCATTTAGTTTAAGTCCCTCAGTTGCCCCCGCCAGGGAGGGGTTCATCAGATAGCGGTTGTTAAAATACTGTGCCCCGAGTGGATTTATCTGTGCATGGCTATTGCTACCAGTGAAGATCACCAGTAACAATGCTAAAAATTTATATGCTGTTTTCATTTTCATGCTGTTCTTATTTATTGCTTTCAATATGAATTACAAATTATTTTCCTTTAATGATGGTTATGAATCCTTTAAAGGTTCGTTTGTTTTTGCCGAAATCAATGATATAGTAATAGGTTCCATCTCCCAGCGCCTCACCGTTGTAGGTTCCTTCCCAGCTATTGTCGTATCCTTTTTTGCTATAGAGTAACCTTCCTGATTTATCAAAGATCTTAACCTCATTATTAGGGTAAAAGTCGATGTTGTCCACGACCCATAGATCATTATAGCCATCTCTGTTAGGAGTTAAAATATTAGTGGCTTTAATTTTAAGCATGTCATCTAAAACTTTTACTGTAAATGCTCCGCTCTGAGTGCATCCATTAGCATTGGTTATGGTAACAGTGTAGGTAGTCGTTTCTCTCGGTCTTACGGTTAAGGTTGCGGTATGCTGTCCGCTGAGAATACTGCCGTTTGCAGCCCACGAATAAGAATTTCCTCCTGTTGCCGTTAGTAATATAGTCTCTCCTTTACTAACTTCAGTACTGTTTCCAATTATATTTCCTTTGTCAGCACTTATGTTAACAACTGGTAAAGGATTTACAGTCAGTACAAAGGTTCTGGAATAGGTATCCACGCCGCCATTCGTTGTTCCGCCATTGTCTTTTACCGTAATGGTAATGGTTGCAGTGCCTATTGCGCCATTTTTAATACGGTAATTAATGTTTTCGTTTGCTCCCGTGCCTGTTGCAGCAATACTTTGAAATAGATTCGGATTACTGCTTGTTATTGTTAGCGTGGTTTTTTGAGCTGTTTCAGGACCAGCACTAATTCCAGTCAAAGGAATATTTTGGACTGAAGTTGTATAGCAAACAGACTGATCCTCTATGGCCGAAAGCGTTGGGGTTTCATTCACATCGCTGATAGAAATGTTAATCTGCTTTTCTAACCATTGCCCGAACTGTGTTGTCGAACGAACCCTGATCGTATAGTTGGCCTTTGTTTCAAAATCAAATGTAGCACTTGATTTTAATTGATTTCCGATAATGGTAAAAGCATCGTTGTTTGTGTCGCCTTGGCCATTAACTAAAGAATAGGTGTAAACAGCAGAAGGATTTTCTGAAGTCGAGCTTAATGTTCCAGCTTTTGTTCCAACAGGACGATTTTCAAATAGTGGTACAGCGGCCAAAAGTATATCTGTAGGTTTACCTGGAACAACTTTCAACGTACCTTTTACATAATTGAAATTGTAATTTGTGGCGATACCTCCACTTACTATGATATCGTAATTTCCAGATGCGGATCCTGTATTGGCGATGGTGGTTGCTGTAGGAGGGGTGGTTAGATTATTAATTCCTTCTCCGTTAATGAATCCAGAATAAGTTACAGTTAATGGAGGGTTTATGGTTCCCTGGAATTTGATCTGATCCTCAGCAGTTACCATAAGCGCTCTAGGGGTAATGTCTCCTGTTGTTGAGGCTGTGGTTGTACTTAAACTGTAGTTGTCTTTATCGGCCCCATCAAGTACAAAAGTATTTGCTGTAATGGTTTTACCGGTTCCTTTGGTATTGGTATCATAGCTTGCCATTCCACTTACAGTTACCGCATCTGTACCCAGTACACCTGTTAGGGTATAGTTGGCCGGAAGCAGGGTTGCCGTGGTATTACCGTCATATACTTTGCTGATTAATGGTGTAGCATTCAGGGCTAAAGTAAGCGGTGCAGCCGTGATGTCACCGGTAGTAGTTGCAGTAGTTGTGCTCAGACTGTAGTTGTCTTTATCGGCCCCATCAAGTACAAAAGTATTTGCCGTAATGGTTTTACCGGTTCCTTTGGTGTTGGTATCGTAGCTTGCCGTTCCCGAAACGGTTACTGCATCTGTTCCTATTAAGCCTGTTAAGGTGTAGTTGGCCGGAAGCAGGGTTGCAGTTGTATTGCCGTTATATACTTTGCTGATTAATGGCGTAGCATTCAGGGCTAAAGTAAGCGGTGCAGCAGTGATGTCACCGGTAGTTGTTGCAGTAGCTGTGCTCAGGCTGTAGTTGTCTTTATCGGCCCCATCAAGTACAAAAGTATTTGCTGTAATGGTTTTGCCGGTTCCTTTGGTATTGGTATCATAACTAGCCGTTCCACTTACAGTTACTGCATCTGTTCCTATTAAGCCTGTTAAGGTGTAGTTGGCTGGAAGCAGGGTTGCAGTGGTATTGCCGTCATATACTTTGCTGATTAATGGCGTAGCATTCAGGGCTAAAGTAAGCGGTGCAGCGGTGATGTCACCGGTAGTTGTTGCAGTAGCTGTGCTCAGGCTGTAGTTGTCTTTATCGGCACCATTAAGTACAAAGGTACCCGCAGTAATGGTTTTACCAGTTCCTTTGGTCTCGGTATCGTAACTAGCCGTTCCCGAAACGGTTACTGCATTTGTTCCTATTAAGCCTGTTAAGGTGTAGTTGGCCGGAAGCAGGGTTGCAGTGGTATTACCGTCATATACTTTGCTGATTAATGGCGTAGCATTCAGGGCTAAAGTAAGCGGTGCAGCAGTGATGTCACCGGTAGTCGTTGCAGTAGCTGTGCTCAGACTGTAATTGTCTTTATCAGCACCATCAAGTACAAAAGTATTTGCTGTAATGGTTTTGCCGGTTCCTTTGGTCTCGGTATCATAACTAGCCATTCCACTTACAGTTACCGCATCTGTACCCAGTACACCTGTTAGGGTATAGTTGGCCGGAAGCAGGGTTGCAGTTGTATTGCCGTCATATACTTTGCTGATTGATGGTGTAGCATTCAGGGCTAAAGTAAGCGGTGCAGCAGTGATGTCACCGGTAGTCGTTGCAGTAGCAGTGCCCAGACTGTAGTTGTCTTTATCAGCACCATCAAGTACAAAGGTACCCGCAGTAATGGTTTTGCCGGTTCCTTTGGTATTGGTATCATAGCTTGCCATTCCACTTACAGTTACCGCATCTGTACCCAGTATACCTGTTAAGGTGTAGTTGGCCGGAAGCAGGGTTGCAGTTGTATTGCCGTCATATACTTTGCTGATTAATGGCGTAGCATTCAGGGCTAAAGTAAGCGGTGCAGCCGTGATGTCACCGGTAGTTGTTGCAGTAGCTGTGCTCAGGCTGTAGTTGTCTTTATCGGCACCATTAAGTACAAAGGTACCCGCAGTAATGGTTTTGCCGGTTCCTGTGGTGTTGGTATCGTAGCTTGCCGTTCCTGAAACGGTTACTGCATCTGTTCCTATTAAGCCTGTTAAGGTGTAGTTGGCCGGAAGCAGGGTTGCAGTGGTATTGCCGTCATACACTTTGCTGATTGATGGTGTAGCATTCAGGGCTAAAGTAAGCGGTGCAGCGGTAATGTCACCGGTAGTAGTTGCAGTAGTTGTGCTCAGACTGTAATTGTCTTTATCGGCCCCATCAAGTACAAAGGTATTTGCCGTAATGGTTTTACCGGTTCCTTTGGTATTGGTATCGTAACTAGCCGTTCCACTTACAGTTACTGCATCTGTACCCAGTACCCCTGTTAGGGTATAGTTGGCCGGAAGCAGGGTTGCAGTGGTATTGCCGTCATATACTTTGCTGATTAATGGTGTAGCATTCAATGCCAAAGTAAGCGGTGCAGCAGTGATCTCACCTGTAGTTGTTGCAGTAGTTGTGCTCAGACTGTAATTGTCTTTATCAGCACCATCAAGTACAAAGGTACCCGCAGTAATGGTTTTGCCGGTTCCTTTGGTATTGGTATCGTAACTAGCCGTTCCACTTACAGTTACCGCATCTGTACCCAGCACACCTGTTAGGATGTAGTTTGCTGGAACCAAAGTAGCGGTTGTATTGCCGTCATATACTTTGTTGATTAATGGCGTAGCATTCAGGGCTAAAGTAAGCGGTGCAGCCGTGATGTCACCGGTAGTTGTTGCAGTAGCTGTGCTCAGACTGTAGTTGTCTTTATCGGCACCATCAAGTACAAAGGTATTTGCTGTAATGGTTTTGCCGGTTCCTTTGGTATTGGTATCATAGCTTGCCATTCCACTTACAGTTACCGCATCTGTACCCAGTACACCTGTTAAGGTGTAGTTGGCCGGAAGCAGGGTTGCAGTGGTATTGCCGTCATACACTTTGCTGATTGATGGTGTAGCATTGAGGGCTAAAGTAAGCGGTGCAGCAGTGATGTCACCGGTAGTCGTTGCAGTAGTTGTGCTCAGGCTGTAGTTGTCTTTATCGGCCCCATCAAGTACAAAAGTATTTGCTGTAATGGTTTTACCGGTTCCTGTGGTGTTGGTATCGTAACTAGCCGTTCCCGAAACGGTTACTGCATCTGTTCCTATTAAGCCTGTTAAGGTGTAGTTGGCTGGAAGCAGGGTTGCAGTTGTATTGCCGTCATATACTTTGCTGATTAATGGCGTAGCATTCAGGGCTAAAGTAAGCGGTGCAGCAGTGATGTCACCGGTAGTCGTTGCAGTAGCAGTGCCCAGACTGTAGTTGTCTTTATCAGCACCATCAAGTACAAAGGTACCCGCAGTAATGGTTTTGCCGGTTCCTTTGGTATTGGTATCATAGCTTGCCATTCCACTTACAGTTACCGCATCTGTACCCAGTATACCTGTTAGGGTATAGTTGGCTGGAAGCAGGGTTGCAGTTGTATTGCCGTCATATACTTTGCTGATTGATGGTGTAGCATTCAGGGCTAAAGTAAGCGGTGCAGCCGTGATGTCACCGGTAGTCGTTGCAGTAGTTGTGCTCAGACTGTAATTGTCTTTATCGGCACCATCAAGTACAAAGGTATTTGCTGTAATGGTTTTACCGGTTCCTTTGGTGTTGGTATCGTAGCTTGCCGTTCCTGAAACGGTTACCGCATCTGTACCCAGTACACCTGTTAGGGTATAGTTGGCCGGAAGCAGGGTTGCAGTTGTATTGCCGTCATAGACTTTGCTGATTAATGGCGTAGCATTCAGAGCTAAAGTAAGCGGTGCAGTAGTGATGTCACCGGTAGTCGTTGCAGTAGTTGTGCTCAGACTGTAGTTGTCTTTATCGGCACCATCAAGTACAAAAGTATTTGCCGTAATGGTTTTGCCGGTTCCTTTAACATCCGTGTCGTAACTAGCCGTTCCACTTACAGTTACTGCATCTGTTCCTATTAAGCCTGTTAAGGTGTAGTTGGCTGGAAGCAGGGTTGCAGTGGTATTGCCGTCATATACTTTGCTGATTAATGGCGTAGCATTCAGGGCTAAAGTAAGCGGTGCAGCAGTGATGTCACCGGTAGTTGTTGCAGTAGCTGTGCTCAGGCTGTAGTTGTCTTTATCGGCCCCATCAAGTACAAAGGTACCCGCAGTAATGGTTTTACCGGTTCCTTTGGTCTCGGTATCATAGCTAGCCGTTCCCGAAACGGTTACTGCATCTGTTCCTATTAAGCCTGTTAAGGTGTAGTTGGCCGGAAGCAGGGTTGCAGTGGTATTACTGTCATATACTTTGCTGATTAATGGCGTAGCATTCAGGGCTAAAGTAAGCGGTGCAGCAGTGATGTCACCGGTAGTCGTTGCAGTAGCTGTGCCCAGACTGTAATTGTCTTTATCAGCACCATCAAGTACAAAAGTATTTGCTGTAATGGTTTTGCCGGTTCCTTTGGTATTGGTATCGTAACTAGCCGTTCCTGAAACGGTTACTGCATCTGTACCCAGTACACCTGTTAGGGTATAGTTGGCCGGAAGCAGGGTTGCCGTGGTATTACCGTCATATACTTTGCTGATTGATGGTGTAGCATTCAGGGCTAAAGTAAGCGGTGCAGCCGTGATGTCACCGGTAGTCGTTGCAGTAGCAGTGCCCAGACTGTAGTTGTCTTTATCAGCACCATCAAGTACAAAGGTACCCGCAGTAATGGTTTTGCCGGTTCCTTTGGTATTGGTATCATAGCTTGCCATTCCACTTACAGTTACCGCATCTGTACCCAGTATACCTGTTAGGGTATAGTTGGCTGGAAGCAGGGTTGCAGTGGTATTGCCGTCATAGACTTTGCTGATTGATGGTGTAGCATTCAGGGCTAAAGTAAGCGGTGCAGCCGTGATGTCACCGGTAGTCGTTGCAGTAGCTGTGCTCAGACTGTAATTGTCTTTATCGGCACCATCAAGTACAAAGGTATTTGCCGTAATGGTTTTGCCGGTTCCTTTAACATCCGTGTCGTAACTAGCCGTTCCACTTACAGTTACTGCATCTGTTCCTATTAAGCCTGTTAAGGTGTAGTTGGCTGGAAGCAGGGTTGCAGTGGTATTGCCGTCATATACTTTGCTGATTAATGGTGTAGCATTGAGGGCTAAAGTAAGCGGTGCAGCCGTGATGTCACCGGTAGTTGTTGCAGTAGCTGTGCTCAGGCTGTAGTTGTCTTTATCAGCACCATCAAGTACAAAGGTACCCGCCGTAATGGTTTTGCCGGTTCCTTTGGTGTTGGTATCGTAACTAGCCGTTCCTGAAACGGTTACTGCATCTGTTCCTATTAAGCCTGTTAAGGTGTAGTTTGCTGGAACCAAAGTAGCGGTTGTATTGCCGTCATATACTTTGCTGATTGATGGTGTGGCATTCAGGGCTAGAGTAAGCGGTGCAGCAGTGATGTCACCGGTAGTAGTTGCAGTAGTTGTGCTCAGACTGTAATTGTCTTTATCAGCTCCATCAAGTACAAAAGTATTTGCCGTAATGGTTTTGCCGGTTCCTTTAACATCCGTGTCGTAACTAGCCGTTCCACTTACAGTTACTGCATCTGTTCCTATTAAGCCTGTTAAGGTGTAGTTGGCCGGAAGCAGGGTTGCAGTGGTATTGCCGTCATATACTTTGCTGATTAATGGCATAGCATTCAGGGCTAAAGTAAGCGGTGCAGCAGTGATGTCACCGGTAGTTGTTGCAGTAGCTGTGCTCAGGCTGTAGTTGTCTTTATCGGCACCATCAAGTACAAAGGTACCCGCAGTAATGGTTTTACCAGTTCCTTTGGTCTCGGTATCATAGCTAGCCGTTCCCGAAACGGTTACTGCATCTGTTCCTATTAAGCCTGTTAAGGTGTAGTTGGCCGGAAGCAGGGTTGCAGTGGTATTACCGTCATATACTTTGCTGATTAATGGTGTAGCATTCAGGGCTAAAGTAAGCGGTGCAGCGGTGATGTCACCGGTAGTTGTTGCAGTAGCTGTGCTCAGGCTGTAGTTGTCTTTATCGGCCCCATCAAGTACAAAGGTACCCGCAGTAATGGTTTTACCGGTTCCTTTGGTGTTGGTATCGTAACTAGCCGTTCCTGAAACGGTTACTGCATCTGTTCCTATTAAGCCTGTTAAGGTGTAGTTGGCCGGAAGCAGGGTTGCAGTTGTATTGCCGTCATATACTTTGCTGATTAATGGCGTAGCATTCAGGGCTAAAGTAAGCGGTGCAGCGGTGATGTCACCGGTAGTTGTTGCAGTAGCTGTGCTCAGGCTGTAGTTGTCTTTATCGGCACCATTAAGTACAAAGGTACCCGCAGTAATGGTTTTGCCGGTTCCTGTGGTGTTGGTATCGTAACTAGCCGTTCCCGAAACGGTTACTGCATCTGTTCCTATTAAGCCTGTTAAGGTGTAGTTGGCCGGAAGCAGGGTTGCAGTGGTATTGCCGTCATACACTTTGCTGATTGATGGTGTAGCATTCAGGGCTAAAGTAAGCGGTGCAGCGGTAATGTCACCGGTAGTAGTTGCAGTAGTTGTGCTCAGACTGTAATTGTCTTTATCGGCCCCATCAAGTACAAAAGTATTTGCCGTAATGGTTTTACCGGTTCCTTTGGTATTGGTATCATAACTAGCCGTTCCACTTACAGTTACTGCATCTGTACCCAGTACCCCTGTTAAGGTGTAGTTGGCTGGAAGCAGGGTTGCAGTGGTATTGCCGTCATATACTTTGCTGATTAATGGCGTAGCATTCAGGGCTAAAGTAAGCGGTGCAGCGGTGATGTCACCGGTAGTTGTTGCAGTAGTTGTGCTCAGACTGTAATTGTCTTTATCAGCACCATCAAGTACAAAGGTACCCGCAGTAATGGTTTTGCCGGTTCCTTTGGTATTGGTATCATAGCTTGCCATTCCACTTACAGTTACCGCATCTGTACCCAGTATACCTGTTAAGGTGTAGTTGGCCGGAAGCAGGGTTGCAGTTGTATTGCCGTCATATACTTTGTTGATTAATGGTGTAGCATTGAGGGCTAAAGTAAGCGGTGCAGCCGTGATGTCACCGGTAGTTGTTGCAGTAGCTGTGCTCAGGCTGTAGTTGTCTTTATCGGCACCATCAAGTACAAAGGTATTTGCTGTAATGGTTTTACCGGTTCCTTTGGTATTGGTATCGTAGCTTGCCGTTCCACTTACAGTTACTGCATCTGTTCCTATTAAGCCTGTTAAGGTGTAGTTGGCCGGAAGCAGGGTTGCAGTGGTATTGCCGTCATACACTTTGCTGATTGATGGTGTAGCATTGAGGGCTAAAGTAAGCGGTGCAGCAGTGATGTCACCGGTAGTCGTTGCAGTAGTTGTGCTCAGACTGTAATTGTCTTTATCAGCACCATCAAGTACAAAAGTATTTGCTGTAATGGTTTTGCCGGTTCCTTTGGTATTGGTATCATAGCTTGCCATTCCACTTACAGTTACCGCATCTGTACCCAGCACACCTGTTAAAGTGTAGTTGGCCGGAACCAGGGTTGCAGTTGTATTGCCGTCATATACTTTGCTGATTAATGGTGTAGCATTCAATGCCAAAGTAAGCGGTGCAGCAGTGATCTCACCTGTAGTTGTTGCAGTAGTTGTGCTCAGACTGTAATTGTCTTTATCAGCACCATCAAGTACAAAGGTACCCGCAGTAATGGTTTTGCCGGTTCCTTTGGTATTGGTATCGTAGCTTGCCGTTCCCGAAACGGTTACTGCATCTGTTCCTATTAAGCCTGTTAAGGTGTAGTTGGCTGGAAGCAGGGTTGCCGTGGTATTGCCGTCATAAGCTTTAGTGATGCTAGGAGTGGCGCTGAGGACTAAAGTAATATTTTTCTTGTCAACAGTAATTGTTTTCTCAACCATTGGTGCAGGGTTATAACTTGTATTTCCTGCTTGAGTAGCCGTAATGTTCGTGCTTCCGGCACCGATAATCGTTACTGTATTACCGACTACTGTGGCTACTGTTGGGGCACTGGAAGTGTAGGTTACTGGTAAGTCTGCACTACTATTTAGAGGCAAGGTAAAGGTTCCGTCCCCATAAGTTTTTGTATAATCGGTTAAAGTAATCGATTGGTCAATTGTTCCAACTATAATTGAGTAACTCTGTGTACCGGTATTTGGAGTGCTGCAGTTGTCTGTAGCCTTAATCACGAAGTTGAATTGACCACCCATACTTGGAGTTCCTGAAATTTCTCCAGTAGCCGTATTGAGTGTTAATCCATCCGGGAGTGCTCCGCTTTCTAGTGAAAAAGTAAAGGTTCCGTTTCCACCTGAAGTTACCTGAACAGTCGTAGTATAAGCGATATTTGGAGTTGCCTGAGGTAGAGGACCAGGATTGAATGTTATCACTGGATTGACCAAGGTAAAATTCACTATATCTGAAGTGGTACCATTAACTCCACTAACTTTTACACGGTATTTTTTTGTGCTTAAGCCTGTGATGTTACTTATGCTGAGTGTTGCTGTAGTTACCCCGCTGTAAATTCCCGAAGCTACAATTGGAGTGAAAGTAGTGCCGTCATCGCTTACTTCCCATTGATAAGAACATACTTCGCTGGCAGTAATACTAAAGGATGTTGCAGAGCCCGGACACAGGTTAGTACGGTTAACTGGTTGGGCAGTAATGTGGATTCCTGTAACAACAATTGGTGTTGCTGCAGAAAATAATGGATTGTAATGATAGCCATCACTTCTGATTTCCCATTTACTAGGATCATTGATTTTAGTAAGCAGCTCAGAAGGGAGACCTGTTGCATTGCCAATGTCTTCCCTTTTATATCTTGCAACAGGCGCAGCATTAACAAATGGATCACCTGGATCTGCAAAAGAAATTGCCAGTTTCTGTGCTCCGGAATTTAAAGCCGATGGTAGAACCGATTTATCTGCACCAAAAGCAGTTGGTGATAAGCTTGCTTCCCACTGGGATACAACTGGTTTATTGATGCTCATGCCTGCCAAAAAATTAGGAGTGGCAATAGAGTTAGTAAATGCGAATAGCTGATCTCCCGAAAATTCAGCGAGACTCATTTGCTCTTGTGGACTGACCGCTCCTGAACTGGTGTTGTAAGATGATTGTGCTACCGTGATTGTACCACGTGTATTATCGTTGATGTCCTTTGCCACAAGAGTATATTTACAATAAACAATGATTTCTGTTCCGGCAGGATAGGCCACATCAGCCGTCCATTTCAAGACAGCATCCGAAGGTGCATTGCTTGCAGTTTGAAAGCTACTTCCTGTCCAGCCCAGATCCGTAAAAAAAATTTCCTGACCTGCAGGAATATCTTTTAATAATAGAAAGGAAAAGGAATCGTCTGTAGAAGTCCCGTCTGTACCGTCATCAAGCTGATTGTAACCGGTAAAAACTAAGTCTCCAGCACCTAATGTACATTGAGCGTAGGAGAAAAAGTTAATACAAAATACCATGGATAGAGTAAGTGCTATCCTTAGTAGAAAGGTGCCTGTTGAAGTTTTCATTGAGCGATTTTTTGTAAAATATATTGTAAACTATTTTAGGAGCAGAGGTATGTATTTAGCCATTGCGATGAAGGGCCTTGTATTTCAAAGTTGATCAGTTCATTGAAAGATTCTTCAACTACTTCCAATGATAAACGATGAAGGCTCGAGGAATCATTGTTTAATTTACTATGGAGGTAATGTACTGGAGAGATATAGTGCTGGGAATAAGCATGCATGCGTATTTCTCCTTTGGCTCCCTGAAGCAATTGAAGATCCTGATGTTTGCTGATTACCTTTGCATCGATCAGTTTTCCTTCCGAAATCTTAAGAATTGTTTTAAGGATTAGTCCGGTATCCCAGCCTAAGACACCAAATGAATCCGGTTCTCTACCAGTGTCATTTTTAAAACTATTACAATAAGCTATATTTTCTTCATTGTCCAGTTCTTTAAACCAGGTAGTATATCCACAAACTTCGATATTTTCCGTTGGGTTTAAGTTTTCTTCGGTTTGTGATTCCTCCAATAAAACGGGGCCGGCATAAAGTTTTAATTTTCTGTTGCCTATTTGCTCCCGGAGCTGATGGTAAAACTCAGGTACTAGCTCTCCGCTTAATATGCCCAGTAATGCCTCAGTTTTTTGCTCTGTTTTGAGAAAGGAAATAAGAGAACTGGTATTGAATTCTTCTTTTTTCTGGTGGCCAACAAAATTAAATAGGATTTGACCGGATTGACTCATAAAAGAAGCTGAAATTGCATGACTGATAGAATAGCCGCCATCATAAAAGGAATTTACAACTACAGCAGTCTGGTTTTCTTTTGCTGCCTTTTTGCCAGTAAGCCAGCAATTGGAGACATTGTTTAAGCTGTGGTGAATCACATTCGGCTGGGCGGCCCAGGACGACGGATATTTAGCGCCATGGTTTACAACGATCATCAGCTTGTTAAGTGAATTGATCAGAGGAAATAGGCATTCTACTACCGGGTAATCGGCAAAGATCACGATCAAATCTACTCGATGCTCCAGTATTAAGCGTTCGGTTTCCTGTTGAATTAAAACGGGGTCTGTTCCAAAACCTATATAAGCTGGAATACAGTCGATATCATTTGTGAGCTGGTGAAATTTAAGAAAAATGCTAAGTCCATCCATGAAATTGTAAGATATCAGAGGATGAGTACTCGACCTGGGTAATAGAATACCTGTTTTCATGATCGCTTTGGAGAATGTTAATGATTAATTGCTAGAAGGGTAAATTCCTTCTAGGGCTATAATAAAGTTAATAGCGCAATACGGTTGCATATTGTCGTGTGGTAAATTACTTCCTGCCGGTCCAACAGTCCCTGCACTTTCTAATGGAGCCATTTTATCGGGTGGAGTATCTCGTCCAAAAAACTTTTTTAATGGGGCCTGGGCGATAAAGTTGTTGTCAGGAGAAGCAGAATTTCCCGCTGAATCACCACGCGTCTTAAAGCTGACTTCGCTAGTGAGTATGCTATGGTTGTGAGCAGGAAGCTGTTGAGTGGTAAGGGTAACGCTCTCTACACCTCCTGATTGTCCTAAAATAAATGTCTTGCCGAGTGTGGTGCCAACATGAATAGGTACACGACCAGCAAGATTGGGAAGGGCAAAGGTATTTATTCCGTCTCCACCGTATGTTGTGCCAAGTAGTGTATATAGCGCATCGTTTTGAGAGATTGCTAAAAGTTGACCGTTGCAAAAAGCCCAACCCCGGGGGGCAAAATTTCCTGCAAACATTGTTATTTCCCCTAAAAATGGTTCTTCCATGATGTAATATTTAAAGTGAAAACTTAATTTCTGGCAGGAAATATCCCCTGCATTGCAATTACAAAAGTCACAACCAGATAAGGTTGCAAATTGTTGTGCGGTTGGTTTCCTCCGGTAGGTTGGGTTTGGCTGCTAAAGTTTGTTGTTAAAGGGCTCATAAATCCCGTGCCAGCCTGGTCTGAATACAATGGCGTGCTGGTGGTGGTTCCTGGCAAAGCGCCTATAGGATTTGCTGTCGCTGCTGCCCCACCGGTTCCGATTGCTGCTTGTACACCGTGATTGTGGCTAGGCATCTCCGTAGAGATCAATGTTACAGATGGCGAGCCCCCAGTTTCTCCAAGGTCATGATTGTTGCCCGGCATTATCGGGCAGCGACCCATAAGATTTGGCAGTGCAAAGGTAGATTGTCCGTTTCCACCATAAGTGGTGCCGAGGATAGAAAACAAGGCAGTATTTTGTTGGATAGGAAGGAGTTGTCCGTTACATACAGCAGTGCCACGCATTGCGAAATTGCCGGCGAACATAAAAATTCCGCCTATAAATGGATCGGTCATAGTTGATTTTATTAATTACGTGATGGGAATACTCCGACTAAGGCAATGACAAAGTTCAAAGCGAGGTAAGGCTGCATGTTTTCATGTGGCTGATTGCCTCCGCTATTGGCTATGCTGGCTGAAACAGTTCCCATAGTCGTATCAGCAATTGCGGTAAACCGTTTTGTCTCTACGGAATTGCTTGCAAAATAATTGTTGACAGGGGATGTTTTATTAGCTGTTGTACCTGTTTTTGCCTTAATGTTACCGTTACTAACTTGATGGAGGTGGGCA
The DNA here is from genome assembly GCF_002736205.1 of Pedobacter ginsengisoli. Lineage (NCBI taxonomy): Bacteria > Pseudomonadati > Bacteroidota > Sphingobacteriia > Sphingobacteriales > Sphingobacteriaceae > Pedobacter > Pedobacter ginsengisoli. The sequence goes on along the minus strand of NZ_CP024091.1, from coordinate 3,296,943 downwards.
GGTATTTGCTGGGTAGTTAAAACGCTAGTGAATTCGCCTGCAACCTGTCCCAGGGAAAAATCTGTACCTGTATGGAAAGGAGCTCTTCCCCTAAAATCCGGAAGGGCAAAGGTGGTTACACCATTCCCGCCATAAGTGGTTCCCAAAATGGAAAAAAGTGCCTGATTTTGTTGAAGCGATAAAAGCTGTCCATTGCAAAATGCCCAACCTCTTGGGCTAAAATTAAAAGCGACGATAGAGATTTCGCCCAGGTATTGGTTAACTCCCATAATGAGAAACAATTTAGATAATTGGAATAAAGTTATTGTTAAATGTTCACACTTTTAAATAAATTTTAAAATAAATGCAATATGCCTTGTTTTTTTGCGTTGTAATGTTTTTTTTTGTGTCAGTCATACTCTAAATTGACGTTTAATGGAATCAAAACGCAGATTTTTTTTAAAAAGCGCATCTGTTTTGGCTGGTGCAGCTGTCTTTGGGAAACCCCTAACCACATTGGCTAATGTAAGTAAAACGATTAATGGTTTCTCAAGAAGAAATGAGCTTATTGTTTATCATACAGCAAATCTTAATGGATATATTGAGTCTGGTAAGGGACAGCAGGGAGGTTTAAATGAAATCAATAAACTTATTCAGGACCAGGAAGCTTTTGGTCTTATCATAGATGCGGGAAACTTTATCGGTAAAGCTGATGATATGAAAGTTATCAGTAAGATGAATAAGATGGGTTACCATGCTGCTACAATAGGAGTAGCTGAATTACGGAATGGAGAAGAGGGACTGGCTACATTCCTGCCTTTTATGAATTTTCCCCTGGTAAATTGTAATTATAGCTTCAGTAATCCTGTTTTATCTTCTCGGGTGAAAACTTCTACGATTATTTATTCCGGGAATTTAAAAATTGGAATCACAGGATTGGGTGCAAAAACGGGAACTGATGGCGTTCGTTTTCAAAATCCCTACCTGGCATTAAATAGGACTGCTGAGTTATTAAAAGTTAATGAGCGTTGTGATCTTGTAATCTGTCTTTCTAATTTGGATGCTGAGGATAAAACCTATAACAATATAGAATTAGCTAATAAATCTGTGTATGTTGACTTTATCATAGGAAAGAATAGCACCAAGGTTATGAGGGGAGCTATGATTTGCAGGAACTCAAGAAAAGAAGAGGTAATGCTGACTCAAGTAGGTTATGATGGGCTGATAGTTGGGAAAACGAGCTTTATGATGAATGGTTTAAAAGAAAAGAATGGGTTTGCTCATCAATATCTTGCTGCTGGCATGCCATTACAAAATAACCCAAAGTATGCTAACCAAATCTTAAATAGGATGGTTAACAGTACAGTTTAAGCAGGTTTACTAATTTTACTGTTAGAACCAGCTGGATAGGAATAATTATTATTGACTTTCGGCAATTTAATCGTTTTTTATGGATTGGTTTGGCCACCTGCCTCGAAATGTGATGGGAATGTTTGTTCACTCCTGAATTTACATGCCATTTTGTTCGAACCCGAAAGTTGCTGATACTTTTCATCTCTCTGTGTACTCCAATTCAGAAGAGAGGATAGATGCGTTGGAATACGCATTTGCTTATCCTAAGATGATGCCTTCATATCAATCGTTAATTGAAAGTTACCAAAAGCTGTTAACTTAGGAAAGGGGTATTGCGCATAATTTCGGTTATTATTGCAGATTTTTAGATGATGAGATTTTACGAGTCTATTGTTTGAACCCCTTTTTTCGTTAAGTCGATTAGCTGTATTTTCGTTTGGATAGATTTTACATCAATGACACATGAACTCCTGTTAGCTGGAATTGCCAAATATATATACTTGAGTGAGTAGGAGCGAAACCTTTTTTATCCTATGTACAAACGTTGCACGGTTGTTCTGTGAATTGTACACTTTTGATATGGGATAAGAAAAAATTCAGCACAATCAACTGAACTTTGGTATTATCGAACTTCGTATTAATAATAAATTTTTAATAAACATAAAAAACAAAAATGAAATACACTTTTCTCCTGTTAGCCTTAATGTTATTATTTTAACTGCAAGGCTCAAAAACAACTTGAGTTCTCTAAGGTGATGGCCTGGAATACATTGCACGGCGCAAATGACAATAAGGATGGAAAAGCACATGCATACAAAAAAATCAACCTTTTACTGTTAATTTTCTATTCATTATGTTTGTACATATGGAGTTGTTTATGTTCTTTTATCGTTTTCGGTATTCGTTTTTAATTATTTAAAAATTTTTTGTGCTTGTATGTTTGTACATGTTGATTTTTTTGTTAATCTTGGCTAGCTATTACATTGATGAATCTTTTAAAACTTAAAATTAATAGAAACCTGAAATGAAGCTTACCCTTTTCTTTTTAACATTCACATTCTTTTTTTTTAATTCTATGGCCCAAAAGCCCACAGGTACTTTTAAAGTCATGGCCTGGAATATATTGCATGGTGCAAATGACAGCAAGGATGGAAAAGCTCATGCCATACAGATTATAAGAGGAATAAATCCGGATGTAATATTGATGGTAGAAACTTATGGTTCCGGTAAAATAATAGCCGATTCCTTAGGCTACAATTTTCATTTAATTGCTCCGGAAGGTACTGACTTAGATGATAAGAATGTTAATCTGTCAATTATATCAAGATATCCTTTTGGGGAAAGAATCGATACCAATTTTCCTTTTTATCTGGGTGGACGAGAAATTATAATCCAAAACCAAAGAATAAGATTTTTCTCAAATTGGTTTCATTATTTGCCATGGGAAAACGAGCCTGAAAAATTAGGTAAAAATGCAGAAGAACTTCTGGTTTGGGAAAGATCCGGAGCTAAGTACGAAATGATACAAAAGGTATTGCCTTATATAAAAAAATATGCTGCAGAAACTGACTCTGTACCTATGATTCTTGGCGGAGATCTGAATACTCCTTCTCATCTGGATTGGACTGCTAAAACCGGGAAAATACACAATAATCTGGTGGTTCCCTGGTACTCAACAAAAGTATTGGCAGATATAGGACTGATAGATACTTATAGAACCTTGAATCCAAATTCCCTTACCCATCCTGGTATTACCTGGCATACTAAAGGTGAAAATGATGATCATCGGATAGACTATATATTTTACAAAAGTCCGAAGTTAAAAGCTGTAAAATCTGAGTCTTATAAGGTGTTTTTTGAGGAGACAATAAAATTGAATGGCAAAGAAATTTTGTATCCTTCTGATCATGGCTTTGTTGTAACAACATTTAAAATAAAATGAAGAAAATAGGATTACTTTTAATAATATACTTATTTTCTCTATCTACTTACAGTCAGAAAAAAACAGTTTGGAAAATAGGGGAAGAAGATAATAGTGCGGCGGAATTTGCATTGGCCCCTTCCGGAAAAGGTAGTTTTCTAGCCGATTTTGGTGGTGAAAATACAGTGTTTTCAATCGGCTATTCTAACCCTCAGAAGCATTGGCCTTATGTGTTGCCTGGTCCACTAGATAGTTGGGCTGGGGGCGGATATTGGTCGGGATTTTATCCGCGTCATTTCCCAAGAATAGTATTTAATTTAAAGAACCAGATTTCAAAAAGTATTGCTAAACTCATTATTGATTTTGCTGATGTTAATGCAAAGAAACCAACGGTATTGCGAGTAGAAATAAACGGACACCTCCAGGAATTAACTATAGCTGCCGGAAATGGAAAAGCATTAGATGGTAACTATTCTGCCGGCAAAAAAATAGCTGTATCGGTCGAAGTGCCCGGGAATTGGCTCAAAAAAGGACTAAACATCATTCAGATGGGTATGGTGTCAGGATCATGGGCTATTTTTGATGACATTCGAATGGAAGGAAATCAGGATTTACAAATTCAAGCTGCTTCGTCTTCTTTAATTCTTTCTGCGAAAGCTGCACCATTTGAATTGAAAAAGGATAATAAACGGATTCAGCCTTTGTTGATCGATATTATACAAATGGATAAAGAAGAATCCATCAATGTTTCAGTTGGTGGTTTACCTCCTGTTACAAAAATTATAGAAAAGGGACATGCAGTTATAGAAATACCTATGCCGGCAGTAGCGCAAAATAAACAAGCATTTAATTCAGTTGTTACGATAAAAAAAGGAAATAAAATTATATATACTGGTAATGTTACCCGTTCTAAACAAAGCCTCCAAACTTATGTAGATTATGTCGATTTGCTTATGGGGACCGGCAACTCCCGCTGGATGTTTAAGCCCGGGCCTTCATTGCCACTTAGCATGGTTCAAATAGCACCGGACAATCAGGATGAAACTTGGAAAGCAGGATACGAGTATACGGTAGACAACATTATGGGTTTCAGTCATTTCTCTGACTGGACGATGTGTGGTTTGTTAACGATGCCTACAAGTGGTAAGTTGCAAGTAAATCCGGGTACAGAAAGAGATCCTGATGGTGGTTATCGTTCAAGAATTGATAAAAAATCAGAATCTGCTTTGATTGGAAAATATAGTGTGTTTATGACAGATACCCGTATCAAAGCTGAGATCACTGCAACAAGACGGGCATCTCTTCAGCGTTATACTTTTCCCGCATTGGATTCAGCAAGGGTATTGGTTGATTTATTTACGCCCAATGAGTATCCGCATAATCTGAAAGAGGCGAAAATCACAAAGGTCACCAGTACCGAAATAGAAGGCTTTGCTACTTATTACAATGCATTTACAGGCTATTCATTAGAGCAATTATACACCGTTCACTTTGTGATGCAGTTTAGTAAACCATTTCAATCCATGGGCGGATGGGTTAACAGCGAGATGAAGCCTGTTACAGGATATATTGGAGGATGGAATCGCACACATGAGTTTGAATCAAAGCCGGTCATAAGGCATAATATTACTGCAATACAAGGGAAAGGGGACTTGGGAGTATTCTTGAATTTTAAGACTAAGCAAGGGGAAGCAGTAGAAGTCCGAACGGGAGTCTCATTGGTTGATTTGAATGGAGCGAGAAACAATCTTCAAAAAGAAATGATAGCACCTTTTGGCTGGGATTTTGAAAAAGTAGTTCAAAATGCGCGTAAGATATGGAATGAATATTTGGGCCGGGTTCAGATAGAGACAGAAGACCATCTGCAAAAAGTGAAATTTTACACTAATTTATATCGTGCAATTGCAGCTAAAGCAATTTGGAGTGATGCTGATGGCAGATACGTGGATGAAGAAGAGCAGATTCGTCAGCTTAACAATAAAGAAGACTGTATTGTGAGTGGAGAGTACTGGAATACCTTTTGGAATAATCAGCAGTTGTTCAATTTGGTTGCTCCTGAGATCTCCTCAAAATGGGCGCGGTCTGGTATTGAGCTTTATAAGAATAGCGGTTGGTTTAATACGGATCCTGCAGGTGTAGAGCAAACCGGCGTGATGGTGGCCATGCACGGTGTCTCGCAGATACAGGGAGCCTGGCAAAGTGGTATCAGAGACTTCGATCTCCAAACTGCTTATTCTGGCTTCAAGAAAATGCTGACTACTGCTCCCCAAAAATATCCGGGTGGCGGTACTGTGGGAGTTGAGGATATTGAGCCTTATATGAAGTACGGATACATTCCATTGGGTATGGGCTCTGTATCTAATACAATGGAGTATGCTTATGATGATTGGTGCTTGGCACAAATGGCCTTAGTACTGAATAAAAAAGAAGATTATACTTACTTTAATAAGCGTTCGGAAAACTGGAGAAATATCTTTGATAAAGAATCTGGCTTCGCACGGCCAAAGGATAAGCAAGGAAATTGGCTAAAACCATTTGACCCTTATCATACTCCTGGTTTTGTAGAGGGGAACTCCTTTAACTATACCTGGTTTGTGCCGCATAATCCCGATGGACTGATTTTTCAAATGGGTAAGGAACGATTTGCTGATCGATTAAATGAGGCAATGGAGAAATCAGCGGTAGCTAATTTTAATGCTTCTGGAGATGATTTTTCTTCGTTTCCTGTTAATCATGGTAATGAGCCGGCCATGGAAGTTGCTTATCTGTTTAATTGGGCCGGCAAGCCCTGGCTGACCCAAAAATGGACACGTGCCATACAGGAACAATATTATGGAACTACACCATATGATGCCTATCCGGGTGATGAGGATCTTGGTCAGATGAGTAGTTGGTTTATCATGAGTACTATTGGCTTTTTTCAAATGGATGGAGGCTGTTCGGTAAACCCCGTTTATGAAATTGGTAGTCCACGGTATCCACGTACCACAATCCTATTTAATAATAAATATAAAAGAGGAGTGAAATTTATAATCGAAGCGAACCATGCCTCAAAAGAAAATAAATACATTCAATCTGCAAAGTTAAATGGAAAGACAATTCAGGATTTCAAGATTTTGCAAAGTGAAGTTTTCAAGGGAGGAATACTCGAGTTGGAAATGAGTAATAAGCCAAATTTAAAGTGGGGTATAGTGAATAAATAATTTACCTAAATTAGTGTTATGAAAAAAAATAGCTGGTATAACCTTACTAAAGGTAACACTTACGCAACAATTTGGTATGTTTCCTTTATAATCATGATTATAGAAATTATCTTTTTCAGTTAGCTTGTAGTAGCCAAATGTGATTCTTTCCCCACTTTTGGATTGTAAGCATGATATAAAGACTAATGCCTCGTTAGAGATTCATGAATGTTGTAAATCTGATTTCTCTCACAATGATACATTGAAAGCCATACCTCATGAGTATAAAACTTAACTAAAATATCAGATATTCCCGTTCCATTTTATCACGGTCAAAATTAGGGACGGATTCATTATATCCCATTATAAAGAAATCATGTATATGAATCTCCTTGTTTTAGGCATAACCTGTATAATGACTACATGTTTCAGCGCGTTATCCTCACCGTCAGCAGATGTTAGATCTGCATACAAAATTGAAACAGATACTGCAAATTGATTCATTCTGGATTGACTACCCATGCAAGCCAGCAAAACACTAAAGGTTGAAATTAAGAAAACAGAGATAGGTTATATGTTCATCAGAAAAGGACAACTTTATTTTATAAGTTCTGCTCTACATTATGCAGTTTAGTGATCTTTAAATACCAACTGGCTAAAATGATAGAGATCATTCTTCCATACCTTGAAATCATGTCCCCCCGGTTCTTTCAGAAAAATATGAGGAATTTTGTTTTCCTTCAGATAGTCGACCGTACGGGAGGTAATTGGCATCAGATTGTCTTCTGTGCCACAAGAGATCCATAATAATTTTAGTTGTTTATGTGTTGTTGTTGGGTTTGGGATGAGTTCTGTTGGTTGTTTAGTATTGGGAGCAGAAGAAAAACCACCTATCCAGGCAAAAATGTTCAAATTACCCAGACCGAAGTTCAATGACTGACCGCCACCCATAGATAGCCCCGCAATTGCGCGGTGCTCACGGTCTTTATAAGTAGAATAATGTTGTTGAACATATGGTATCAGATCTTTTATCAGGTCATCTTCAAAATGTGCAAATGCCTGCACCTTATCTGGCGCCATGATGTTGCCCGTGGCCCGGTCATTCGCCATAGCTCTTCCATTGGGTAAAACAATGATCATCGGTTCAGCTTTTTTGTTCGCGTAAAGATTATCCATAATGACTTCAGGACGGCCATTGCGCAGCCATTCAAATTCATCACCTCCAATCCCGTGTAAGAGATATAATACAGGATATTTTTTCGTTTTCAAATACCCTGGTGGGGTGTAAATGAGCGCAGTTCTGGTCTTTCCTACGGTTTTCGACTCATAATGGATGGTGTCTATTTTACCGTGTTCGAGTCCTACCTGAGGTCGGTCGAAACCGTCGGGAGCAGGGCCAGGCTGGTACTGAGCGTTTGTTGTCAGGCAGGCCAGTAGTAAAACAAAAAATAGAATGAAGGTTCTGTGTGTCATGTGAGGTAATTAATAATTGGTTGATTAAAATTTGACTACGTTCCAATAGGCTTTTTTTGGTTTAAGTTGTGTGTCGAATAAAAGCGGGTAGTTTTTACGACCGCGTACAGGGAAATTGTCCAGCCAGCTGTACTTATCGGATAGGTTCCAAAATGTCACCCCGCTTATGCATTTTTTATAGTTCCTGAAAACTTTAAAAATCATCGAGTACTGTTCCGCTTGCTGCTGCTCACGCTCTGGGGTTAATATGGAAACAGGAGCTATAACAGTTTTATCCTGTAGATTTCCATCCGCATATATAGAAACGTCAAGTTCGGTAATCTGGATCTTCAGTCCAAGCGATGCAAACAGTTTAAGGGTGCTTTCAAGTCGTTCTTGTGAGGGGTCTTTGAACGTCCAATGCGCTTGTAGGCCTATTGCGTGTACTGGGACACCCTTATTCCGCATCTTTTTTAGTAGTTTATAAATGCGCTGCCTCTTATCAGGGTTTTCGGTATTGTAATCATTATAAAACAAAATGGCTTTTGGATCTGCTTCATGCGCATATTGGAAGGCTTTATAAATAAAATCTTCACCACAGATCTGATACCAAAGCGAATTGCGTAGTAGCTGGTCAGGTTCATCTGATACTGCTTCATTTACAACATCCCAAGCATATATCTGACCTTTATATCTTCCCACAACCGCATAAATATGATCTTTTAGCCTTTGAAGCAAGACTTCCTTACTAACCTGTTTTCCAAATTCGTCGTAGAATATCCATTTAGGCGTCTGGTTATGCCAACACAGGTTATGCCCGCGAACTTTTAGATTATGTTTTTGTGCGAATGCCACAATTGCATCAGCGTCTTTCCAGAAAAACAAGTCCTCTTTAGGATGGATGGGGCCCATTTTCATAGCATTCTCGGCTGTGAGGCTGTTGAAATGAGTTAAAATGAAATTCTGCTGAGCAGAATCTGCTAGTTGTTTGGCAGTAACAGCCACGCCCATTGGAAAGTAATCCCGATAATAATCCTTTAAGCCTCTTTGATCTCCAGAGGTTTGTGCAAAAACATAAATTGGTAATAACAAAACTGCTATGGCAAAAAGGGTATGAGTAATTGCTTTATAAAGTAAATTCATAACTGATCAATGATGGTACAATATAGTAATTAAGACAATCGATTGCATAATATTTTGTTAGATACTTGATTGAAAACCCAGTCCATTGTTATTTTGTGTAGTATTTAAATATTAACCTGATTATTACCGATAATCCAGATGGAATAAAAATAATTCTTGAATGATAAACAGTTCAAGATATTTAATATATTTGTTAGGCAATCGATTGTTTTATTGCCCAATGACCAAATAACCTTTAAAGTATGACCATTTGCAAACGAGTTATATGCTGTGTCGCATTTTTTACATGCTATGCTACTTATACTTGGGGCCAAGCCTCCAATCCGTATATCCTGAACGCAGGAAGTAAGCCTTATTTATTACGAAGCTACCTTATGTTTGAAGGAAAGAAACGTACTCACGTAATTTCCGTAGGTACTCCAGAGAAAGTGAATTATTCTTATGATCTGAAACAGGGGGCGTTATTACAGATCTGGCGCGGAGAGTTTTTAGACGTTACTGAAATGTGGAAGGATAGGGGAGAGCCTCAGCTGGCAAAGCCTTTAGGCTCTGTGCTGCCTCTTACAGCAACACCGGCTATTGCAGCACTGGCAGATAAGAATACAGAATGGCCCGATTCTATTGCCTTTGATGATTTACAAAACAAGGGTTATGTACTGGATAAGAACAAAATGCTTACATTTTCATATTCTTCAAATGGAGCCGATGTAAATGATAAAATAGTGATGCAAAGCGATGGTGTGGCAATAGACCGTACCATAAGCGTAAGTAATAGTAAGGGACCTTTGTATTGCAGAATTGCTGTGGGACCAAGTATAGAAGCATTGAAAAACAATACCTATAGTATAGGAAATAAAGTTTATACTGTGAAATTGGCTGCTGAAATCAAGGCTTTTATCAGGAAAACAAAAAATGGTGAGGAACTGCTTGCTCCATTAGCTACGGGAGCTGATTCATTAACTTATTCGCTAATCTGGTAGATCAAAGGATGAAAAACTCAAAATATTTACTGTCTCTTTTATTGTTTGCCGCTGGTATAGCAAAGACAACTGCTCAAACAGAAAATCAAATATTTCCAATCGTTACGCTTCCAATTCCTAAAGAAATAGCACTAGAAGTCGGAGGAATGACCCTATTACCCAATGATGAGCTGGCTGTGGCTACCCGACGTGGGGAAGTCTGGATCATTACAAATCCATATATGAAGGATGGACAGCAACCAAAATACCGCTTGTTTGCTCATGGTATGCATGAAATATTGGGCCTAAATTATATTAAGGGGGATATGTACCTGACGCAGCGTGCCGAGCTTACCCGTCTTCGTGACCTGGATGGTGATGGAGAGGCCGATGAGTACAAAACGATGTATTCATGGCCATTATCAGGCAATTATCATGAGTACGCCTATGGTCCTATGCTTGATAAGGAAGGCAACATGGTGGTTACATTAAATTTAGGATGGATAGGCTTTGGAGAAAGTATGTCTAAATGGCATGGATGGATGCTTAAATTTTCCCCCGATTTTACCATGAAACCTTTCGCTACAGGTTTCCGCTCACCTGCAGCTTTTGCGCTGAATGGTAGTGGTGATATCTTTTATGCGGAAAACCAAGGTGACTGGGTAGGCTCAGGCAGCATTACGCATGTCGAGGAAGGTGATTTTGTCGGGAATCCAGCAGGGTTGATCTGGGCTGACCAACCGGGCTCTCCGGTAAAGCTGCGCAAAAAAGATATCCCTGATACCGGTGAGCCAAAATATGATGTAGCCAAAAGGGTTCCCGGATTAAAAACCCCGTCTGTATGGATTCCTCATTCTATTATGGGTAATTCGACATCTGGAATTCTGGATTATTCAGATAATGGAAATATGGGGCCTTTTAATGGACAATTATTTGTGGGCGATCAGGCCCAGAGTAAGATTAGCAGGGTATTTCTGGAAAAGGTTAAAGGGGTATATCAAGGGGCTGTATTTCCTTTTCGAGAGGGGTTTTCTTCAGGTGTATTGAGAATGAATTGGGGTTCTGATGGTAGTATGTTTGTAGGTATGACCTCAAGAGGGTGGTCATCAACCGGAAAAGAAGAATATGGATTACAGCGCTTGACCTGGTCTGGCATTATACCTTTTGAGATACAGACCATTAAGGCGCAGCCTGATGGTTTTGAACTGGAATTCACAATGCCGGTAGATGAGAAAACTGCACGTAATGCGGGTTCATATAAACTGTCGACTTTTACTTATAAGTATCATCACATTTATGGAAGTCCGGTGATCAATCAATCTCCGCGCAATATCAAAGCTATTGAGATTTCTCCTGATCATAAACGTGTACGTTTAGTGCTTGACAGTTTAAAGCAAGGATATATTCAGGAGATCAGAACGGAAGGAATACGTTCAGAAAGTGGCAATGCACCTTTGCTTCACAATTATGCATACTATACCTTGAATCAGATTCCAGATGGAGAAAAGATAGTAGCTACGGCCGAAAATAAACCCTTGGGTGCTATGCAGGCTGACAACACGAAGCAAAGCATGGATCATCATCATATGGGAAATATGGCCACTACCACCGGTAAAGTTACCGGCAATACTTCGGCAGCAAAACACGTAACTAAACTGCCGGCAAGCTGGAAGAATGGGCCGGATAAAACCATTTTACTGGGAACTAAACCGGGGTTGAAATTTGACATTACAAATTTTACTTTAAAAGCAGGTACTAAAGTGAAACTGACTTTTGCAAATACTGACGATATGCTGCATAATTTTGTGCTGACTATGCCTGGATCGGGTAATATTGTGGGTGAAATGGTGATGAAGATGGGGCTGGATGGTGAAAAGTATGATTTTGTTCCAAATAGTTCTAAGGTGTTGGTACATACTGTTTTATTGCAGCCTGGAAAATCAGATACGGTTTATTTTACCGTACCGAAAACTCCAGGGGTATATCCTTTTATCTGTTCATATCCAGGTCATTATACGGTAATGAAGGGACAGATCAAAGTGCTGAAATAATTTTTTCATAATATTGCTTTCTGTTATTGTATAGGGTTTCAATACGCAGAACTTAATTTATTAATATAAATATTATGACCGAAACAGAGTATTTGGAGTTTTGTAAAAAGCAAATTACTGGTCCATTAAAAGAAGAAGATATCATTACTATGCTGACTGCCTGGGGTGCCATTAATTACTCGCTTGGCTATAAAAATGCACTGATTGATCATGATATTGAAGCTAAAGAATAGCTCAGCCACATTAGATTTAAGATGTGAGCAAATTATGTGTTAATATTGTATATGGGATTTTACGATTTAAATAAACAGGAACGTTTAAATCTTGTGGCCGAAATTAACAAAAACATACTTGCTGAGCTGGTTACTTCGGATTATAAAGAAACGATTCGCTATTTTGCAGATGAAGACACCTATGTCAGGAAATCAGCTTATCTATCCATTGGTAAAATATACCACACCAAAGAAGCCTTTAGGGTTGAAATCATCAGCTGCTTAGAAAGGTTTTTTGCGGAAACGGATTTTAAAATCAGGCAAACGGTGATCAATGCAGCCGGCGAGATAGGTAAAATAGAATTTGAAAGTATCCGGCATTTTTTTGATAAGGGTTTATTTGATGAACATCATTCTCCCCGTAATGCTGTAATTGGATCTATCAAAAAAATGGGGGAAGTAAACCCGGTCCCGGTGTTGAAATGGGCGAAGCTTTACCTGCATCATGAGGATAAGGAGATCAGAAGAGAGATATGTCATGGTATAGAGCTTAGGGGACGTAAATATCCGCAGGATATTCTACCTTTATTAAAGGAGTTGCAGTATGACCAAACTGCAAGGGTTAGGAATACCCTTGTACATGTGATAGGGCAAATTTCCTATAAAAAGGGCTGCATACAAACCGTAGTATCGCACCTTAAATTATGGGAGAACAAACAGCTTGTTGAGCAAGCGCTTGAAGAGATTATTGATGTTCATGACCGCTATAAAGATTTTGCCGTTTTAACGCAGGAGCAGGCCCAGCGGTATCTTGAGGATCATATTAGCTAGAAAATGTATCAATTGTTATTAGAAATGAATATGGTAGGTAAAATCATTCGAGCACTTTGTGTTTTTACGATTTTTGGAACGGTAAATGTATGGGCACAAAAGGAAAGTCAAGTATCGAGCTATGCAAAGGAAGGATATAAATTGGTATGGGCAGATGAATTCAATAATAGTGGAAAACCAGATACTGCTAACTGGAAATATGAGCAGGGTTTTGTGCGTAACGAAGAATTGCAGTGGTACCAAACAGATAATGCATGGTGCGAAAATGGTGTACTTGTGATTGAGGGCCGAAAAGAAACCAAACCCAGCCCGAGTTTTAAAAGGGATTCAGGAGATTGGAGGAATAACAAAGAAAATATTCATTATACTTCTTCAAGCATAAATACTGCCGGTAAACATTCCTGGCAATATGGCCGTTTTGTAATGCGCGGCAAGATAGATGTAAGTTCTGGTCTTTGGCCAGCCTGGTGGACACTTGGCGTATCAGGAGAATGGCCTTCTAACGGAGAAATAGACATGATGGAATATTACAGGGGTAAGATACTGGCAAATATTGCGGTTGGGACCGAAAAGAAATACACTGCCCAGTGGCATAGCAATACAAAGTCCATCATAGAATTGGGCGGATCCGAATGGGTTTCAAAATTCCACATCTGGCGAATGGATTGGACAGAAAAAGATATTTCTTTATTTCTCGATGATCAGCTGCTCATTAAGGTGGATATGGATAAGCTCTACAATAAGGATGGCACCGGCACTCACCCTTTCAAGCAGCCTCATTACATGTTACTAAACCTTGCCATGGGTGGTATGAATGGAGGCAGCCTGGTAAATACTAAATTTCCCAATCGCTTTGAAGTTGATTACGTACGTGTTTACCAGAAATGATCCCTGATGATATAGTCAATTTTGTAAGCTCTTTTTTCTGTTAATTTTCTCGATTAAAAACCTATTTTTATGCCTTGAAAGAAAACAGTTTTTACAGATCAACCAATAACCAATCTATAGGGGTGCTGTACTCGGTATTATGCTATCATAATTCGTTTATCACTGTTTCAGGGCATAAGTAATTTTTAATGATGATTGCAAAAAGAATGGAGGGGGTTAGTGAATACTATTTCTCCCAAAAACTTAGAGAAATAGACCTCTTGAATAAAGAGGGTAAAAACATTATTAACTTAGGGATTGGCAGTCCCGATCTTCCTCCTCATCCGGACGTGATAAGGACGTTACAGGAAGAGGCTGCAAAGCCAGGGGTACATGGTTATCAAGGTTACAAAGGCATTCCTGCATTGCGACAGGCTTTTGCTGATTGGTATCAGCAGTGGTATCAGGTAGTTCTTGACCCTGATACTGAAATATTGCCACTCATTGGTTCTAAAGAAGGCATCATGCACATTTGTATGACCTATCTGAATGAAGGGGACCAGGCATTGATTCCTGATCCTGGTTATCCTACTTATGCCAGTGCCGTTAAGTTGGCAGGTGGTCAGTCCATAACCTACCCTTTACAGGAGGAGCAAAACTGGTATCCTGATCTTGAAGCGTTGGCGGCTACGGACCTGAGCAAGGTGAAACTCATGTTTGTGAACTACCCGCATATGCCAACAGGTCAGCAGGTAGAAACCGGGATGTTTGAAAAACTGGTTCACTTTGCAAAGGAAAATAACCTGTTACTTATACATGATAATCCGTACAGCTTTATTCTCAACGATAATCCTGTGAGTCTTTTGGAGGTGCCGGGCGCTAAAGAAGTAGTATTGGAGCTGAACTCCTTAAGTAAATCTCATAATATGGCTGGATGGCGTATCGGCATGCTTTGCGGATCAAAAGAGCGGATTGAAGAGGTCTTAAGGTTCAAAAGCAACATGGATAGTGGTATGTTTCAGCCCTTGCAGATGGCCGCTGCAAAGGCTTTATCCCTTGGTAAGGAATGGTATAGCTACATTAATGGCATTTATGCGCAAAGGAGAAATGAAGTATACCGCATACTTGATATCCTGGGTTGCCAATATGAACTTAAGCAGGTAGGTTTATTTGTTTGGGCAAAGATTCCTGATCAGTATACAGACGCCTATGCCCTTAGTGATGAAGTGCTTTATGGGGCAAATGTTTTTCTGACTCCAGGAGGCATATTTGGAAGTCAGGGCAATCGATACATCAGAATTAGTCTCTGTGGTGATCTTTCCAGGTTTGAGCAAGCTATAATCCGGATTAGTAAATTATATAAATAGCTTTTTTGCTAATAAAAGAAAATAAATAAACAGATGAAAATAGCAGTAGTAGGCCTTGGACTTATTGGTGGTTCGATGGCGCTGAGGTTAAAGCAAAAAGGCTTTGCTTCAAAAGTACTGGGAGTAGATAATGACGAAACACATTCACAAAAGGCTCTGGAGCTTGGAATTGTTGATGAAATAACTGATTTGAACACTGCTGTGGCAGATAGCGATCTCATTATACTTAGTGCTCCGGTAAGCGTTTGTACTACATTATTGCCGGGCATTTTAGATCAGGTAAAACAACAGGTGGTACTGGATACCGGTTCCACTAAAATGTCGCTGCTAGATGCAGTAAAAGGCCATTTGAACCGCGGAAGGTATATTGCGACCCACCCGATGTGGGGTACAGAGTTCAGTGGACCTGAAGCTGCAACATTGGACGCATTTGATGGCAGGGCAAATGTAATTTGTGATGCATCAGAAAGTGATCAGGATGCGCTGGCAACAGTTGAACAATTGTATAGCTTGCTAGGTATGTATAATGTCTATATGGGAGGGAAGGATCATGATGTACACGTAGCCTATGTCAGCCATATTTCGCACATCACCTCATTCGCATTGGCCAACACGGTGCTTGAAAAAGAAAGAGAGGAAAATGCCATATTTGAATTGGCCAGTGCCGGTTTTGAAAGTACTGTAAGGCTCGCAAAAAGTAGCCCTGCAATGTGGATGCCCATATTTAAACAAAATAAGGAAAACGTACTGGATGTATTAAATGAGCACATCACACAATTGCGGAAATTCAAATCTTGTATCGAGAAAGAGAATTGGGCCTACCTCACTGAGCTAATGGAAAATGCAAACAAAATCAAGGATGTCCTTGATAGGAAGCAATAAAGCGACAGGATAGTGATGATTCCAGGGATGTTCTGCTGGAGGTGAGGATGAGGCTAACTTATAGGAGTTAGGCCAGTGGTAACCCTTTCGGAGTTGAGCATGACTTTGCTGTTGCTCATTTTATTGAAATTGGGCATATAACAGATGTATCCGTAGGCATCCAGTTCCCGGATGGCGCTATGCCAGGTGGCACTGCTGGATACTTTGGCCAGAGGCATCAGCTCCCTGCTTTTTACAAGAAGGAACATAGGGAAGTTGTTTTGAATCCAGTGCTGGTAAAGGGCCATGTAAACGGCTATATGAGTAGGCCTGATCCTAGGATCGTGGGCAATTCCATTTAAAAATTGTCTCAAAGGGTCTCTTATTTTTTTCATAGGTAGGTGTGTTGATTAGTGCTGACGCCAATATTGACGTCAGCGGTTTGAACTTCTAGCTTGTTAGGAAATTGTCGGGCCTGACTTTTTTATCCTGGGCCTGGCTTCTTTGTTTTCAGCGTTCAATGTTTCCATATTACCTTGCGCTTTCACCTGATGTTGGCTATTGCTCAGCTTATTCTGGTTGCTGTCATAGACATCAATCACCTTAAATCTGGGATTGGCAGCCAGAAAACATGGATTGAGCTGACCATTTTCTTCAACAAAGTTCACCGATTGGAGGTTACCCTTTTGCAAGGATTGTATCAGACGCTCCTTAGTTTTTTCATCACTAAGTTCTGCAACTGGCAATTTTTCCAGTGCCTGTTCCAGCTGAAAACCATAATTGTCTCCATACATCTGGAATTTATAATTCCCATACTTGTCGGTTTCCTTAAAATTCAGTTGCGTCCAGGCATTATATTTCTCACCCGTAGCAATGTATTTGTCCTGGATGACATCCTTTTCCATTTTGCTGTACTCTTTGAATACTGACCTGCCATTCAGTAAATTATAAGCTTCTTTCTGGGTAATGTTGCTGTCCTTGCCTATCTGAAAGGTTTGCTTCAGTAGGATTTCAGAATTTTGCGGTCTGAAGCTCAGTTCATATCGGTTGAAAAAGTATAGGTCACCGGATTCTGAGCGGCTGAAATCTAACCTGGACACGACCACATCATTGCCAAATTCTGTACGGTTGAGCAATTGGAATTCTTTAAGATCTTTACTGATTTTCTCATTTAGCTGGCTTTCATAGCCTTCGCCAAATCCGGTGTATTTGATTTGGTCTTTTAGGAATTCTACATTTTTTTTGTTCATGATTTTTGGATTTAAATGGGTTAAAAAGATTGATTGTTTTTGAGTAATACCGGATAGCCGGCTTTGACTTTGGCTTTGAGCTGCTTCATTTTTTTACCAAACAGTCTCTTCGCTGTACTGATGCCAGCACCTGCAATCTGACTGCGTAGATTTTGGTCTGTCTCCATGAGCTGAAGGCTTTGAATAGCATTGTCTGAACCTTCTTTAAGGACCTCAGTAGTTGTGGCTTCAGGTGCATTAATCCCTTCCATGCTGTCATTCAAATCATATACCTGCAGGTCAACGGGTATAATGGCATAACCAAGACCGATGTTTTTAATGTGCAGACTGATCCGTTGATTGCTGATCTGACAACTGCCATACACCTGGTGCCCTTTAGGGATGTGTTGACCATTTAACACTGCTGAATCCAACAGGGTGAGGGCTACCACAGTACCTTGTGTGACCTTTTGATCTTTGGCAATGACAGCAGGAATGGCGGCGTGTATTTTTTTCGTGTCTTCGGGCAAAATTGGCCTGGGATTTTCCTTAAGCAGTTCAGGATGCTGGATCTCCTGAATCTTTTCCAGTATTTGTTGGAGCTGACTGAGCTCAGGATCCGCTTGCTTTCCTGCTTCCATCGTGTCCATGATACCACTGAGTTGTTGGATCTGGAGCGCACTTTCAGTTGCAGGGACCAGATTGCTTGTGAAGGTAGGCTCAGGCATTTTTTTCTCCGGTTGATTTAGAACTTTGTCAAGTTGTTCCAGTTTTTGATAGATCTGCCGTTCATCCGGCTCGGGGTGGTATCTGGTCGGGAACAAGGCGCCCTGGTCCAATGTCTCTGGACCGGACGAACCGGAATAAGGGCCGTCATTGGACAATTGGGCAAGCCGGTTGGAATCAGCTGTTGCCTGATCATAAAAGCTCATCTTGTTGAGCTGCTTTTTTGTGTCATTTATGGCATCCGGCAGCTCAGTATTGATACCTGGAACAGAGACCTTATTGTTGGTGTTACCTTTTCCCCCGCCCAGAAGTACGAACAGGAGTGTGGCAAATGGGAGAATAATAACCGGCAGGAAAGTAAAGAACCTGCGTTTGTTAAGAAATTCAGTGGATTTGAGTTGTTGATTCATCTTTGTGGATTTTTACGTGATTCATAAATTTTTTCCATCAGGATTAGGCTGTCTGAAGCCAGGGTAGCAGGCATACGGCCACTTTTTGCTAAAATGGGGGGAATGCTGTGATCCTTAGACCCCTTGCTGCTCAGCCGCGCGATGTTCCATGCAGTCAGGAGAATACCTGCAAGCAGCCATGTGGCGATTTTCATTTTTGCCGGCAGATAATTGAATGCCTGATTCATCCCACTGGCCCAATGGTTTTGCAGTTTTAGAATTACCTTGCTGATGTTTTTGACCATCTCTTGTTGTAGCATGACTTTGCCATGCCTTTGGTTGTTATTTTTCATCACTCAGATTTTGTGGCTCTAGATCCTTGTTTTCCAATGTATTCCAGCGCTCAATTAAAAAACCATGCGGGTTGTTGTCACTGCGAATGACCTCCCGTAAATAGCCTGAAGTAATTAGTGTTCTGCGAAGCTGACTGGTTTGACGGATAATTTGCTGGGTGGCATAGCAACGAAAGGGGTAAGGGTAGCTTCTGGTATCAATTTTAATGCTGTCCACCCGTAATGATTGGCTGATATTTCCGGCAATCAGACTTGCATAATAGCCTTTCTCCTCCAGGTTGTCATAGGCACGCTTAGCGCTTTGATCAGCCAGATATAATGATTTACTAAGTTGCTCCTTAATGACCTTGTCGTCAGGGCTGAGGTCGAAAAAAAGCTGGTGAAAGGTGGCGACATGGTCTCTGGCCTCTACTTCCAGGTTGTCTTTCCTGTTGGAACTCATGGCACTGACCACTTTGCCATTGAGTAAAATCAGTACGCGATCCTCGGCCTTAGATACCCGCTGGTCTGATCGGTAAGTATAGAAGCAGGTGAAGGCTACATTCGCGAAAATGACGATCAGACTAAAGATTCGGACTTGCCGAAAAGCGGTATCAATATTTTTTATTTGCTGAAACATATCTCTGGGATTAATTAAGTGCCAAGTATTTTGTCGTGCAGGTAACTGTTACCTTTTTCCGGGGATCCTCCTGTTCCCCGATCACTGCCCAGACCTAGCGTTGCACCGGCAACGTGCTGCACCCCGCTGGCTGCTTTTGAGGCGCCTGCGGAGGCAATTGCAGTTGTGCCAGCCGCTGCCCCTGATACCATGCTGGTAATTTGCTGAGTCATTGCACCAGCACCGCCGGCATTGACAATGTAACCAGCGACACTAGGAACGGTGAAGTAGCCTACAATGCCAATCAACAGGAAGATCAGGTAAGCGGTATCAGTGGAGCTAAACAGCGTATCTCCGTTTTGTTGAATCTCCCCAATATCCAGGATGAGCATCTTTTCCTGTACCTTGGAGATGATGCTGCCAAAAATATTGGCAACAGGTAGCCACAAAAAGATGTTGAGGTAACGTGCCAGCCAGGAGCTCAGCGTATTTTGAAACCCATCGAATACTGCAATTCCGAATACCAATGGTCCCAGGATGGCCATGACCACAAGGTTGAAAGTTCTCAGCGTGTTGATGCACAGTGCGGCAGCCTCGTATACCACGCGCAGGATTTCGCTCATCCATTCTTTTACCGAATTCCTGAAATTATAAGAAGCCTTTGACATGGCAAAGCGCACTTCATTGCCAAGACCATCTAAAATTCCTTCTGCCGCGGGATCCTGGTTGTCATAGGTATATTTGTACCATTTGTCCCGGTCACCCTCCCCTGTAGATCCAACATACATCTTCCAGGCATCGCTTGCCTTAACCTGTCTTTCTTTTGCTTTAAGGAGCTTGGCGATCGCCTGATTGGAGCTGTTCATCATCTCTGCGGTAGCGGTCACCGTAGGTTTCATTATACCATTGATCATGCTCAGCACCAAAGGATAGATCATGATGGCGAAACCCAGTACAAATGGGCGAAACAGGGGATAGAAATTGATGGCTTCGGCATTGGCGATATGTCTCCATACCCTCGAGCCAATGTACCAAAGGGCCGCAAAACCTGCAATACCCTGGGCAACGCCGATGAGTTTACTGCATAGTGGCATCATTTCCAGGTACAGCTGATCCAGTACCTCATGCAGGCTGTTCATTTCCTGGGCAAGTCCCTGTGCCTGGCAAAATGCAGGCAGCAGCAATAAAAATAATAGGGCCAATCGTTTTGTCGCTTTGTTCATTTGGATAGGTTTTAAGGCCGGATGCCATATAGCTCACGGCTGGAGTGAATGTCTTTGTCTGCTGCACTACGCTGCAAGGAAAGAAGGCTGGTCGAGGTGTTGAATTTGTTTATGAAAATTAGTTTTTGTTGCAGTTCGAGATAGATCTGATCAATAGCACTGAGCCGCTCCTGGTCTGACATGCGAAGCTTTCCGGCAGTGACCACCAGCAGCAGGTCATCCAGATTGTCCAGACTTTGCCGGAGGAGGCGGTCATAGATTCTGGCGATATACTGCAGCTCATCAGGACGAAAATCGCCACTATGGAGAAAACGCCTGGACGCGGCTTTATACTGACGGACCAGGATGAGCTGAGCCGAAATGATATCGGCTACCTTTTTATACTTCCTCACTGCCGGGCTGACCTGCATCAACCCATCTAAAAAGGCCTGATGCAAATTGAAATTCCCCTGGGAAAGGTCTTTAACTGTATTGTAGCCCGTGCTGATGAGGGTATAACCTTTTTTCATGTCCTTAAGTATCTTTTTAAACTGGTTAAGTTTTTCAATATTCAGCAGCAATTGCTGCACTTCCTGGCTTTGCCCTTTACTGTAGTAGCAGCTCAGTTGAAACAGGAAGATGAGGAGCAGGATTTTCATAATGTCTGATTGAGATTGTATAGCCGGAGCTCCAAATGGACATTTCTTAATGCTGAGGTTCTTTCACTATTCAAAGTCATGCCTTGTTGAACAAAGCTTTTACAGAAATCCAGGTGGACCAGCATTTCGCGATGCAGGTCCCTCAGCCGCCTGATCCGCTGATCATCGCTGAGCTCCAGCTGATTGTCTGCGACCAGCAGCTGGTATTCTTGGATCGTTTGCGCGCAGGAGCTACGGAGTTTCTGAAAGACCTCTTGCTGGTAGGACCGCTCATCGGGAGAAAAATTCCCCTTCTGCGCGACTTCTTTCAGGTACCTGGCGCTGAGGTTTAGTATATAATGATGGAGTTGTACGATGTCCGTCAAAAGGGGTAGGTTTCTGATTTTGGCATCCGGATGCTTTAACCTTGCAAAGTGCAGCCTGTGGAGATTAATGTCTCCATTTTTTAAGGAACTGATGGTGCTGACCCCATCCTGGACGATCTTGTAGCCTTGTTTGGCAAAGCTGAGGTACACCTGCAGGCCTGCTACCTGCTGAGCGAGGTAGCGCTGCTGCGTCTTTTTCTGTTTAAAGAACTCTGCCCAGGTTTGGGCTTTGCCTGCTGATGCAATCAGCAGCAGGGAAAAGATGATAAATATTGATTTCATATGCTTAACGGGTTAGGTTGTTTTTGTGTTTTTGCTTTGTTTTTAAATCAGCCGGCACCACCCGGGCCATGATCCGGCTGAATTGCGGTAAGGCCGAATGACTGTTTACTTGCTGATGATCGTAGTCCCTGGTCAGCCCCCTTGAATTAAGGCAGATGATCTCCATGCTTGTGATCAGAAGTCCTTTTTGCCGGGTATAATCCAGACTGAAAATGCAGCTGATGCGGTATCCCCCTTTCAGCCGGATATCCTGGCTGACTAAAGAAAGCTTAGGCAATTTTTTACCAAGAACCTCATGCGTCAACATGAGGTATTTTAGACTGTCTGATAGCGTCTTACCGTCTTGTTGGTAGGTTGCCAGGAAAGGTCTCGGGTAGCCTTTTTGGACAAGCAGATTTTCCAGATCTGTGACTTGCCCTTTGATCCGCTGATGGGCCTCGATAATCATTGCAGTCCGTATATGCCCTTTATCTGGTGTAAGTCATTCTGGTCCCGGGCCCGGCTAAGGGCAAGGCCGATGTTTTGCTGGTTGAAACTCAGCAGGTCGAAATAGGCCTGGTCGGTCTGATCCGAAGCCTGCCTGATGAGCCCCAGCCTGGCTGCGTCGCTCATTTGGGTTTGATAGGAATCTACAATCAATAACAACTGATCAATTTGCCGGACGCTTTCCTTTAGGATTCCCGCATATACTTTTGCCATAAATTCCAGCTCAGGGGTAGAGAAATGTGTGTCTTTTTTCAGCAGTTGCCAGGCTTTGTGATAAGCCTGTATCAGACGGATCTGGCTGGATCCGATTGCTTTGACCTGATGATAATAGCTAATGACGTGTTTAACTTTATTCAGCTCTGCAAAGTAATCCCGGTAGAGATTCCGCTGCCTTTGAGTCCATTCGGAAATCTCGCTAAGCTTGGCTTTACTCATCGCATTTTCCAACGTTTTCTGCGTGTTTTGCAACCAGATGATCTGATTTTGCATGCGCTGGACTTTCAGGTCAACGGCTTTGATGACTTTTTTAACGCCAGTTTTGATGACTTCTGCAATGCCCAGCTGGGCATGGACACCGCTTGGTTGTAGTAAGCCCGCCAGCAGCAGGATGGAGATCTGGAATGTTTTCATAAATTTAATTGTTGTTTTTGTCTTTAATCAGTGCGGTTATTCCGGCCTCCATACTGCCATGCTTTTCTGCTGAAGTGCTGACCAGAACCCTTTCCCTTCCTTCGGTGGTGTAGGCATAATATTCTTCAGGACAGAGTTCATTTTTGTAAACCTTTGCCCTTTGCCCCCCAATCTCAATGAAAATCTCCCTGTTGTCCTTATTCACTGAGAGGAGGATCGTTTTGGATTTGTCAGACAAACCCAGGGCGCTTTGGAGTTTATCAAACTTGTGGAGGAACTTACGCATGTCCATCAGGATTTTGATGTCGGCATTGTTAATGATGGCATCTTTAATGACCGGCGAACTGATCAGATCATCGAGTTCCTGCGTGATGACAATAGGTATTCCATTGAATTTGCGGATGGTCTTAAAGGCGTATTTCAGAAATTCAGCCATCCCAGATTTAGCAATGGCCTTCCAGGCTTCGTCAATGGTGAGTATTTTGCGTACACCGGGTAGCTTGCGTATTTTCGAAATGAAAAGCTCCATGACAATCAGTGTCACTACAGGAAACAGAATCGGGTGATCCTTGATGTTGTCCAGCTCAATAACAATAAATGGCTGTTGCAGCAGGTCCAGGTTCCCGCGGGCATTGAGCAAATAATCAAATTCTCCTCCCTGATAGTAGGGGCGCAGGACGTACAGGAAATTGTCCAGGTCAAAATCCTTGTCTTTTACCTTGTGTTGTTGAAGCAGCCCGGCATATTTGTTTTGCAGGAAATCGTAAAAGGTGTTAAAGCATGGGAATATTTCCTGATCTTTTTTCAATTCATCGTAATATCCCTGCAGGGCATTTGACAAGGCCACATATTCACTGCGGTTGAAAGGGTCGTGTTCCTGTTTCCATAAGGAGATGAGCAGCGCCTTTAAACTTTCTTTTTTCTCGGTATCTAGTCCGTTTCCTTCAGGCAGGTAAAAGGGATTGAAGCGGATGGGCTCATCCTCGGTGTACGTAAAATAATAACCTCCGACCAACTCACACAATCCTTTGTAACTGCCACCGATGTCTACAGTTACGCAATGTGCCCCCTGCTGGTACAGGGTGCTGAGTATATGGTTGATGGTCATGCTCTTTCCACCCCCTGAGCTTCCGCAGACCAGCACGCCCATATTGGAGGCTATACCCGAAGTCCGGGGTTCATCAAACAGGTCGATGTAGATGGGGCGGCCGCTTAATCGGTCACAGAAACGAATACCTTGATTGGCTTTTACACTTCGGTAATTGCTTTCCAGATTTAAAAAGCAACATGCCTGCTCGGCAAAAATGTCTAAAGTTTCGTTCATCGGGAAGTCGGCAGCATTTCCTGGAATACCAGCCCACCAGATCTGCGCTGCACCAATCAGTTCGGGTTTAGCTGCAGCATCCATTTGAGCGAGTGCAGCACAAACTTTATTTCTCAGTTCGGCGAGTTCTGCTTTGCGATTGGTCCAGACCAGTATATTGAAATGTGCTTTGAGGGGCAGGCGCTGCTGAATGATGGCCTCATTTAAGAAGTCATTGCTGGCATCCCTGGCAATGGTATTTTCCCGGGAGTAACCTGATAGGGATTGCAGGCGCAGTCTCTTGCTTTCAATCTTTTTTAAGCTTGCCTGGGGATCATCAATAAACAGGTACTGATTATAAATATGGTTACAGCTCAACAGCAGTCCCAGCGATCCGGCGAAACCGATAGGGAACCTGGTTTTATCAGTAGAGAATTTATCATAGGTAATTCTTGGTCCGCAGACTTGGGGCAGGTCTGCGGCATCGCCCAAAGTATACAGCAGTGCAAACTGATCGCCAATTTGTATGCTGTCATCAAAGGAGATGTCCTTGTAAAGAAACTCCTCAGGATTTTCAGACAGGCTGCAGTACCGCTCAATCAGGCCTGATTTGCGCCGGTAACTTTCCAGCTCAGGGGTCTTGAGCCGTTTGAGTTTAATGAGTCCGCAGTCTTCCAGGATGCGCTTGAATTGACTGACCTGGCCCAGAAACGCATCAAATGCTGTTGGCTTCAAAAACTCGCTGGGCACGATGGTTTTCTTAAGCAGGTTGCAAAACAAGGAACTGCTGGTTTTCCTGCCGCTTGGTTTTTTGCAGAGCATGAGGTAGCATTCATGCTGTAGAAATGGCCTGCCCTGGAAATGGCCGGCACTGCTTTCTGCCAAAAAACCGGGAAGATTTTCCTGCGCCTGATGGGCGCATTGCAGGAACCAGTCTTGCTTGTGCATCAGGCTGTATTGAGGCAATACCTTAATGGCTTTAACCCAGCTTTGGTGGAACGATTCATATTCTGCATCTGAAAGACTGAAGATCTCTGGAAGTTCTACCTGAAAGACCACAGTAAGGTCTCCTTGACTGGAAATAATACAGTCATTCTCTATACCCATAATGGGCAGTACGTCGAAAAGATTTGGTGTTTTGGTATTCATATGCTTTTTCCTTTCCTGCGCGGTTGAATGTAAGACCTTAATTTAGGGGCTTCAGGACCTGTGATTTTCTTTTGTTGTAGTTCGATCATTTCCTGGTGTGCAATTTTGGTTAAAGGAATGGCCAGGGCCTGATGGTTCATTTTCATGGGGAAGCGTGACAGCAACTCGGTGTCTTCCAGTTTGTAAAGTCTTGCCGCTCCAACGGGATCGAGCAGGATTTCATTGGGCATTTCCATTAGCACGATTCCTTCCCGAAAGGGCATTAAAACCGATTCTTTGCTGATCTGTTGTCCCTGAATAGTGTCAAAGAAAAGGTGTAGTTTTTCCCCATCGGAGCTCATTTCCAATTCCTTAATTCCAATACGCTCTGCAGGTTGGGCTACTGAACGCAGTTCCTGCATGCGGATGTCAATGACATACGGTTTTTCCATCAAGGTGATCTTGGGCAGTTCTCCTTTGAGCCTCCTGTCGATGGCCTCATCAACCATGAGTATACCCCAGTTGTGACGGTAACTGGTTTGATTGAAAAGCGCCGGCAGGCTGCTGTCTTTACCGAATTCTTTTTGCAGCACTTCTTTAGGGATGATGATGCGGCGGAGCTGGGGACTGAGCTCTCGCATGAGTTCCAGATGGGATTTTGCCGTTTTCTCAACGATGGCATAAAGCATGGAATAAAATCCACCTTCTTCTTTAAGCTGGGAAAAGGGTATCCTGTTTTCTGGGTAGGCAGCCTGCACAAATTGCTGTTTGTCATTATCGACATAGAACAGTGAGCCGTCTAGGATGATGCTAATATTGGCTTTCATGAGCAGTTATAGTTAGGTGTTGAAAGGTAATCCGGCTATGGTTTTTGATCAGCTTGGGCATTTTTCTTCTGGCGATGGCTTTCATCATGCCATGCTCGCCATAGGTATTGCTCCACCCGTAAACTTTTACCAATAGGATGGTTCCGGTAACCAGGATAAAAACCAGACAGAAATAGCTGTGGAATCCCATGAGGTAAAGCAGGACAAAAAGGATCATCAGGATCAGCATCCCGGCGGCAAAATACCAAATGTATTGCGCTTTGAGTCCTTTAAACTCAATGCTTTTATTGATGCCCTTGTTGATGGTGTAAACACTGTTGTTCATGACTTTAATGTTAAGGTTTTGTAGTGTGTAGATATTGGTCGATCTGCCAGCAAATCGCATGACGAATCAGCTTGTCGTTAAGTTTTGCCTCACTAAAATGCAAGGAGCTGAAAATGGGTGTGCACAATGCGATCAGCTGGACAATTTCCTGGGTTAGGGTGCCATTCTCCCGAAGCCGCAGGTAATCTTCTGTAAATTCTTCTTTCAAAAGATTGTGCAGGTAATCATATTTAGAAGGCCTTAAGTCGGCAGTAAGCACTTTCATCACTACACGGGAAATCAAATCACACGCTTTCCCATTGACGATAAAGGCGTTGAATTGGGGAAGATGCCTTGCTAGTTTTTCTTCCATGTATTGATCCAGGGCCCTATGTTGCAGACTGATGATCAGCTCAGGATTGTGTTGTACCAGATAGTTCTCGAGTTGTTTTTTAAACTGCTCTTTCATCGGAATGGAATTAAACGCCAAAGAAAGATTTGATGATGGTCGCTACAACGACCAGGAAAATGCAACTGCCAAACCAGGCGGCTGCGACTTTGGAGGTATCCTGATCACCGCCATTCCATTTTTGATAGACTTTAACTGCACCGATGAGCCCTACCAGGGCACCTACTGCATACATTAGCTGAACTCCGGATTGGAAATAACTTCTGACTTCAGTATTTGCTTTTTGGATGCCGGCATTGCCATCCTGAGCACTGCTAGATAGATAGATTAGGCTTAGCAGCAGTAGTGCGCTATATTTTTTTAAGTTCAGGTAGTATCGTTTAAGTTTCACTTTCATATGGTTTTTTCTTGTTCATAAAATGAGTTTCTGTAGCCCGGTACATGGCTGTACCGGGCGCAGAAATCGCGGCCATAACACTGCCTCCTTTTTTTGGGTTGACACCTGCGCCTGGCAGGAATGGCGGCAAGACTTTATTCCCCTATGCCCGCCAATGGCCTGAGCGGGCAAGGGGAATTCCAGTTCAGCGCTACCATAGCTGCTGGAGTTCGGTTTCATCAGGTGGGGAGATTTCTACTAACTGGCATTCACTGATGATCATCTCATTGATGGATGGACGAAATGGCGAGTCTTTCAGGTCAGGGTAAGCATGGATCACCGTTCTGAGTTTTTCTAACAGGCCAGTCTCTCCAGTTCCTCCCTGCTTCTGGTGAATCTGTGATTTGAGTTCGCCAATAAGGCTTTCGATCCTGTCAAAAGTTTTCTCACCATTTTGAGTTGCGGTGATTGTTTGATCGGCTATGACTTGATCAGGCAGCTGCTGTTCAGTAGCAGGAGGTTCAAGCGGTTGTAAAAAGGTATTTTTTTTACCCCTATAGCGTGCCCTGAGGTCTTGCCGATAAAACCGGATAACAATCCAGGTATAGTAAATAAATGTCAGGGCCAGGATTCCGCAGAGATACTGTGTCCAGGTAACGTGATTTAACATGTCTGTAATTTTAGTTTCCAATTTGTTGCCCCTATACAAGATCATTGACCTTGCAGTGAGCTGATGAAACAAAGATGGGCAAGGGGGAGAAATGCTGGGGATACATAAGAAATGCTGTATCCCTGTATCTGCTGTTGGTCAGGACTATAAATTACAGCGCTATTATAGTATTGCCTTGTGCGGGATAGCGAACTTCGCATAGCAATAAAAAAGAATGGGTCCCAGCTGTATATTTCGGAGAATACCCACCATGTGCGGGGAATGCATCAATAAGTTGTCCGCTGGTTCTTAGCAGACAACCTTTTAATTAACTTCAATATTATGAAGAAAATATTTGTAATTATTTGTTTGAGTACATCATCAAGCTTGGTATTTTCCCAGACGAATCTTGAAATAGTTGGCTCAACTACAGGAGTGAAAGACGGCACGGAGTTATCAATTTTAAAGGTGCAACCAAAATTTACCAAACCTTCATCACAACAAATTAAAGTTCTAGTGAATAATGGCAAATTTTATTTTTCTACGAAACAAGATGGAGCAGAATTTTATGCTTTCGAATTGCTAGGTAAAAAAGAAGGTTTTTTCCTTAGTCCTGGAAAAACTGAAATGTCGATTCCAAATCGCCTGATCAACGAGGCTGTTATCCTCCCCAAATTGTATACAGGATGTATCTATCTTAGCAGAATGTCAGTATATTCCAATAGTACCGGATCTTC
This sequence comes from Pedobacter ginsengisoli, assembly GCF_002736205.1. Taxonomy (NCBI): domain Bacteria; kingdom Pseudomonadati; phylum Bacteroidota; class Sphingobacteriia; order Sphingobacteriales; family Sphingobacteriaceae; genus Pedobacter; species Pedobacter ginsengisoli. Next base: position 3,268,113 of record NZ_CP024091.1, on the reverse strand, counting down.
AAGAATGGCATGGCTGCTATAAATGGACCAAATCGGTCATGAACAAGATCAAATGATATTTCAAATCGCGGTAAGTTTGATCACAACACTGGTTCTTCTGTTACCAACCTGGGGATTGAATCCTATATTCATCAAGAAGTCGCCGGAATAGATCTTAGTGCTATCTATCGGAGATTTGGTATCGGGATATAGATTAATTTCCTCTATTTTGTATCGCTTGTTCTCATCCAGACCTTTCAACACAATTGGAAGGGCTTGCTTCGTTGCATTCCTTGTGGCAATAAAATAGCTGAACACTATAGCCTGATCCTTGGCGTCATTAACATAGGAAATTGATGCCACATCATTTTGATAAGGATCCTGCAGCCTGTATTGTTGTCCGTGCCAAACGATATCCTTGAAATCATTATATACTTTTACCGCATTTTGGCTAAATAGGAGGTCAGTCTTGGATAGATGATGAACATTTACATCATAACCTAACTTGCCCATCATCGCTACATCGGTCTTAAATTTTATTGGTTGTGCCCCCATGTCAGTGACATGATTATCTATGGCAATGGAAGGGAAATAATAGGAATACTCCCACTGGATGAAAATTCTATCGAAAGCATTAGTATTGTCACTTGGCCAAAATTCAGTAAAATATTTAAGCGCAGCATAGTCTACCCTCGAACCGCCCCCGGCACATAACATCATAGGAACTTTAGGATATTTTTTTCTAATTCGTTCCAATATGTTGTTCAATCCACGTACATATTCGATATAAAAGTGATCTTGATTTTTTAAGGTAGGAGAGTGGGCGTTATAAATCAAAGAGTTGCAATCCCATTTAATAAAAGCAAGGCCTGGAACCTGAGTAAATGTTTCATCAATTACATTAAAGATATAGTTTTGCACGTTTTTGTTCGTCAAGTCCAATACCAATTGGTTTCTCATGTAATATTCTTTCCTATCTGGTTGTCTAATGATCCAATCTGGATGTTGCTCATACAATTCGCTTTTTGGATTTACCATTTCAGGTTCTAGCCAAATGCCAAACTTTATCCCGTTTGTTGTTGCTTCCTTGCCAATTGCACTAATGCCATTCTTCAATTTTTGCTTATTGACCTGCCAATCTCCCAAACCTGCATCTGCTCCATTTCTGGGATACTTATTTCCAAACCAGCCATCGTCCAATAGAAAAACATCAACTCCAAGTTTTTTGGTATCCTGAACAAGACTTTTCAACTTTTCATCATTAAAGTCAAAATAGGTAGTCTCCCAATTATTTAAGAGCGTAGATCGTGTGCCCTTACCTTCTAGCAATTGATATTTTCTAGCCCAATTTTGAAGGTTTCTGCTCGCCAATCCTGTTCCATGACTGGAATACGTATAAACAAAACGGGGCGTTGTGAAGGTCTCATCAGCTTTAAGGGTGTAATTTGAAGAAAAGTTGTTTATCCCAGCAGTAATTCTCAGGTAGTAATCATCAAAAGTCTCGAAATCTAACTTGAAATTACCCGTCCATTCTAATGAGCCAGCTATAATGTTGCCATTATCCTCTGCCGAAGGGGTATCAATCGCGATCATAAAAGATGATGAATGTAAGAGATTGGTACGTGTGCCCAGCTTAGAATCAAGTGTTCTAAGCCCATGAAGTAATTGCTGCTCTTCAGACCTCATTTCCTTCAAGGCAGTGCTGTATTGGTTTTTGAGGTAGAATTTTTTGCCACTTAAGGTAAGATTTGCTGATGCATACTTGTTGAGAACGATGCTCCTTTTTTCATGGTGTTTAATTTCGGCCCACTGCTCAATTACATCTTCATCAAAATAAGCCAGGTAATTTAGGGTTACTTGAAAGTTATATTTGGGGTCTTTTACTACAATTGAAGTTAACTTTCTATTGTTATCAATTTCAGTCACCTTTAAATCTTGAAAGGCCAGGACAGTAGACTTATTACCATCGGAGTGGGTAACACTCAATGCGGGCTCCAGCAGATTAATTGAGCCAGAAGCAACATAGGCTTCTCGTTTATTATACAAGTCATCTGATCCGGGCGTGTATTTATCGAGAGAGGGTATGGTCGCATATTCATCTTTGTTGGCAATTTTTTTGCCAAAATAGCTTGAAATTAAGGACTGATCAGCATCAACTGAGAATACAAGAATGTTTTTTTTTGTTTCAACCGTAATTTGCTTTTGTGCCATACTTGTTCCATAAACCATGATGATCAAGCAGGTGAAATTAAAATATTTTTTTGACATGTTAAGCGTGTTTTTATTGGTAGTTTTAGTATTCTATTAGATTTTTGCAATCCCTATTTTGGAAAACACTAAAAATAATAGGATCATAAATAATAATAAGAGCCCATTGATCCAATGTCGGTTTTTCCATGGCTTTAAATCGACCACTTGTTTGTTTTGTGCCTTATAGGGTGTTTGCATAGGAAATAGTCTTCCAATGGCTAGCATGATGGCACTAGTCATTACAAAAAGGATGAGTAATATGTGAAGGAAATGAATGCCGGTATCAAAAAAAACTTGTGTCAGGATATATCCTGCAAAGCAAAATGAAAGTCCAATTTTTGCTGCAATCGGCGGAACTTTTTTGGTTACAAAGCCAACAAACATGATGGTAAAGATGGGTATGCTGAACGCAGCATTCATCTTTTGCATAAAAGTGTAGAAATTGTCACTAGAGAAAATGATAAGAGGAGCGATGAACATAGCCAGTAAGGAGGCGAACATTTCAAAACGTCTTGATTTTTTTAACAGGTCATTTTCAGAAACGATGTTGTTCTTTTTTTCTTGAAAAGGTTTGTAAAGATTGAGTATAAACAGGGTGCTGGCGCTGTTTAGTGCTGGAGAAAAAGAAGTAATAGCCGCGCCGAAAATTACCGCTGCAATAAAGCCACTCAGAACAGGAGGCGATACATCGCTGACTACCCTGGAAAAGACCTCGGTGGTATTTGGTAGATTGTCGTACATATGTACAGCAATAATACCAGGCAAAATGAAAAGTAATGGTCCAAGTAGCTTCCCTGCACATGCAAGTGCAATGCCCTTCTGACTGGCCTCGAGATTCGACGAAGCGAGCGCTTGTTGAACGATCACCTGCTCTGTGCCCCAATAAAATAAATTTACTAGAATCATGCCTGTGAAAATCGTAGAGAATGGTACGGCATCTCTTGCAGTTCCTATAGCGTTAAGATGTTCTTTTTTTGAAGAAAGAATAGTATTTATCCCTTGTATTGAATCTCCATTTCCTACGTGCTTAAGTCCGAAATATGCAAGCAGGAGGGCACCTGTAAACATGAAAATACCCAATACTAAATCAGAAATTACAATGGCTTTTAGCCCCCCTAAAATCGAGTATAAACTGCCGACCAGACCGATGCACCAAACCAGTATCCAAATACTGCTTCCATAGCTAATGTCCCAGATATTTGAAAGATGGAACAGCCCATTGAGTGCAACAGCACCACTATAAAGTACTATGGGGAGTAGATTGATGACATAACTGATTAAAAATAAAAATGATACTAGTTTTTTTGTTCCGGAATCATATCTGTTTTCTAAGAAGTCAGGCGTAGTGGACATGGCTCCCCTCAGATATACAGGGATTACAAATTCAGATATGACCACCATTGCAAAGACCGAGCTCACTCCCCAGGCCATTACAGACATATTGTTGACATAAACGGATTCGCTGCTACCTACAAATTCCGCTGCACTAATATTTGTAAAAAATAAGGAGGTACCTACGGCCACAAAGCTTAAACTTCGGTCAGCTAAGAAAAGACCCGAAGAGGTCTTGATCTTATGTCTTCTGGTTTTGAGCCATGAAATCGCCCCGACAAGGAAAGTAATGACGATAAAGGTAATTAAGGCAATTACATTCATTCCTTTTGAATTAAAGTGATTTTCTTCTAATCAATATTGTGGGGATGATTTCCTGTACTTTTTCTTTCCTTAATATGGCCTGCGCTACTCGTTTGCCCATTAAGGAAAAGTCAGCAGAATAGGTAGTTAATCCGCCTCCAATGATTTCTTTAACAACTTCATCATTATGGGACAGAATACCTATGTCTTTGCCAAGTTCTAATTGTTTTATTTCACAATCTTTCATTATTTTCCAGATTTCTGAATTGTCCAGCGTAAAATAAACTTTCCCTTTTTCTACACTACCAGGTTTATATTCGTTTAATATCCTGTTTTTGATTTTAAAGTCTTTGGTGAATTTTTTGAAGGATTTTATGATTTCTACCGGATCCAGTGAGCCTGGTACATGAAAAAAGATCAGTTCGTTAAATTTCTTAATCGTCTCTGCAAGTTCTGCCAGTATTCTGTAGGTGGATTGCTCAAATTCTTGAGTGATGTAGTTAAACTCGTCATCTAAGTCTTCATAACGATCAAACATGATGAGTTTATTGATGGGCAGCAATTCCAGCAAATGCTTTGTTTTAGGATGGGGGATAGGTGAAATTACATAGACTCCGTATTTGCCTTTAATCATATGGAGCATGGTCTCGAATATAGTGATGTTACCATGATGAAAAAAAACGTCTATATGTACGTTAGGTCCTAACTCGTTTCGAAAGTTTCTATAGAACTGTTCTTGAAAAGAGTCAATCAGGTACATTAATAAGGCCACTCTGATCGTTTGTTCAGTGTGTTCATTCGCAACGAAATAGCCGTGTCTGTTTTTTGATTCTACTATTCCCCGGCCAATCAGTTCCCTGTAGCCTTTCATAATCGTTTCTCTTGCAAAGCCCAGTTTCTTTATAAGCACGTTTATAGAAGGAAGGGCTTCTCCTTTGGAGATGATTTTTTCATCGATTGCATTAATAATCCCTTGAACAAATTGTTCATGTTTGGAAAAAGATGGTATTTCTTCGAGTTCCTGAATCTTTTCAAAAATGGTGATCATATGGGCTGAGATAGGGAATAGTCGCTAAAATTAGAAAAAAGGGAATGACCCGCAAAGCGAATCATTCCCTTTTTTCTAATTTGTATAGTTTGGATTCTGAGTTAATTTTGTTCGGTTCATTTCACTTTTAGGTATCGGGAGTAAGTAATGTTCTGGCTTAAACATCCTTGTTTGCACCTGAACATAATTGTACGTTTTGCTGCCGTTACCATTTTTGGTAATGATTACTCCCATCAATGGTTTATTTTCAGTTACATTGGCAATTTTCCACCGGCGGACATCATAATAGCGATGCCCCTCTAAGCACAACTCAATCTGTCTTTCATTCCGGATTCTATTTTCAAGAGCCGTTCCTGAAAGGGTAGTAGGAAGCTTGTTTTTAATACCTGCCCTTTCCCTGATTAAATCTAAATACTCAATGGCTTTAGCATTATTTCCAAGATAAAACTGGGCTTCAGCATAATTCAGGTAGATCTCACTTAAGCGACTGATGACCCAGAATTTATTGGTTTGGGTTTCATCATTGAAATTATAGGTGGTATCGCAGTATTTTCTGAAAGTGTAACGGGTAACGCTATTGTTCCATTTGTCCCAACCTTGAGGTGAATCCAAACCGCCTTCATAAAACTCTGCAGCATTAGTACTGCCCACATTATACCGGTCTTTGCAGAATTCAGGCTTTCCAAATGGTCTTCCATCATAAACAATATCCTGGTAAAAGCGTGGATCCCGATTGGCATAAGGCTGCTGTGGATTATAGCCTGAGGCAGGGTCAGTGATCTCTTTTCCGTCTGCCATCCCAAATGAATTCACCAGGTTCTGGCTTGGCGCGAATGAGGCCCAGCCATGGAACCCACTAGGGGATAAAAACATTTCCACACCCTGGAAGGCGCTCCACATATACTGTTTATTCGTTAGCCTCACCATGATCAATTCAGAATTTTTAGTAGTAAAAAGATCAGCATAATTGCCTTTGAATAGCTGAAATGGTAAGTCAATTACGGCTTTTGCGGCATCGGAGGCTTTTGTCCATTTTGCCTGGTCATTTGTAGGATTCCATTGGGGACTGGCAGCATACAATAAGACTGTCGATTTTAATGCAAGAGCGGCTGCTGCAGTAACCCTTCCATAAGTCGTTGTGCCATTTTTAAGTAATCCTGCGGCTTTGTCCAGCTCGTCAGAAACGAAATTTGAGCACTCATCATAGGTGTTACGGCCCTTTTCAAAATCGCTGTTCAGATTAAATGGTTCTTTAATTAATGGAACACCACCATAATCTCTGATCAACTTAAAATAGGCATAGGCCCTTAAATAGGTCACCTCGCCTTTTAATCTGTCTCGCCTTGCCTGGTCACCTGGAACATTATCGATCTTTGATAGGAAGATGTTACAGTTTTGTATAATCCCAAATGTAGGCGCCCAGATGTCAAAATTACCAAGGTTATCAGGAGTAAGAGACCCTGAATTCATGACCGAGGCATTGTAATCGTCAAATTTGTTGTATGCTTCATCAGAAGCTGAGGATAAGGCCCATGTTCTGTTGGTGGTGTTATCCCAATTGTGTTCAGCGTTTGGTAATACGTTGTACAGATTATTTGTGAATGCTTCGGCAAGACTTAGGTCGTTCCATACCGATTGATCAGTATAGGAATCGAGTGGCGTTTTATTGAGCACATCCTTTTTGCATGCTGTTATCATCACACATAGGATATAACAGCAGATGAATATTTTATTTTTCATGTATGTCATTTTTATAAATTAACATTTAAACCGAACCTGAAAATGCGGGTCTGTGGGTAGTTGATCCCCGTAATGTTATTGGTCTCAGGGTCAACACCGTACTTCTTCATGCTGCCAAAAGTGAACATGTTGGTGGCTCCTGCGAATACCTTCACGGCCCCGATGCCGTATTTTTCAAAGGTATGTGTAGGTAAAGAATAAGATATTTCAACGGTTTTTAGGCGTAAAAATGCAGCATTTCTCAACCAGAAATCAGCAGATATTGAATTTCTTGGATCGGTAGAGTTAAAAGCTCTTGGATATTCAGCATTTGGATTCTCCGGCGTCCAACGTCCGTCATATAGGTATTGCGGAGGAGCGACCAAAGAGCCTTGTGACTGTGGCAATATCATCTGCTTTGCCATCGCTTGGCCAGACCATACCATATTTAAGGCAACGCCTTTATATTCAGCGCCCATTACAAGTCCGTACATGATTTTTGGTGTAGCTGATTCAGGAACCCTCACCATATCATCACTTGTAATATTGCCATCTCCACTTTTATCAATTAACCAGAGGTCCCCAGGTTTTGCGCCCGACATATGCGGTGAATTGTCTACTTCTGTCTGCGTATGATAAATGCCCTTTGTTTGGTACACTAGCCAAGAGTCAATTGCATAGCCTGTAGATTTTTGCCATTCAGGGATATTAGGTGATTCATCACGGAAAATAATCTTACTCTTGGTATAGGTAAAGTTGGCGCCGAAATTATACCTGAAATTATTTTTGGTTTCATTATAGTTGATAGAGAAATCAATACCCCTGTTCAGAGATTTGCCAATGTTTTCAGGGGGAAGGGATAACCCTGTATATTGCGGTACTGAAGCATTACGCTGGGCCAGAATATCTCTTCTTAAGAATCGGAAGGCATCAAAAGTAACATTTAGCCTATTTGAAAGGAAAGCAGCGTCAAATCCGATGTTTCTGGTGTCCTGCTTTTCCCAGGTAATATTGGGATTTGGTGTTGCGGAAAGATATAGGTTTTTTACCTCTGTATAGTTCTCTCCAAAGTAGGTGTAATAAATGGGGTTGTTTACCAACTGGTATCGGGTCACATATAAATACTGGGCCACCGCATCATTTCCCATTAAGCCCCAAGAAGCACGGAATTTTAACTGATCTACCCCCTTAATGTTGTCTTTAAAGAAAGCTTCTTCAGAAATTTTCCAGCCCAGAGAGATGGCCGGGAACAAGCCCCATCTTTTATCGGTTGGAAAATTGAATGAGCCATTGTGCCGAAATGAAGCTTCAGCAAGATATTTATTCTTAAAGGCATAAGAAGCCCTTCCCAAATAGCTTTCACGACCATCTTGAGAAGCGGAACCAGTGGCATTCTGATCCACAGTACTTCCAGTAAAAAGTTGGTCAAGCTGATTGCTCAACAAATCTCTGCGGTAAGCATAAGTGTCATTCCAATTGCTTGTTGTTTGTTCCACACCGGCAAATGCATTGATGCTATGGTCCCCGAATTTTTGATCATAAGCCAACTTCAGGAAATAGGTGTTCTGATTGGTCAATTGGGCATCTTGAGCAAGACTTAAAATACTGGTACTGCTTCTTTGGTTACTATAAGTATTACTTGTCGCATCGTAGGTATAGGCATCCCAGGGCTGTCGAAATGTTTTACGTTCAACGTATTTGTAATCAAATGCCGCATAGCCGTTTAGGGAGAGTCCTTTAACAAGGTATGGAAGCTTCAGGTCAAATCCAAGTGTAGGATTTACAGTGTAATAATTTGTGCGGTCATAGCCAGGCAGTGAAGAAGTCATAATTGCCGGGTTTCGGCCATTCGATACACCTGCATTTGCAGATCCGTTGGGCCAGTAGACGGGTAAGAAAGGGTACATACTTACCGCTTCATGTAAAGTTTGGCCCAATGAGACCACTGGGTTATTCTTGTTTTCTTTACGAGCGGCGATATCCAGATTAACTTTCAAATTTGGAGAAATGTTAGCATCAATGTTGGAACGGATATTAAATTGCTTAAATCGCTGGTCGCTATTTCTCAAGTTGCTTTGTTGGTCGAGTGTTTGTGCAGAAAAATAATATTTTACCTGCTCCCCACCACCTTGTACAGAAAGAGAATGGTTGTTTAGTGGTGCGTTTTTCCTGAATACAGCATCCATCCAGTCGGTACTGGTATAGTTAGGATCATTCCCTGCCTTATATTTATCAATTTCACTTTGGGCATAAGGAGCAGTATTCCCCTGATTAAGGTTTAGTTCATTAAAATATGTCATGTATTCCCAGGCATTAACACGGTGGGTAAACTTTGTTAATTGCTGGATGCTGTATGATCCGTCATAATGGATAGCTGCCTTTCCTGTTTTCCCTCTTTTAGTAGTTATCAAGATGACTCCATTTGCAGATCTAACGCCATAGATAGCAGCGGAAGCATCTTTCAAGATCGTGACATTCTCAATATCATCCGGATTAAGCCGGTTCAAATCCCTGTCTGGAATTCCATCCACTACAACAAGAGGACTGGTACCCCCGCCAAATGAGTTCAGTCCCCTGATCAATAGGTTAGCACCATCGGCACCGGGCTCTCCGGAACGGTTACTGACGATTAAGCCTGGTACACGCCCAGCCAGAGAATTGGATACCGAAGGGGAGGCATTTTGCAACACTGCTTCACCCTTTACAGTGCTAACAGCGCCGACAACATCTCCTTTTTTCTGTGTGCCATAGCCAACCACCACGACTTCGCTTAGGTCAGAATTCTTACTCGTTAAAACAACATTGATGCTAGTTGAGTTGCCAACTTGTTGTTCGTGGATATTATAACCAACATAACTGAACACTAGTGTAGCCTGATCATTGGGGACACTGATGGTATAATTTCCGTTGGTGTCCGTCTGAGTACCACCGGTTGTACCCTTTATTCTCACACTTACACCTGGCAAAGGCAATCCTTTTTCGTCTGTTACCTTACCTTTTATATTAATAATGTTTATCGGATTATCCAGAGCCGGTCTACGTATTTCCAGCTCAGTATTCATACTGGCTTTAATGGTGTATTTGGCATTTGCCTGCCTGCAAACAGCTAAAATGCTCAGTGCAGTCAATGGCAATGCGAGTAATGGTTTGGGAAATTGAAGCCATAGCGGTAGCTTGGCTTTTGATTTTAATTTCATACTTTTGAAAAGTTTGGGTTAAAAAATTATGTCGATTACTCAATGGGCTGATGTTAACCCGGGCTTTTGCCGGACAGTGCTAGGAACACTTTCCGGCTTTATATGCGGGCTAACCGACTGTTTTTTATTCTCGTATCTTTCTGCTCATAGTTCGTTTGGTTTGGTTTATAATTTGGTTAGTTATTTGATTTAAGCTAGTCAGGAAGGTTTCTTTATTTGCGCTGATTGCCTTCTTTTCTTCCTAATTTTATGGGTATGGTTTCCCCATTTTTGATCGTGTATGTATGACTGCCCCTCGCTTCTAATACTGTGATACGTATGCTTCCGTTCTTTAGCCGTCCGACCTGCAAATCGAAAACAGTATCAAATGCTTTGATGTTCCGAAGCTTCATCTGTTCCCATTTTTTTGGTAATCTGGGTGTACAGTTAAAAGTATTGAATCCAGTGGGTCTCATGCCAAATAAACCCTCGATAAATACCCTGCAATACAAACCACTTTCGGCCGAAAGATGTCTTTGACTGCCTTCAGGGTAAGCTTCAACAGGATAGGGGACATGCTCTCCCAATAATCTTCGGCGTGAGTAATAATGAAGGAATTCCATTGCTTTGTCTGTCGCGCCAGCTTGCAATACACCGCGAAGACCATATAAAGTAGATCGGTCCCAAAAGGTTTCCTTACCAGCCTCAGTTGCCAACCCGTCAGCGGTCCAGAGTTGGGGCGAAAATAAAGCGTCGATAGTTCCCTTGCTGCGGTTGTAAATTCCCATTGCAAGTGGCATGCTGATCCAGGCCCGAAGGGTATTGTTGGTTTCATAGTATTTATACGTATCGAAACCTGCAACATTAGCCCCAAAATATTTCTCAATATTAAGCTTGAGCCTATTTGCTTGTGATGTATATTCATCAATCTGATGCTGAGGTAAATGTAACTGCTTGGCTAGTAAAGCTGCCGAGACAAGCGCATCATAATATAAACAATTGGTAGAAAGGTTGGCTTTGCCAGAAGGAAACCTTCCTTCTAATTCATCACTTTGAGATTCAACTACTCCCTGGTCATTGATGTGTTTGCGGGAATACTCCAAACACCAGCTTATCAGCGGCCATAGGACCTTGGCTGAATCAGCTTTTCCATAAGTAAGTGCAAATCTGGATGCACCATAGGCGATCATAGCCTGGTCCCCCCGGTCACCGGCACCATTCCACACCGCGTCTCCTTCGGCAACAATGGAGCTAGGTAAAGGGGTGTATTGGGGGGTCATATAAGTTCCAAATAAGCGATAACTATTCATCGCTGACAAAATGCCGATGCTGTCTCCGGAAAAAGCAAAATAAGGATTGATATACTCAGCCTGATCGTTTGCCCATATTGCGGCATAATATTCCAGCCCTCCGGGGCCGTGAAGGTATCCACGTTTGGTTTTAAAAATACTTTCTGTTGCGCGGATTTTTGCAAAAGCGAAGGCGGTGTTTAAAATCGTATCTGGTGTTTCTAATTGCAAAGGGGATAAGATTTCGCCAATGCGTTTAGCTCTTTTTTGTTCTTCTATTACCGGATCGATAGGGAATGACATTTCCGGATAATCTGTAGCAAAATAACAAATGGCATAAACTGTAGATTGGCCAGACTCCAGGGTACGGCTACCTTCATTAATCGTTTTCATTACGACAGTATGCGGTGATGACTTGCTTCGCGAAGTATCTGTCGTAACTGAACGGTTTAATTTCTCCATCAACACCGTTACAGGTTTGGTACCCGTGTTGGTGAAAACAAATTTTTCAATGGCCAGTGGTCTATCCACAGAAGGGAAGAAGCTGCGTTCAATTTTTACTTCATCTGATTTTCCTGCAGTAGCCATGATGCGCATGATGCCATTATGGTTGATGCTTTTGGAAACAAAAGCATAGCTACCCTTTTGTTCCCTCTTGGATATATCAGTTTTCAGAAGGCTATTGTTGATATAAATCTGCGGCAATTCATTATCCTGAAAAGTATAAGTAATATGACTTCTGGTTTCATCAGGCAACATTCGAAAGGTCGGAAAAACCACCTTACGGATGATCCTGGTGATGCCGGTTGTATCAACACGATAATCGAGCCAGAGGGAAACTTTTTCGCCAGACATTTCGATGTGATCCGAATGTGGCAGGTTTTCGTTTGTTTGCCAGGTGATGCTTCCATTTGGCTGAATGGCCCATCTGTCTTTTTGCACAGGTTTGACTGTTTGCTGACCATATATTGTCAAGCTAACAATTAAAAGCACTGGAGTCAGGAAGGCTTTCTTTTTCAGGGAATTCATAGAATATTTATGATTTATTATGGTTTTACATTAACGGTTATTTGCTTTCCGGGCTTTACCTCTGCCAGTACCCAGCTCATCACTTTTCCTTGGGCATTTGTCTCTTTTTTTGAGGCCTGAGCAATACCGTTTATAATTGCATGAGGATAATTTCCCATAAAAAGGGCTTTCCATTTAATGGACTTTTTCCCAGAATTGCAGATGATAGTTTGACGTTCATTATTGTGAGTCACTTTGATTATGGTTTGCAACACCGGTAAACTATTAAGAGAAGCTGAGCCCTTGCTGTTACTTCTAAATAATGTACTAATTGTATTTGTTTGTGCATCCGGAGATATGCCCATTAAGCCTTGTACAATACCATCTATGACCCCGAAAGAAACCTCCGGATATTCTCTTCTGGGAGTCGTCGGATCAGAAAGGTAAAGAAGGTATCGCCTCGCTTGATCCCACTCCCCATTTTTATAGAACAAATACGGGAAATAGGAAGTGGTTTCTACATTACTTACAGCCGAAGCAATTTGTTTCATATGACGCTTGATTCGAGAGGTGTCTTTCAATGCGTCGAACCACAGTAGATAAGGCACCGGGCCATCCTTTACGAATTTACCCTCACTACTGTAGTAAAGATAATAGTGGCCTTGATTTTTATTCCACCAATCTGCCTCCAGCCGCTCCCGGTAATGATCTGCTTTCATGGCGTATAATTTAGCTTCTTTATGCTGTCCCTTGTAAGAAAGTATGTCTGAGTAGGTCTGTAGGCCCCGATAGATGGCGGCAATGAGATCAATCCCCGTCTTCATATTTGGTATTCCCTCAGAATACGAAGGGAGCCCCCGACAACTATGAAAATAATCGTTCTCGTTATACGGGATTGGAGTATGAAGATGTGCTGGTCTTGTCAGGAGGGAATCAGCAGAAAGCACCCAGGTGTCAATATATTCCTTAACCGTTTTTTTCTGGAAAAGGACAAAAGACGGATGATTGAGGTAATACTTGTTTCCCGTCCATTTGTACAGACGCCAGGTCGCAAAAAGGACATCAAAATTTGCGGGTAAATTGTACCAGAATTCTTTATCATTCCTATAATCTTCAGGTGCAGGCCTGCCATGTTTATTGATTTCCCAATAAGAACACCAATTTTTAGCTGCTGATATGTTCTGGGCGAATAACGTAAACATATTTAGGTTCTCTCTGCCCATCCCCAGTATTTCAGCGCCAATGCATTGATGTGACGCATCACGCATACAAAATGCATATCGTGAAGGGAGTGCTGCTTCATACCATGGCCCGGCAGGATCAGTATCTGCTCCCCTATAATTTAGGGCCGTTTCCTTGGCCCAGTTAAAAGCACGTTCTAGATCTTTGTCAGATGAAGTAAAATTAACCGCTACAACCTGTGCGGAGGCAAAGGAAAAACCATAAAATGCGATTGTCAAAAGGATCAATCTGTATCGCGATAAAATCACGGTATCAAAATAGCAGTTTCTCATTCTTCTTTATTTACAATTTATTTTAACTATAAGTGATCCGAGAAAAGGCCTTGCGCTCAATTTGATATACGTCCTTTTGGGAGTAAATAAAAAAGGGGGTTCATCTAGTCTAATCTGGTCTATTATACAATACTAAAAATTTACTTTCGTATCTGCAAATTTTTTTTATCGGATTTAACCTAGAGTGTAAGCTAACCCCCTTGGTTCCGTAATTAAACTTGTCCTATTCTTAATTTATTTGTGGTTTGTGGGCTTTGCTTTGTTGTTCTTGAGGTAAAACGGGCATTGCCTAACAAGAGGGAATAGCAATCGGAAGACAGTAATTGTAAAATAGTGGCAATTTGTAACCGGAATATTTTGTGTGTGATCTTGACAATTATAGTTAGTGGTGTTTTTTTTGTAATTAGAAAATTTATTTCCTTTTACAAAAGTAAACCTGTATCGTACCGACTGTAAAGATAGAGGGATAATGCCATATTCAATTTTCCTATCATTCCCGTTAAGCCAGATCATCCTTCTTATTTGATAACGGTGGATGGATTGCTGTCGGCAGGATTTGGATTTTGCAAGTCTTCCACATTGTTGTCACCTGGGGTTAGCGGCCCACCACCGGTATCGGGAACGAGTGGTGGCAATGGGTTAGTCCCAGGAACACCCTTAGAGCTACTAATTTTAATGCGTGAACTGGTTTGTAGCCAATCCCCCAAGAGACAAGTAGCGATATCGTGATCCGGATGTTGATTACCGCTTATAAAACGAAAAGCTACAGAATTATAGGTGGAACTTTCCAATTTGCTTGAACTAAAAACACCTGTAGAATAGCCGTAAAACAATAACCTAAGCAATAATTTCGGATTATAGGCAACACTCCCGCCACTTTTATATTGACCATAAACATTCTTGAAGTCTAGCTGATCAACTATCTCGACTACAAAGCGTGCCAAATGATCTTCTGGAAGCCAATCTGATAAATCATGAGGCATTAATAAGCCCTGTTCCCGCACCGCTCCCTTTGAAGTGTTTCATCTCTTCAAGATAAGCCTTTGAGCATGCAGTTCTGCTAAATTATTTCAAAAGAAGTCCGACAGGCTCCTAGGTTAATCCAGATATGCAGTACCAACGATTTAAACTTCAGCGAAATCTCCTATGTCATTCAAATTAAGAAAAACAGCTTGTATCATTCCGAAATTTGATTCCTAAATACTGAGTACAGGTAAAACACTTCATAGAAAAATAGAGACAAATGACTAATAGAATCTGGCTACAAATAGCTATCAAAAGCCTCTTTATACCACTGGTTCTGGAAGGGGCGAATAAATATACCCCAAAAGAAAACAAATAGATAAGCAAAGCCAAAATTACGACTATTAGAAGATTGGGGCCTTCAGGATCATCGAAAAAGAAAAACAGCATCCTGGAACAAAATAGGGCCACTATCGCTAATATGATTAACGAAGTCTTTTTCGAATTAAAATACGGATTTGAGGTGTTATTGCTCATTTCTATAAAAATAAGCATTTTTCATCCATAAAATTTTCTGAAGTATATTGAAAGGAAGGAGAAACCATAGTGCTTTCCTTTCATCTTTTCTTGTAAACCTCTCTTATAACAGCCAAAATCACTTCTAAATGTTCTAGTGGACTCCCAGAAACCCCGGTTTTTACATCTTTTTTAGTTATTATATCAAGTGCTCAGAAATTTATATTAAGCAGCTAGTTGATAGGGATAAGATTGATGATTTTGACTTTTATTTAAGCTTAATTGCTTGTTTTTCAGTATCTTGAGTGTTTTTATTGAATATTTCATTTGCATATTTGACGTATGATAAGTCAAATGAAATATTCGTTTTATCCCAAATTGTTGGTCAGAACACCTGCAAGGCCATATTCTCATTTCAGCCCTGAGCACCTTCGGGAGGCACTCAGGGATAAAGATTTTCAACAGGCATTGCTCATGGCCAGCACAGACTTGTATAACGCGTTGAAAAAAAACGGGTTTGTCTATGAATTATTGACTACTGAACATCGTGTGGCTGTTTTCAAATATTACAACAGGATGTCTTATAGGGCAACACCATTTGGCGCATTTGCATCTGTATCTATGTTAAGCTGGGGTCAACAAAACAGACTTTTGGTGCGCAGCACAAAGTCGTTTTTGATGACTTTCCAAAATTTTGGAGGGGCTGATCCTATTCATGCGTTGACGGAGGAAACACTTATTTATGCAAATCCGTCCGTTTATAAGCTTGGAAATCAATTCCGTTATTTATTTCGTCAACGTAGCTTCGGTAAAGGAAGGTCAACCTTTAAGCTAATGAAGGTCTATAAATCAAGGCTGCTTGCCAGACTATTAAAATTCCTTAAGCAACCAAGCAATTATAAGGAGGTGTTTAATTTTCTGACTGACTGTCTTCAAGAGAATGACAGATCAGCTTTAATCATTAAATTAATCAAAGCGCAAGTTTTATATCATTCCGCATTACCACGTATTACAGGATGCTTTTTGCAAACGAGATCAGATCAAGTTATCACCAATCAGGAATTCTACTCAATCGCTTTTCATAAGCAACAAGGAAGCCTTCCCTGTGGTCATCAAGATGACATCCTGGAAGGATTGAAGGTGCTTGACAGATTAGCAGTTAGTCAGGAAGGGACATTGTCACAATTTGCTGAAAAATTCATGAAAAGATTTGAAAATACCGAGGTCCCGTTGCTACTGGCCTTAGATCCTCAGTACGGAATAAGTTATCTGGGAACGGAGAAATCAGGTATAGAAGACGACGATTTAATGCGTTTTTCTGATGGAAATCAGCGTATTTATGAAAAAAACTGGACGGAGGTAAGCGCTTTGCTTCTACAGAAGATGTCCGATCCTGATAATAGGGGGCCTGTCTCCATTTCAGAAGATGACATTAATAGGTTACCAGCTGACAACGTAAAACACTTCCCACCTTCTTTATGGATTATGTTCCAACAATCCGGGCCTTATCTATTTATTGAAAATGCCGGAGGTAATAGTGCAGTGAGCATCTCAGGTAGGTTTTCTCATCATCCGCAAATTCTCGATGAACTTAGAGTGATCACTGCACTGGAACAAGCAAAAAATCCTGAGGTCGTCTTTGCAGAGATAGCCGCTATGGATGATTCTGTCTCAGACAACATCAATAGCAGGGGACATCTCAGGGATTTTGAAATTCCGGTGCTGGTGCATTCTGGTTTGCCACAAAAGCGAATAATTTCACTTAGTGATCTGCATATTAAAGTGGTGGCCGGGCAAGTAATCATGCGTTCTAAACGATTGAATAAAATTGTTGTTCCCAGATTGGCGAGTGCATATAATTACAAACTTAGTAATCTGCCTTTGTTAAGGTTTCTCGGAGACTTACAATACCAGCATCTGAAATGTGATTTTTCATTTGATCCTGAATTTTATTTACCCGGTTTAAGATATTATCCTAGAGTAATGTATAAAAACATCATTTTATCTGCTGCAAAATGGATTTGGGATAAAAATGTCATAAATGATTTTGCAGATTCTGCGCATGGTCTTGCTAGCTTTCATAAGATGGCTTCTTCTACCCAGCTGGTTAGATGGTTTGCCTTAACCAGCTATGACCGCCAGTTAGTGTTTGATCTTAATTGTGAAGAATCGATCTGGTACTTTCTACAAATCATAAAAAATCAATCACAGGTTATACTCAGAGAATTCTTTCTACCAGGAGATAGTTCCAAAGTTTATGACCTTAAGGGGAATATTTATCTTGGTCAGTACATTGCCTTCCTAATGAATGAGGAATCCTCATACCAGCCGCAGATTCCCATGCAGGCGGATGTAGTGAGAAATGTTAAAACAGCATTCTTTCCTGGTGAGGAGTGGTTATATTTTAAGATATATGCGCATCCAGAGACGGTAAATCTGCTTTTGAGTAAGGATTCTTTATATAGGATTTTGCAGCGGTTTCGAAAAAGAAATGCAATTTATTGCTGGTTTTTTGTCCGATATGCTGATCCGGACCATCACCTTCGTTTAAGGATGAGGACGAATGCACTTTTTGCGTCCGAGATTGCAGCCGCCATCAACCGCATGATCAAAAGGCTCTTTAAAAATGGATTGATTGCTGATTTTATAATTGCTAGTTATCAGCCTGAGCTTGAGCGTTATGGGTTCGCCGGGATGGAGAAGGTCGAAGGGATATTTGAGCTGAGTAGTGATGCTGTACTTAGTTTTCATCAGGTTGCGAATACTTTGGAGGACCGTATCTGTTTTGCATTTAGCTCTGTTGCACAGATTTTGTCTGCAATACTTCCTGCTTTGAATGAAAGGTTGGCCTTTTCAGAGAATATGCGTAAAGCAATGATGAGAACAGCAGAAAAGCAAGTAAAGCTGGATAACTACTACCGGAAGAAAAGACATCAACTGGAGCTTGCGGTAAAGCATCCTGAAAAATATTTTGGCTGTCCCGTTGCCAGTGAAATTCGAAAGCTGCAGGAAAAATGTAAAGCGATAACAGACACAAAGCTGCTCGTTTCTCAGGACCGTTATAATCGTTTTGTTTCAGATCTGATCCATATGCATCTGAACAGAATAAACGCCGCAGGCTCACCAGAATTCGACCGGAACGTGTACTATTTGCTCAGAAAATACTACTATTCTCTAAATGGCAGAGAAAAACAACTTTCTCTCAATATGGGATAGTTTTTAGTTACTATTTACCACCGATTGTATTGGCGTTCAGATAGGCGTGAAAGCTGGTTTTATAGCTTGGGCCAACGGTGAACCTTTCACCATTACTCATGGTGATCCTATTGCCCTCTACTACCTCCAGGAATGTAGTATTGATAACAAAAGACCGGTTTATCCTGATCAGATTAGTTCCCCCTAATTTTGATTCTGCTTCCTTAAGGGAGAGATAAATGATTTTTGGAGTTTCACTGATAATGGTATAAATCTTTATGTAATTTAGCATGGCTTCAATGTAGGTGATTTTATCACTCATTATCCTAATGATTTTACCTTTTACATTGGCTTTAAAAAACAGCGGCATAGAGGCTATAGGAGTTTCTGCTTTAGTAATTTTTTTACATACTTTTTGGACGGTAATAAGAAACCTTTCAAAGGAAAAGGGCTTTAGCAGATAATCAACGGCATTAACGCCAAATGCATCAAGGGCATACTGTTCGTGTGCGGAAGTAAATACCACCTGAACTTTGCTGCTGGTAAGTTTTGCAAGTACCAGCCCAGAGAGTTCTGGCATATCAATGTCTAAAAAAGCGATATCAGGTGGTTGGTTGCCTGAAAGAATTTCCAGAGCCTCTAATGGATTTTCATGGCTTCCGGCAAG
The DNA here is from genome assembly GCF_002736205.1 of Pedobacter ginsengisoli. Lineage (NCBI taxonomy): Bacteria > Pseudomonadati > Bacteroidota > Sphingobacteriia > Sphingobacteriales > Sphingobacteriaceae > Pedobacter > Pedobacter ginsengisoli. Next base: position 3,249,154 of record NZ_CP024091.1, on the reverse strand, counting down.
CCTTAGGCTTGGTGTTTTTTGGATATAGGAACGCAGAGTGTCCAATGCATGTACTTCGTCATCTACAATTATGGCCTTGTATTGTCTCATGATAATTGAATGTTAAGAGTAAGTTTATAGCTAGATTCTGAGTCAGCGATATCTAATTGGTAACGATTCGAATAGGCTCTGGTTAATCTCTTCTTTGTATTTTTCAGACCAATGCCATGCCCTATTGGGGATACAAATTTTCGTTTATGATTTAGAATTTTGATTATGAGTGTCGTATCACTGATAGTGCAATGAAATTCAGCAGGGTTGGTCCGGTCTTTAAGATCGGCATATTTTAAGAGGTTTTCTGCAAGGGTAACGAGTACAAGAGGAATGATTTCAAGCTCAGCAGGGTTGCCCTGAATTGAGAAGTCTATATACGCACGACCTGCTGATTTTAAGGTGCTGATCTCAAAGATATCACTGATATGCTGGATTTCCTCTTTGAGTTTTACTTTCCCTCCAGAAGGCGTATTTAAACTATAACGCATGATACTGGAAAGACGAAGGATAGTGTCACCCGCATCTTTATTCAGGTCCTGAATACTATTGTAAAGGTAATTTAAGGTGTTGAAAAGAAAATGGGAGTTGATCTGTGACTTCAGGAATGCATTTTCAATGCTGATAAATTCACGTTTTGCAATCTCGCGATCTGCCAGATCCTTCAGCCTTCCTTGTTCAAGCAAGGCAACCTGTCTTTGTTTTCGGTTGGAGGTGATGTGAAGCCAGTAAGCGAAACTCAGTCCCGAAACATATATAAATCTCCAGATTGTATCCCTTAGAAAGCGGTTAAAATCTTCATAAGGCCTGGTGGTGGGAATCTCAAATTCGACATAGGCCTGTGAAAGTAAGTACTTAAGCAGTAAAAAGACAGAGAATTCCAGAACTATGAGCAGTATGCTGGCAGCCATCCGTTGCAAGGCTGTAGAGAAGGAACTGGCACAGGCAAGGAGGAGGTGCGCATTGCCGTAAAACAGGCAAAGATTAACTAGTAAATGCCAGAATGCATCCCAGAAATTGATCCAATCACCACTGTAGGCATAGAGCATTCCGGCTTCATACAAAAAATAGGCGGCAATAAAAGCAATATGCCTGCCGATTATCTTCAGACGTACTGTAAATTTCATAATAGGTTGATCACTACAATTTATGGTTTTTATATAAAAAAGAAGTATCGTGGTATAATAAAATTCTTTGAGTTGACCCTTTGCGCTAATTTTTCAAAAAAAAAGTTATGGAAACTCGAAACAAAAAAAAGCTGGTTATTGAACCAGAGGTGGTTTTTGAAATAAAAAATACTTACCAGAATGATCCTCCTGATGATCCAACGACTAGTCTAGCTACGACGACTTTTACACATCTATTTACTTTCGGTGGGCATTACCATCAAAAGGATGTTCGTAAGTAAAAAGTCCAAATTGGTATAATGTGTATCTTGGGTGTTTTATTGAATTAAGATATGGTAATCAGCAATGAGGATCGAATTCGGGTAACTGAAATTTTAGCAAATGCTTTTAAAGACAATAAAAGTGTAAACTATATTGTCAAGCAAGATAGAAAGCGTTTGTCAAGAATAAAGTTATTGATGGAGTACGCCTATTTCATGTGCAACACTTATGGCAGAGTGATTTTGTCCGAAGATAAAAATGCATGTGCACTGGTGCTGTTTCCCGATAAGAAGAGCGTTACCTTAAAAGGGATTTACTGGGATGTAAAACTCGTTTTTAAAGTAATAGGTCTCTCTAATTTACCCAAAGTGCTTAAGCGGGAGGCCTTAATAAAAAAACAGCATCCCCAATTGCCATTTTATTACCTCTGGTTTATTGGTGTAGACCCTTTAGCGGCTGGGCGGGGTTTAGGCAGTGTATTATTACAGGAATTAACTAACGAAGCTGAGGTCATGGGCTTGCCTTTTTACCTGGAAACTTCTACGGTTGAGAATATTCCCTGGTATCAGAAATTCGGCCTTCATGTCTATCATACACAGGATATTGGTTACACTTTATACTTCTTAAAATACCTCACATAGCGTTCGTCAAATAAGACATTCCAATCATTGCCTAATCATCCTCCCTATGTTAGTCTTTAATTCTGAAATGCACCTGATCACTTTTGTGTTCTTGATTCTTGAGCTCATGATTTTCAGTGTACAGTTATACCTCTACTTAATGTACCCTGATGATAAGCGCCGTGTGGGCTATTTGGTATTATTAATCTTGCTGATGCACTATAACCTCAGTGGTGCTCTTTTTCCAGATCCCAGGATTCATTTTATTTCTGTTTCCTTACAGAATAAGTTAGCCTATGGCTCGGGATTTTTAATGGCGGCTTATTTTCCTTTCTATTTTTATAGGTCGTTTAATTTGACTGTGTTGAAATTTCATGCATTATATGGGGCACCATTGTTTTTGCTCTTGCCTTATCTGATATTTTTTGTGTTCATGTATCCGTTATCAGGTGACCTGAAATTTGCAATTAGTTATGGATTGATCATTCCGTGTTTTTATTCGCCTGTATTGCTGTTTTCCATGTTCAGGGCAGTACGTAAAAAATACACTTCAGTAGTGTCGGTTCGAAAGCCTTACGCTGGATTGGAAATGCATATGATTTGCTGGGCGGTTTCTCCCTGGATTTTCATGTGTCTATTTGCCTATCTAAATGTTATCCAGTGGGTGGAGGTCATCTTTACCAACACAGGATTTGTGGTTAATGGCCTGTTGTTCCTGCACAAATCAGGTCGGTTTGAACGATTGGAAAAAATGCGGTTGATGAAAAAGGATGCAATGGACGAACGGCAGCAAAACGATTTCAAACAAACCTGTCTTGATATTGGCTTGAGTTCCCGTGAGACGGAAATTGCCCAAATGCTTTGTCTTGGGAAGACATATAAGTGGATCGGGGAGCTATTGCACATATCAGTTCGGACGGTGGATGCACATGTGCAGCGGATTTTTTATAAAACCGGTGCCAGGAATAAGATTGAATTGCAACAATTTTTGGGTTTTGAGATCAAGGTTTTTTCTTTTAATCAGTGTTACTATGAAACGGATCTCGGATAGTTCTTTTAATCAACTGATAGAGGTATTAGATACCTTTATCGTGATCAGTTTAAGGTTAAAAATTGCGTTAAAGGAGCTGCTTTGTGAGGCGACTTATGACAAAGGTTGCACGATATTGAATTTCGGGGAAAAACAGGAAATAGTTTGGTTCTTACTGGATGGCCTGCTGAGGGAAATCAGGATGAATAAACTGACTTTGAAGAAAAATACGACTTGGTTTTGGCTGCCACATCATTTTGTATATACCGATCCCGGATTCTTTAGTCAGCAGGTTAGCGAACGGGCGATCGAGGTAACTGACTATAGTAAGACTGTTTTTATCAGTTATTTCCAATGGGTTACTTTAAAAGAGGATTTTAAAGAAGTGGAGGTAATCATGGAACGGATTAGGGGTGAGCATCACCGGTTAAGAACAGAACATGCTTTGGATATGAACAACCTGAGCGTCCAGGAGCGATATCTGGACAAAGAACAAGTTCTGAATTACCTGTTTGCCCGGACACAGTTGAATTACATCGCTGACTTTATGGGTATGGCTCCGGATACCCTAGGGAGGTTGAGAACCAGACATCTGGGTAAAAGAAAATACTGAAGATGATGCTTCTGGCCGATCGCTATCGGTTTTTTTACCGATTGGTATCGGGTTTTTAATTAGGCTCAGTGTTGAACTTAGTATTACTCAATCCTCCCTACGATGAAAGAAAAAATTATCACCACTGGCTCTTCCGGTCAACTAGGAAAATCGCTTACGATCAGCTTTTTGGTTTTTGAAATAATTGCTTACCTGTTCATTTTGCTGTTTGTGTATGCGGCCTGGAGTAAGATTGGAGATTTCGGTTCATTCAGCAAAGCCTTTATTCATTCTGACTATATCGGCCAACACAGTAAGTTACTGGCAATAGCGATCCTGGTGGCAGAGATCGGGATCAGCATATTGCTGATCATCCCGGCCACCAGGAGGATGGGCCTGCTAGCCGCACTTTTGTTGCTACTGCTGTTTACAGGTTATCTGGTTCTAATGTTTTTGAAGGGTAATGAAATGCCTTGTGGCTGTGGGGGAATCATCAGCTCCATGAGCTGGTCCCAGCATCTTTGGTTCAATAGCGGATGCATCCTTGTGGCCTTATTCGCCCTGCTCCTTAATAAAAAATAGAAGAATTTACGCGCGTGAAACAGGTAAAGCTGTACCCTGTCAAAAGAAATACAGCATCATTCCACAATCTTAAATAAATAACAATGAAAAGATTATTTTATGGCGTTGCGGTTGCAGCAATTGCATTAAGCGCCAGTGCATTTACCAGCACTAAAGGGAATTTACGTTTTGCAACTACCTACTATCAAACTTCACCAGGAGTGTATGTGTCAAATCCATCGCCGGCGACTGCCTGTAATCAAGTGACTGCCCAGTCATGTACAATTACTTTTTCTCCAGCGCTTCCTGCTAGTATCACCACGTTCAATTATAGTGATCTGGAGCAGGTAGAAGAGGATAACAATTCAACTGCAACAGAAAGTCCAACAAAAAGGCTTTATCAATAAGCAGTAAAAAGGGCCAGAAAGCGGCCCTTTTTACTGCAGTTTATTTTCTGGGTTGTCATAAAAGCTGATCTATCAGCTTAATTAATGCACGGGAATTGGCATTAAGGGAAGCGGGTTGCACCATTGAGTTTTTATTGTCCACTTTTGTTTCAATGTCTGCACGAGGAGGTGCTGAGGACACTAGCTTTCCTTTTTTATTAATGATCAGTTGCCTGGGAGCACCCTGGAAATTGTAATACTTGAGTAGGGGATGAGCCATTCCAAGTCCATTCGTATATAAATTAATGGTACCCTCGGAGGTGTAACGTCCTGTAAATAGACTTTTTTCCCACGATTCCTTGTTGTTATCCGAACTTACTGTCACAAATACAACCTGTTTATTATTCTTATAGTGCTGCATGATTTTTTCCATTGCAGCGTTGAGTTGCATGCAGGCCGCACACCCTGTGAACCAGAAGTCCATTACCAGCACTTTCCCTTCAAAATCTTTCAGATGGTATCGTTTTCCATTTACGTCCTGGAGTTCAAAGGGAAAAGCGGAAGCAGATTGTTTATCCTTCCAACGCCCCAATGCATTTTTGATAGTCTGATCTCCGATAAGGTTGATAATCTTATCAATAATTGGCTTAATGGATTCTTCTGGTGACTTGGTGACCAGCAGTAGTAACAATTGATCCTTCAGTTCTCCTGAGTATTTATTGTTCATTGTGATAAGTAATCTAGGATAAATGTTACCACTGTTGTTTTTGGATTCGGTATACATTTCAAGCTGGAGCTCACGAAGTAAAAGGTATTCTAAGTAATATGGAGAGCTGCTCAGAAGTTTCGGACCTGTTGCACTGAGGTGGCGTTCTGGTACGTGATTTTTGTAATATTGCTGGATGAACACGTCATTAGATCCGTTTGGAACCAGAGCGTTCGAACGCAGTCGCAGGTATGCGGCACTGGAATTTGCGTCGAGCTGTAAAAGCTGGTAGACGTCGGGGCTGAATTGCTGCTGATAGCTTTCCAGCAGTTTTCTTCGTAAGTTGCATTCCAGTTCCAGTACCTGATCTTCCAGTTCGTTTACCAAAGCATAATCCCGAAGATTGATCAGCTCTGTGCTTCGGCGTTGAATTAAGCTTAAAAAGCCAGGCAAGTTAAAGACATAATTCTGGTATTTTAGTTTCTCTGAACCTTTGCCGCTAAAGCCCATATTCCCGTTTTTGGAAATAAACATTTTAATGCTGTCGCCTTGCTGGAAAAAATATTGTTCCTCCAAAAAATTAGCATTTCGGGCCTGAAATTGGATAGGTAAGCGAGCTCCTGAACCACTTTTATTGTCCTTAGCCCAGAAAGAAAGATAGGTGAAAGGTGTAGTACTGGAGATCTGCAGCTGGAATTTTCCTTTTTCCTGAATGGGTACTGTTATGATTTCCTCATTATTCAACAGCTTTTTTATGGGGTCATGTACTTTTACCAGTAGTTCCCGGCTGTTGAAAAAATTGATGATGGAGGAGTCAATTGTTCCGTGGAGACTAATTTGAGTCCCTTGAGCACTTGCTGTAGTGGTTAGGAACAGAATCGATAGCAGTACTTGAAAAAAATTATTCATGTCATTTTAATTATTGCGTAACCGTGTTATCTTGGGTTTTGTGTTAATCCGCTAAGAGCACGCTCATCTTCAGGGATAGGCAGTACATATTTCGGACTGTTGGGCATCAGTGTATAAGTTTGATCTCCGATTTTTCTCAGGAGCTGGATATTTGCCCCCTCCAGGTTAAGGCGTTTCAGATCGGTCCACCTGAGGCTCCGCCAGATCAATGATTTTCTGCGTTCAAGAAGTATTTTTTGTAGGGCTTCATCAGGGTTTAAGGCGCTAAGGTTCGTGTAAGGTTTTGTTGTGCCGGTGGCATTGGAGTCCCAGCGCGTGGACAGCAACTGGTTTAATAGAGCCATTGCATCTTGGGTTTGACCTCTTCTGGCAAGGCATTCAGCTTTGATGAGGTAGATTTCATCGGTCGCAAGCCCGGTGAAGGGGGCAGTATTGGTGTTGTTAATAGGTTTCATATTGTAATTGCCCAGGCTATTCTTTTGAAAATAAAGGGGTAAGCGCAAATCTGAAGGGTCATACAGGGCTATGATTTCCGGGTTTACGCCGTAACTGGCGCTCTGCTCACTCATGCTGAATTCAAAATAGGTTCCGTCAAGTCTGCTGTGGTAAATAATCTCCTCGCTGTTGTGACTAAAGCCGTTCGAACTTGTTTTGTTTAGTGTGTTGAAATCTGTTAGTATGGCGTAGATCTCCAATGTTTTATCTGCATATTGTTCAGCTTGTTCATACTCACGCATACTTAAATAGATTCTCGCTAGCATGGCATAAGCCGCGACTTTGGAGGGACGATTTCTTTTTTCAGGAATAATATTCTGCTGGAGCAGTCCTGCGGCCTCGATGAGATCCTTTTGCACCTGTTCATAACATTGCTGTACACTACTTCTGCCAGCCAGTTCATCCACTGCTGCGCTTAACCTTAAGGGGATACCCAGATCGGTGGAGGCAGTATTAGAATCGTAAGCTTTACTGAAAGTGCTGAGTAGATTGTAGAAGGCATATGACCTGTTGAACAGTGCCCAGCCTTTTACCCGTTTTCTTTCTGCGTCACCCGAAATGTCCTGTTGTTGAAGTATATCTAGAACGCTGTTGCAGTAAAAGATGTTTTTATAGGGTAGGTTCCAGTCCGCAATCTGACTTTCCCCCTGATAGATGTCTGTTGCCCAGATAGATGCATTCCTGGTGGTGAGCAGGTAGGTGGACTCCAGGTCCTGCTTACTAGGGATAAAGTATTCGTCTGCAGATATCTGGGGCAAGGCCTGAGTAATGTCCATCTGGTCATTGTCTAGAATTTGTTCAAGATCGGATATGGTCTGGGGTAAGACGATGCTGCTGTCGGGTTTAAGGTTAAGCTTCTTTGTACAGCTTAAGGTGCAGCACAAGAAGATAAATATGAATGTTCTTTTCATGATTTTGAGTTTTAGAAGCTAAGGTTAATGCCCATTGATCCACTGAAAGGCTGGGGAATAGTAGTTGCGCCATAATCGGGGTCGATATGATGCTTGTTTTTGCGCCAGAGGATACCGAGGTTTCTCGCATAGAGAAAAAGACTTGCATTTTTAAATATGGATCTCAGCAATGAATTTGGTGATAAGGTATAGGATAGTCGGATGTCCTGGAGGCGAAGGTGATCTCCTTTTTCTACCAGGGCTGCTGAGTACTGAAAAAAATTACTGCGGGCGGAGGAATTTGGATAAGTCAATGCAGGAATATCAGTATGCAGCTCATCACCCGCTTTTTGCCATCTTTTACTGTAGTCTGCAAGCTGAAAGTTTGGCGATAGTGCGGATCCGTAATTGCTGCCACCAAAAACGTTTTCCCTGCGGAAGTAATAGCCGAGTTTGTAGACCAGGTTAACGGAAAGCTCGAATTGTTGATAAGTAAAGGTGTTAATGATGCTTCCAAAGTATTTTGGGGAGGCCGAGCCATAATACCTGATCTGGCTCAGGTCTAGGCTGGATGTGATTGTTGTGTAGTCTTTGCTTGGTTCGCCATCAATGTACCCTTGTGGAGCTCCTGTAGCATCCAAGCCTGCGAAAGGAAAGCTGAATATGGCGTAATACGGGTAGCCTTCTATTGGATTGGAAGTATTACTCTGGATAGCCTGTAGGTTGGAGCTTTGCTTTATTTTATAATTGGTAACCTTATCTTTGTTATAACTGAAAAGAAATCCTGTATTCCATTTGAACCGGTGGTCAAAGTTGGTGCTGTTGATAATCAGGTCTATGCCATTTGTACGGACGGTCGCGCCATTCCCCTTAAATTGAGTGATACCTGTTTGGGGTGCGATCAGGTTGTTGCTGATCAGATCTGCAGCATTCTTCTGATAGAGGTCAATGCTACCTGAGATCCGGTTATTGTCTGTGGCGAAGTCGATACCAAGATTTTTGGTTTTTACCTTTTCCCACCTCAAAGAAGGATTGGGAGGGTTTTGGATATCTGCTGTGGGGCTTCCGTAGATATTGGTGAACCCATTGGTTATGGAGGTGAGGTAGGCTGATACTGATTTATCGGTATTGCCATTGTATCCGTATGTGGCTCGCAGTTTAAGGTTGGTTAACCAGGAAATAGGATAAAAGCTTTCCTGACTGAGGTTCCATGCCAATCCGATTGACCATAGTGGCACCCCTTTTTGATTAGTCTTGACGCCAAAAATGTTGGATTCGTCCCTCCTTGCACTTGCCGATAACACGTATCTCTTTTTATAAGCATAAGATGCATTAATATAGTAAGACTGATTAATGTTGATATAACCCAAGAGGGTTGGATGCGTATTGATCTTTCCTGTAAGCCCACCGTAATATAGCGGGTAATCTTCCAATGGATTGATAGTGCCGTTTGCATGACTTAGATTGTCAGGATTGTAGCCATAATACGTCTGGTTTTCAGAAATTGTTCGCCCATCACTTCCTTCGTAACCAGCGATGGCATTAATTTGATGATCTAAAGCAATGAGTTTAGTGTAGTTTGCTTGCGCCCGGAATATTTTGGAAGTCAGTTCGCTGTTGCTCTGGTCCAGAATGTTGCCGATGGGTATGATACGTTGTACAACTCCTTCTTTGATCGTGCTGTATTGGTTAATCATATTACGTGTATAATAGCTGTTTGGGTCAAAACTGCTGGGACGATCAGTACGCTCGTTGAGAAATTGATAGCTTAAATTAATGTCGAGGTCCTTTGTGAATTTGTAATTTAAGGAGGCCTTGATTCTGTATTGATTGACCTTTGCCTGGGTTGTTGGGGAAAGCTCGTCCTTGGGTCGGTATTTCCAGTCTAGGAGTTGCCCATTGCCGGCTGTATCCAAATAAGACATGCGGAAACCGGTACGGTTGACTACAGGTAGGGAATTACCGTTTACATCTGCAATCTGGTCGTAGGGGCTAAAAGGATTGTATGTGCCGGCATTGTTTTTTGTATTGGAGGATACGATTCCGATGTCTGTGCCAATATTTAGCTTGCTTTTCAGCAGGAAAAAATTGTTTTTGACGTCTAAGGTAGCCCGGCTGTAGCTGTCTGAAACTTTGCTTTCTAGGTTTTTGTCGTAGCCACCGGATAGGTAATAGCTATGGTTTTCTGTGCCTCCACTTATGTTAAGCGCGTATTGCTGCTGTACTCTTTGACGGTAAATGTATTTTTCGATGTCCTGGCGAACGTCATTAGCTTTCAGGCTGCTGATCAATGCTGCCGAATCAGAAGCACTGATCTTTTTGTTTTTACGCTGGTTGAAAATTTCTACGGCGGTAGATACAGCATTATAGGGGTTGCTGAAACGGCTGTTATAGAAACCTTTTGAGAATAGAAATTGTTCAAGATCAATATAGTCAGCTGATGAGATTTGTGCAATGTAATACTGATCCGGTTTCTCTGCTATGGTAATTGTAGAGCTTAGGTTGATAGTGGTCTTTTGGTTTTTGTGGCCGCTTTTGGTGGTAATTACAATGACACCGTTACCTGAACGTGTGCCCCAGACGGATGCTGCTGCTGCATCTTTTAGGATGTTGATAGTTTCAATGTCAGCGGGATTAATTTGGTCTATTGTTCCTTCATAGGGAAAACCATTCAGTACGATCAACGGAGCCGCATTGGCAAATATAGTGCTTCGTCCGTGTATGGAAATCTTGGTAGAATTCCCACCCAGGCTTCGGGGATACAGTAATAGACCACTGGTAACACTTTCAAGTCTATTCAGGATGTTTGTTCCCACGCTTCGACTGATAATTTTCTCGCCTATTGTAGTGAAAGAACCTGTTGCCCTTTCCTTAGCGATGGTTTCATATCCTGTGCTGACAACGTTGACTTCTTTGAGGGTTTGCTGAACTGATTCCAGGACGATGGTATCGGAGACTTGATTGTAAAGAAGTTCTTTGGTCTGGAAACCAAGATGTGAAAGGATTAGGGTTTGTCCAAGCTGGAAGTTCCGTAGAATAAAGATCCCCTGTTCGTCGGTTTTGGTTTTGTTGGCGGCACCTTTTATGGTGATGGTAACACCAGAGATGGGTTTGCCATATTGGTCGATGACTTTTGCTTTGATGATGCTGTTTTGCGGGAATGCGACATTTAGACAAAGCATGGCCAGGACGATAGTGAGTATCGTTTTTTTCATTGTTAGTTTTTTAAGAAAAATAGTTAGTCGAAAAAAGAATTAAAAAGCAAAGCAGGCAGAGCTATGCCTCCCTGCACAACCCGCCCACATTGCAAAAAAAGAAATGACATACTATTGCGGTGCCCTGATAATGAGCTTAAAGATGTTGCGGGAAATTCCTTGATTAGCTGTTCTGGTTCTCATATTTATTCTAAGTTAGTTGAACTTTATATGAGTCTCTGGAATAAAAAAGCAAAACTATAACGCATGCACTATAGCGGGCTCTATAACCACCTTAGCAGGCTTCTGACGACCTTGGAAATGGATTTACAATAGAGCCCATAGTTCTATAGCGCATTCAAAAATATGCAATATTTTCCTATGGGCATGAATCTATTGTCTCTTTCCTTACACTTGTCAGAATTTGCTAAGAGAGACTCTTGATTATACCTTTATTATTAGGTGATATTTTTCTTTTAATTATTTCTTATTCACCATTTTATTATAGTCAAATTTAATGAAAAAATGATTGTATTCCAAATTTGGAATAATATAAAATTATTTAAAAGGGTCTTTTTGTCTATGGCTGAACAATACATAGATAAATCTATCTTAAAGATAATAAGGGAGAAATTGTGGTCTATCTCAAATAATAAAAGGATTACTCTAGAGGATATTCAAGATCGAACTGGTTTTAGTTATAGTCAGGTTTATAGAATTGTGCGCGGGACAAATAACATTTCTATAAGTGGCCTTATTGCTGTTTGTAAGGCACTTGAAGTGCAGCCTTCAGAAGTTTTTAGTTTCGTTCTTAGTATTCCAAAGTACCCACCTTTGCGAAAGGATATGAAAATTAAAAAGTGATTATCTTAGTTGAATTTCTTTCTATTGGCCTGGTTATTTGCTCCATTAGATTACTTTTACAGAAAGAAATATATGAAAATAAACATAGTTACGGCGTAACATATTCTTTTATATTATGCCATTATTTTGTTTTTAAAGTACTTGTGATGAGTTGTGATTTTGTGTAATGTATCAAAAGTACCATATGAATATTTCCCAAATCAGTGGCAGACTCTTTAAGTTTAGAGGGGATAGCATAAGTAAGCTGAGTATGGGCCCCTGCCTGAATTTATTTGTTGTTTGGTCTGATACGGTTTTTCCTATACAGTTAGGGAAACCTGAACAGAAAGTATAATTGTATTCTTTCCGAGTTCCTCGAGTGAGAAGGCTATAATAGGTTATTCTTAATTACTGCATAAAGGTACATAAGCTCACCTTAAAAGACATTAACAATAAATAAAACGTACCGGATTAAACTATTTATAAATTTTGCAAGTAATCGGATAAATCCTTCACAAATAATGAGTTATGGCTGTGGTAGTTTTGTAGTGTAAAAAAACATAAAAAACATGAAAGAATTAAAAAACATGATGTTGCTTCTATTGGTTATTGGAAGCACGCTTACTTTTGGCTGTAGTAAAGATAATGATAAAGTGGTGGAAGAACCCAAATTAACTCCCAGTCAAACTTTAGCCAGTACACCTTGGGTGACTTCTAATGCGAAAGATAATAAGGGTAATGATGTTTTGTTGACAGACCCAAATGTTTCAAATTTTGTTGGCTTTGCTTATTTTAAAGCCGATGGTACTTTTACCATGTATAATCTGGATGACTCACCAAAAATGCATGGCGACTGGTCTGTACCGGCAGATGGTAAGACCCGTACAATAGTAGCTAAGAATGATGCTGGCGTAACTTTATTCACCAGAGTCGTAGACATCACAGTGCTTACAAAAAAAGAGTTTACCTATCGGATTTATCCTAACAATGACGATAAGTCTGTATATTTCGATATTATCCATACACCGACAGACCATAAAGAGCCTAAAAAATAGTTGAGCTACCTCATTTTTAAAGTATAGGTTTTAAAGGCCAGAAAAGCAGTGCTGCTTTTCTGGCTATCATAGTCTTAGCTGCTTAATCCTACAAATGGAGGTCAGTGATTTCCAATTTGGGTTTCAAACCTTGTTTTTATACCTGTCTTATCCGACTTCTGAAGATTACTAAATTTGCCATGGGATTCATCATTGAAGCCTAAAGGAGGTAGAAGTTCCCTTTAGTAATGCCGTACTGGTATAAATATCTTTGTTATGATGTTAGAATTTGGGGCAAACGTTTGCGCTGACTATTATGTTGAGGAGGAATATCTCTTTTTATATTTTAGATGGTCATTAATGAAATTAATAGCTTTTGCCATAATAAATACAAATACAATAACGAGTTATAGTCACATATTTAATATTAGTTAGCTGTTTCTACAAGCGAATGAAAACTGGAATATGGTCATATTGCTAACATCCTGGCTATTTTCCGAAATGATAAAAAGCTCCTGTAAAACAATCGTTTGCGCAATTTAACAGCTTGGAGGATTTATTTATTATTTTTAATATCGCAAAGGTGTACCGGGATGGATGTGAATGCTCTTTGAGGAGTATTCGGAATTGAGACACAAGAATTTTGCGATTCAGTACTTACTATTTTGAATATGGGCTGCCTAGGGATTGTTTAATTTTAGGAAATAATGGATTGGGGAAAAGCGGAAGATAGTGTACTGATCAAGTACCTTAAAGATGGAAATAGGATTGCTTTCAATGCTATCTATTTTAGATATGCGGAAGTACTTTATCAATATGCTTTAAATATACTGAAGGAGCCGGATGATTGTGAGGATGTTGTTCAGAATATTTTCATATGGCTGTGGGAAAATCGGCAGCAGCTTCAGATCTCAAACCTCAGGGGTTACCTTTTAGCGGCTACTAAATTTAATTTGACCCGAAAGATTGTTTCCAGCAAGCGCCGGGAGGAAATTCTTTCCAGTACTTTTCAAGCCGACCCGATCTATGAAGAGGAAAGTCTTGAGATCAAGGAGCTCCGCTCGGCGATATTCGAAGGGATTCAATTGCTTCCACCAAAAGCCAGACAGATTTATCAGCTGAGCAGGGAGGATCATTTATCAAATAAGGAAATTGCAGCAAGGCTTGGGATTTCCGAGAAAACTGTGGAAGCCCAGATCACCATTTCCCTGAAAAAATTAAAGACTCATCTGGGAAAAATGTCTTTCTGGATATTTTTTTTATAAAAACTTTCAAATGGTTTAAGGGTTAAGGGACGTTCATGTCTCTTAAGATAAAAGCAGTTGATTAAACATTCCTTATGCTTAGCTATGAACAGTAATGACGAATTGATTAAAGTGATAGAACGTATTGCCGCAGGTAGTGCCAGTAGCCGAGATTTACAGATTTACAACCAGTGGTGCAATTCGCAGCAGGTTAGAGGGAATCAGGCACCTGTAATCGATTTTGAGCATACTCAGCAAACAATGCTAAGGAAAATCAATGGTCAAATTAGGCGGAGATCAATTTTACGAGCTACTTATAGGTATTCTGCGGTTGCAGCAGCCTGTCTGATTATTTTTTGTTGCGTTCGTTTATTAATGCCTGCTAATGAATTTTTCTTCAAGCAGAACGGTGTTGACCGAGCAAAGCTTACCGAAGAGATTCCTGCAGGATTCCATCTAGCTACGCTTAAACTTTCCAATGGGACAAGAATTACCCTTAATGATCAAGCGGATGGAGTGTTTACCGATCCCCTTGGAATGAAAGTGAATAAAACTACTGACAGCACACTCGTTTATTCCGAAAAAGAAAATACACATTACAAATCTAAAATCAGCCGAAAGGAAGTGGCGATGAATATCTTGTCTACTTCAAAAGCAAGTCATTATCAGCTTACTCTTTCCGATGGCACGCAGATCTGGCTAAATGCAGCTTCCTCCATCCGGTTTCCGGTTAGTTTTCATAAACAGCGTGCACGTCGGGTCGAGATTGAAGGAGAAGCTTATTTTCAGGTTGCTAAGGATGTTAATAAGCCGTTTATCGTCCATTCTAATGGACAGGATGTAAAAGTTCTCGGAACCCATTTTAACATCAATAACTATCATGATGAACCTTTGGCGAAAACTACTTTGCTGGAAGGCTCAATTAGTCTTAATGAGAAGCTTTTGCTCCACCCAGGCGAACAGTCTCAATTGGATCGAAAAGGAGCGATCAAATCCTTAAAAGTTAATCCTGACATAGCGGTCTCTTGGAGAAAAGGACATATTGAATTCGATAACGATAATGTGTTTGAGATCATGAGGGCCCTTTCCAGATGGTATGATGTAGAAGTATTCTACCAGGGGGAGATCCCTTTAGATGGTATGAAGGGTAATTTCTCCAGACAGATGCCTGTAGCCAAAATACTCGATATTATGGGAAGCACAGGACTATTAAGATTCAAGATGATAGGTAAGAAAATATATGTCAGAAAATTCTGACCGAATTATTAACCAAAACGAACAGTAAGATGAAGAAAAACAAACTAGAAAGCTAAACCAAGGCAATATATTGCCAACCTATACAAGTTTTATTGTATAAAACCTATCGTGTAGGCGTATGCCTGCAGATGAGAATAACCAACAAACCAAATATCTATTCCAAACTAAAATTATGGATTTAACTAAACTCAAGGGGACTGCTTTGTCATTTCACTTTCGGACAAGCTTGCCAATGCTTTGTTCCAAACGTACAATCGCTATGCTTTTACTTACCATCATGCTTCAAGTGAATGCGATTGCGAGAGCTCAAAAGATAAGCATTCGTGAGAAGAATGCAACTTTTAAAAAGGTGGTAGAAGACCTTCGTAAAATAAGTCGTTACGAATTCTTTTACGTCGCTACACACCTCAAAAACACGCAACCTGTCAACCTGGATTTGAAGAATGTCACCCTGGAGGAGGCCCTTGTCCACTTGTTTAAGGATCAACCGCTAACCTATGAAATCAAAGGGAATATGGTAGTGATTAAAAAAACTGGTGAAAATAATAATGCAATGGATCAGCCGGTACAAAAGCTGGCTAGCGTATCAGGTCAAATCAAAGATGAAAGCGGAACCCCCATCCCTGGGGTAATCATTAAGATCAAAGGGAGCGACAGGGCAATACAATCAGATAGTGAAGGTAGATTCACTTTGGACGTCTCAGAAAACGAGGTAATTGTGTTTAGCCATGTCAGTTATCAGGTTCAGGAACTAGTCTTCAAAGGTCAAAAATCAATAGAGATTAAAATGACTGGTCTTAGCAAGGAATTGTCAGAAGTGGTGGTGATCGGCTATGGCGCCATTAAACAAAAAAATGTCACCGGTGCCATTGCCAAAATAGATGCTAAAGACCTCAATACTAGTGTCGCTTCAAATTTTCAGCAAACCCTTCAGGGCAAAGCTGCAGGTGTGCAGGTCATCCAATCAACCGGTCAACCGGGCGCAGGAGTTTCTGTGCAGATCAGAAGCAATCCTTCATTTGCCAATGCCGGGGTACTCTATGTTATTGATGGAGTTCCAGTAAATGATAATTCAGGGCAGCCTGAGTTGGGCGGAGGAGTTGGATCTAAATATGGTTCCGGTGGAGTGGACAAATCTCCTTTGAATTTTATCAATCCTAACGATATAGAATCGATTCAATTTCTAAAAGATGCCAGTGCAGCGTCTATTTATGGCGCCAGGGCTGGTGCAGGTGTAGTTCTTGTTACGACAAAGAAAGGTTCGGATGGCAAATCTACTCTGCAATATAGCGGAAACTATGGTGTTCAGCGCGTAGACAAGATGTATCCGGTATATGGAGCAAAGGATTATATGGAGCAGCGCAATATGCTTAGGGAAGAAAAATGGTACAGGGCCAATAAGATTGCTCCATTCTATGGTACAGTCGACAAATCCACTGTAAGTCCTTATCAACCTTTATACACGCAGCAGGAAATTGATAATGTAGCTGACGGAGAATCTGCTACAGATGCCATCACCAGAGCCGGATATACCCAGCAGCATAACCTTTCACTTTCAGGTGGCAACAATAAGACGCGCTATTTTGCATCAGGAAATTACTTCGATCAAAAAGGTGTATTGCTTGGAACAGATTACAAGCGATACAACGGAAGGCTAAATATTGATCATTCCCTTTCGGAGAAAATCAATATTGGAGCAAATGTTGTTGTCTCTAATTCTTTGGCAAATAATACCATAACAAATGGTACTCTGGAAAATGGAGGTATTGTTACCGCAGCAATCTATTGGGCGCCAAATATTCCCTTACGTGATGAAAAAGGAGGCTATCCACTTAGCCCATATTATCCCAATATCCCCAATCCACTATCCTATGAGACAGTTACTGATTTGACCAAAGCGAACCGTTTGCTAACAACTGCCTATGGAGAATGGAAAATTGTAGACGGATTGAAGGCAAAAGCAAACTTCAGCTATGATCAGTCAAATTCCAAGCGCTCGAATTATTTTCCAAGAACTTTTTTATATGGACTCCAGTCCAATGGATCTGCTTCAATTACGCAATCTGAATCTCAATCCAAGCTTTATGAATATACTTTAAACTATGATAAATCTATTGCTGAAAAACACCATTTGAATGCTGTTGCAGGTTATACTTATCAACAATCCAACTGGGAAGGTTTTAATGCAGGTAATCAGAACTTCCTCTCGGATGCGACAGTTTATTATGACTTAAAATCTGGGCAGGCACTTAAACCAACAGTAGGTTCCAGCAAGAGTCAAACAACATGGGCTTCTTATTTTGCGAGGGCAATTTACACCTATAATGGAAATATTACCCTTCAGGCATCTGTTAGAAGGGATGGCTCTTCAATTTTTGCTGAAAACAAGAAATGGGGGTACTTTCCTGCTGTTTCCGCGGGATGGGTATTGTCAGATGAAAGCTGGATGAACTCAGTTAAGTCAATCTCATTTTTGAAATTTCGCGCCGGTTATGGTGAAACAGGAAACAGCTCTTTCCAATCAGCAGCTTTTGCCCTTTACAATTCAAGCTTAAGTGGCTATTTCGGTACCAATAATATTAGTTCAGGATTGGTTCTTTCAAGAGCTGCCAACCCTAACTTGACCTGGGAAACAGCAGGCGAATTCAATGCCGGACTTGACTTTGCATTGTTTAATAACCGAGTGTCAGGTTCAGTAGACTATTACAATAAGACAATTCGTAATCTGATTGCCTTTGTGCCTTATCCTTCTGGATTTATCATTAGCGGAGTTTACGGAAATGCCGGTAAGACAAGATCAACTGGCTACGAATTTAGTCTGGAATCCAAAAACATACGCCCGGCTTCTGCTGATGGGTTCAGTTGGTCTACAAACCTTAATTTTTCTCACTATTTAAATTATTGGGTAGAAAGATCCTCTGCAGCACTGAAAGTATTGCCAAAACATGAAATCGCTACGGGTAAAGGGGCTATTTTTAATCCAGTGTTTGGTTATATCTCTGATGGGATGTTCACTGGAAACTTTGGCTCTGCCCCATCACATATGCCTAACATGCTTCCTGGGGGCTTGATCATTAAGGATATCCATGGTTTTGATGCAAATGGAAATGTTGTTGGACCAGATGGAAAACTTACCGATGCAGATAAGACATACTTAGGAAATGGGGACCCTAAATTCAATTTTGGAATTGGCAATACTTTTAAATATAAAGGGTTCGACCTTAATATTTATTTGTCCGGTGCAAGACAGAAAAAATATTCACCAATCGGTGATGGCAGGGCAACAGAACGTGGCATGGACGCATTTGGCTTTAATGGTATGCCAACTGAGCAGCAGCGATGGACTGCTATGAACACTGCTGGAACCTTGCCAACGGCATTGAATGACGCAACTTATAACACCTATCAGAACTCATCAACTTACTGGTATGTAGATGCAAGTTATCTGCGCGCGCGCAATATTACCCTAGGTTACTCAATTCCGTCAGGTTTTCTGGCAAATCAAAAAATCTTTTCTACAGTTAGGGTTTCATTTGATGCGCAGAATTTGTTCACCATCACCAAATATCCCGGCCTGGATCCTGAATTAAATGGCAATAATTTTTATCCATTGGTAAAAAGTTACGTTTTTGGCATTAATGCTTCCTTTTAATTAAAAAAATACGATTATGAAAATCAACATAAGAACAACAAAAGTTCAAAAGCTATTTCGCACAGCAGCCCTATGTGGGGGAATCCTATTTTTGAACTCCTGTGAAAAAGGCTTGGACTATAAAACCTATGGAGACCTCAATACCGTGATCACAACTCCGGAGGGAGTTTCCGCTGCAGTGACAACAGCCTATACGGGCCTTGCCGGAGGTTCTGATTGGCAGGGCGGTTGGGACGCAGGTACTTATGCCTGGAGGACGCAGGCAATGATGACCACTGATGAAGGAGTTTGCGCCTGGGCGAATGACTGGATTAAGATGCATACTTTGAATTTTACGCCAGATTTCGATTGGGTAACACACAACTATACCAGGTATCTTCCTTTTATCTCGCGCATTGCGATTACGCTGGAAGATATGAAAAATATCAATATGGATCAGGCATTGAAAAGTAGACTTGAAGGTGAATTGAAAGCGCTTAGGGCACATTATGCAGAAATGCTCTATTTTGCTTACGGACCACTCACCATAGTGACGGATGCAAAAATTGCCGCTGATCCAAATGCTGCACCGGTACCCAGACCAACAAATGAGGAAATGGTAAAGCAAATTGAAAAAGACTTCCTGGAAGCTGCGGATGTCCTTCCGGCAAAGTTTACAGGATTAGATTATGGACGTTTTTCTAAGGCTGCGGCATTAACTGGTCTGATGAAACTTTACATGCATGAAAAACAATGGGCGAAGGCCGTGGAAACTGGTAACAAACTTAAAACCCTGGGGTACTCACTTCAGCCTAAATATGAAGATTTATTTAGTATAGCCAATAAAGGTGGAGCTTCAACCGAAATTATACTGGCGGTAGTATGTGTGTCAACCGGAACCGATCAGTATACCAATATGTGGTTGGCTCATGCCTTACCCACCGACTATAAAGATCCTTCAGGTATTAACCTGACCGCATGGGGTGGTTATAAGATGAGATGGACCAGTTATGATAAGTTCGATAAGCAGGATAAGCGCTTAAGT
This sequence comes from Pedobacter ginsengisoli, assembly GCF_002736205.1. Taxonomy (NCBI): domain Bacteria; kingdom Pseudomonadati; phylum Bacteroidota; class Sphingobacteriia; order Sphingobacteriales; family Sphingobacteriaceae; genus Pedobacter; species Pedobacter ginsengisoli. Next base: position 3,229,299 of record NZ_CP024091.1, on the reverse strand, counting down.
GTACTTTTAGAAAGTTACCCAAGTGGGAAGGATGCCTCAGGAAATGTGACATATACCAATGCAAGAACTTCAGGCCAGCTTGGTGCTGTCCCAATGAAATTTGCTCCAGATCCTTCAAAAGCGAATGCGCAGAATAGCGCAATTGATTTTCCGATCTACAGATATGCCGATGTATTATTAATGCTGGCTGAAAGTATCAATGAAGCAAACGGTGGCCCAAATACAGATGCTTATGAGGCAGTTAATCTGGTAAGATCCAGGGCAGGTCTTGGAAATTTACTTTCGGGCTTAAATAAAGCACAATTCCTTGCGAAAATACAGGATGAACGTCTTTTTGAACTTTGGGCAGAAGGGTGGAGAAGAGATGACCTGATCCGATGGAACCTGTTTACCAAACGTGCAGCGGATGATGGATCTACGACTGCTGAATCCTTCAAGGTATTATATCCATTGCCAAGAGCTGCAGTAACTCAGAGTAATGGGATCATCAAACAAAACGCAGGATATAATTAACATGAAGTATATATTGCTTACGCTGTTATCAATGGTTGCAGTAGGGAGCCTTGCACAGGTCCCTGCTGCACCTACTGAAATGAGCGCTTTAGGAACGCGCAGCTGGATCAAGGTGACCTGGAAGGATAATGCTATCAATGAAACCGGGTACAAACTGTACTGGTCTGAAAATAGGAAAAAGCCAACGCAGCCCGGCATTACATTAGCTCCCAATGCTTGCTCATATTATATTGAGGATTTAAAACCAGGAAAAAACTACCACATATGGCTTGAGGTGTTTAATGGGCAAGGATCTGGCAAATGTCTTTCTGTAAGGGGCACAACTGCTACCCTGTGGAAACTGGAAGCCACTGAATTAGCGGAGCTGAAAATTGTTCCAAGCTCGGCAGCCGTCCCTAAGGGGATGCAGCTCTACTGGCATGATGAATTCAATGACCTATTGTTGAATCGGAATAAGTGGACTACAAATTACTTTTCTTCATTGAATTATATGGATATGGAATCAAAAAAGGAGATGTTGGCCAACACGCTTCTGCAACCAGCCTATATGTTGAACGGAAAGACCATTAATCTTTTTGTGAATGATACGATTCCTGACCGCTTGTTTACAAAAAAGGGGAACCAAAAGGTATCCTCTATCCAAACCTATGACTGGAGAACCAATGAAAATTTGCTCGACAATAGTAAAGGTGGCTATTTTGAGGTAAAAGTTAAACGCAGCAGTTCGGGTAAACCAAAAGGTCTGAATACTGCTTTCTGGTTCGATTCTCCTGGTCCTGATTTGAGGTATTATCTTGAGCAGGGAACGGAACTTGATGGAATTCAGGGTATTCGCCCAAAAGGACAAGTGTTTGAGATAGATATTTTTGAGTATCTGACTGCTCAATTTGTCCTGCATGGCCATGTAGATGAGAAAGGCAAATTCCTGCACAATATTGCTACCCATATTGCAGAGGGATATGACCATATCAACCAGTGGGTTACCCATGGTGTACTATGGACTCCTACGAGTATAAAGCATTACATTAATGGTAACCTTATTAAAGAATATACAGATAAAAATAAAATATTTTCCCCTAATCATTTTATGAGCGTATTTCTAGGGACCTATGGTTCCGAAGGCAATGTTAACATGGAAGTGGATTATATCCGCGCCTACAACTGGCCAGTAAGTAAGGGTAATGAACTACCAAATCCAGGGTTTGAGGATAGTGGGAGTTTAATACCATGGGAAGGAAATGGCGAATTGGCGATTGGAGCAGGAGTAAAAGGAAGTACCGGATTAAGACTTCAGCCAGGGCAAAAAGTCGAGCAATACCTTTATCTTGACAATGATGCCCATTATATGCTAGATTATTGGGTTCGAGGAAAGGGGATGCTCCGCGTGAATGTTTTTGATGTTGCAATGGTCAGTGGAGAACTCAGTAACTTAGTAAAAAGCCAGAGGTCGGTTGTTGGAAGATTTACCAAAAAGTCAATCCGGTTTAAATCTGGCAAGGAGCATGGAAAAAATAAAAAGACAGTAAAAATTGTTTTTGAGAATACCGGGACTTCAACAGTTATCCTCGATGAGGTAAGGATCAAGTACCAATCCGAATAAAGAGGCGATTATGAGTACAAAAATAGAGAGGATCAATTTCTTACGGGGCATCATATCAACCTAGTGGAACAATAAAGAGAAGTCCGATTGCAAACCCTATTTGTGTCAGCATGGTGATTGCACTAATCAAGTCTTCCGTTGTACCAAAATCTTAGGCCATCAGATAGCTGAATTTTACGGGTAGTAGCGGTGTGACCAGACTAAGGGTTTCTCCCTATTTTTGAAATTAGGGGATTTTCCTTATTGACAGTTGCTTATTTAAAATCCACCTTCATGGCATTATGTCTATGCCCCGAGGCCTTTGTAATGGCGGGGGCTTTAAAGAACCTTTTGTTAAACTCATTCCCTCCCTATGATGAAAAAAGAAAACACAGGCCCGGCTTCTGTTTGGGTTTTATTTGAAAAGAATTCTGAATTAGCTTACCTGGATCTCCAACAACGTTTGACGGACATTGAAGTCGGCACCCCACTTGAAATACTCAACGCCGCTTTGGCTTTGATTCAAGCAGATATTCAGACGATGGACAATTCATTTGCTGATGTGGCTGACCTATCCGATACTACCCGGATCGTATTTTTTAAGGAGATTCGCCCGAAATTTGTAGCACTTTGGCTGTTTTATCTGGAACGGTACCACCTGATTTTGAATAAGCCTCTTGGTGCAAAACAGGGAATAAAGTGTTTTTATGAGTCCGAATTGCAGCAGCTCGATTACTTTTTAAAACGCTATGGATTTTATTACAGTTATTTCAGAAGTGGAATGAGCCAAACAGATCACTTGTATTTTCTTCCGGATATAAAAATGGCTAGCGCTGCCCCTGAGTTACCCATCTTGCCGGGAATGTCAAGAACTCCCTGTGACTATCTTTTTGCCAGGTTCTTGTCTTGTGAGTTGATCATCCAATACGTGTTGGCACAGATCATTGATCTGGATAAACAGAATCTGAGTCTGCCTGCAGTGCCGGATTTGGTAAAGAAGAAAAAAGTACAGACACAATTTGGTTTGTCTGTAGATCAATTGGGGATGGCTGTCCGTGCTGCACTTGACGCATCTGTGGTTAAAGGCAAATCCTTTCAGTCTTTGTGTGAGGAACTTGCCCCCATGGTCGTGACAGCCTCAGGACAACGCAATGTGTCTGCTGGAAGTCTGCGGAGTAATGCCTATACCGGGGAAGATGTAGATAAGCATGTCCTCATTCGTGCAATGGAAAAGATGATCCGTTTGATTAAGGAGTATTAGCTGATATTTTCATTCAGGAAAATTGGTATTTCTAATTGTCCTGGCCTGTTTGTTTCAGGTTAATCTATCCTAATGTGCTCAAGGGAGTCTTGTCGGATGATAGTAGAAGAATACCGGGCGGAAGAACTCCAGATCTTCTTCCGTCTCCGGTGCATACACGCCTGATCAGCTTAGCTTTTTTCTTCCTCCGGAGATTTTTTGTTTTGGGACATCGTTTTGTACATGGAAGATCATTAAGTTTTGCTTCTTGAGTTGATATCCGTTGAGAATTCTACGGGCAATCTGCCGATAGAATAATTTCTTTTGCGGATTGTTTTCCCTCACAACATTGTTTCTGATCAGTTGTTTAAGGATTTGCCTGATGAGAGTGTCATCTTCCACACGGAAAGAGCTGCCAAGATAAGGATCCCTATAAACCAGGACCAGGCAAAGCCTGCCATCGGAATGTCGATGTATCAGTTTTTGCTGGGCAAGCTCAATCTCCCTGGGATAGGATGGTTTGGTCGCGGCGGAAGAATCTTCCAATATGGTTGGCTCTGTAATAATTACAGGCACCCCGCGCCTGTAATCCTCTACTTCTCCCAGTTTCAAATGATCTTCATCCGGAAAAGGAAAGCGAAAAAGGAAACCCATATCCGCCTGGGCATATTGTTCGGGGGAAAGGTTTCCAGGTTCTTGCCGAAGCTGGCCTGATTCCAGTGCCAGAACATATTTTGGATAGCAGGCATAATAGAGGCTTTCACAGGTCCCCAGTTTAATGACCTTGTTTTTGTATTTTATGTATTCTCCCATAGTTGAAATTTTAAGTAATTGCGAATCATTGAGGCGCTCAGGTAATCACGATTTGTTTGTCTTCCTAGCAGGCTTGGAATGACTGGAACTTTTTCATTAAATGATCGGGTTATAAAGGTCATCTATTGTGTGGGGAATAACCTATTTAGAATTTAAGGTGCATTGGAAAAAATTTTCATTGTTGTTTATGCTTTTATTGCGCTTCTTGCTACGTTTGAGCCTCGGCTTAAATTTCTCATTGGCCTTGAGCTGGCCTTTCCTGTTATTTTTTGATCATGAAGGTTATCCTCTTTAGAATTTATACTGGGTCGTTTTCTAGGTTTAATCAACCTTACTTTTGTACAACAGGTCAGAATAAATACTGTGCATAAAAGATTGCCGGGTCTTCAGATGGCGCCGTAGCCAGGTTAAAACACTGTCTCATCGGTGTATTGTAATGCTTTTAAATATTGATTAAGGATACAGGAATGAAAAACAAGAAAAATATTAGAAACAAATGCTATGCTGTGCGGTTAACAGCAGGAGAACAAGAGCGGTTGCTGGAGAATTTTGCAGGCACAACCCAGACCAGTTTTAGCGAGTACGCACGGGCGATCTTATTGGGGAAGCCCATGATTGCAGCCTCGAGAAACCAGTCGCTACAGGATATTTTTGTTGAACTGGTGACTTTAAGACAGGGTTTAAATGATGTGTTGATCCACCTTAACCAGGCCATTGAGAAACTGCAGGCCTTGCCCAACCTTTCACTATTCCACACTTGGCTTTTAAACTATGAAATGGACCGTCGAAAATTGTTGAAAAAAGTTGAGGAGATTAATAGATTTATCAATTCAACTGCTGAGAAATGGTTGCACACATAAAAACAATCAAATCCATAAGCTCCAGCTTTTACTATAATGAGCGTAAACTGATCTCGGGGGATGCTACCTGCATGATGGCTGAGAATTACCCCTGTCAACTTGCCGAACTGACTCAGTCTGATCGTTTGGGAATGCTGGAAAAGATGGCCGCATTGAATCCGCGCACTAAAGTAAATGGCCTGCACATTTTTTTAAATTTTGATCCGGCGAACCGGCTTACTCCATACTCACTAAAGGAGATTGCTAAATTTTATATGCATGGGATTGGTTTTGGCAACCAGCCCTATTTGGTTTATGAGCATTCTGACGGGGCACATCCTCACCTCCACATTTTAACGACAAATATACAGGCTGATGGTCGCCGAATAAATTTATATATGAAAGCAGACCGTTTTCAGTCTCTCCTTAAACAAATACGAACTCGCTTTGCGCTTACTACCAGCACAGCCGTAAAAGATTCAGGGTTGGCTTTGTATCAGGCCCAGCTTTTAAAGCCAACCTATGGTAAATCGCAAACCTTTAGCGGTATCGCGGGGGTGTTGGATAGGAAGCTAAATGAATATCTTTTTAGCTCATTTGCCGAGTTAAATGCGATCCTGGGATTGTATAACATTCGGGCCGAACGGGGTAAGGAAGGGTCGAAGCTGTTTAAAAACCGGGGTCTAATTTACCGTTTGCTCGACGGGGCTGGGAATCGAATAGGAGTGCCGGTCAAAGCCAGTTCTTTTCCATTCAACCCGGGCTTAAATAAGCTTGAGGAAAGATTTAAAAGAAATGTGCCACTTAAGCTGGGCCTGGAAGGCAGAATCATTTATGAAATAGAGCGTATACTGAATAACCCGCAAATTTGTGATACAGCAGCATTCTCCGCATCGTTGAAAACAAAGGGGATTGATGTGGTAATCAAAGACGATCCCAAAGGTGAATTGCAAGACATGATCTATGTTGATCACCTTAATACATGTGCATTTCAGGGAGCAGCTCTGGGTAGTGCCTACGGTGCCAAGGGTATATTAAGTAGACTGGGCGATAATGGTTACCCTGCCTTGGAATTTGAAAAGGGTCAGGGTCTGCATGCTGGTGAGCTGGATGATGGCTTGCCTGGGGCTGGTGTATCGGCGGCGATCAATCTGTCACAGATCCGGTCTGAGCAGGATCGTCCTGTGATTCCTGTGGTAAAAACACAGCGGAAAGGCCAAAGGCGAAAATATAGAGTTAAACATTAAATAGAAATTATGGCAATGCAAACAGGTGAGAATGAACAGGCAATGAGAAAGATTTTGGAGATGACAAGGTTCATTTCAATCAGTATCCTGCTCTTACATTTTTATTATTATGGCTATATGACGTTTGGATTGTGGGGATTTGTCAGTGCTTTTACTGACCGGATGATGGTCAATATAGCGCATTCGGGATTGTTTGAAGATTTCCATAGATCCAAGTTTATTGCTTTAGGTTTTCTGTTCATCTCACTATTGGGGGTAAGAGGGAAAAAGGATGAGAAATTAAGTTCTAAAACCGGCCTTGCCTATTTGTTCACCGGTCTGCTATTGTATTTTATCAGCGCCCTGGTTCTGCTGTTGACACTGAGTCCGCATTGGAGGAGCCTGCTGTATATCGGGCTGACTTCCATCGGGTATTTGTTGATGCTGACAGGTGCGACGCTATGTTCCAGAATTATCAAGGGCAAACTGAGTGGTGATATTTTTAATCGTGACCAGGAGAGTTTTCCCCAGGAAGAACGCCTGCTGGAAAATGAGTTTTCAATCAATTTGCCGACCAGGTATAAGCTGAAGGGTAAGGAAAGAAGGGGTTATATCAATGTGATCTCCCCGGCACGTGCCACCATAGTATTGGGCAACCCCGGTTCAGGCAAGTCAGCTTTTTGCATCCGGGAATTTATCACACAGGCACTGGCCAAAGCTTCGCCTTATTCTATGCTGGTATATGATTTCAAATTTCCAGATCTTTCTTTAATTGCCTATAACCACTGGTTGAAGCATAAGGATCGTTACCCCGGTAAACCAGAATGTATTTTTATTAATTTTGACGACTTATCGCGATGCCATCGCGGAAATGTGTTTGATCCATTAGGGATGGTGGACATAACTGACGCCTCAGAATCTGCACGTACCATTCTTTTGGGACTGAATCGGGAGTGGCAGAAAAAGCAGGGTGATTTTTTTGTGGAATCTCCAATTAATTTTGTGACAGCGATTATCTGGTTTTTGCGCAAGTATCAGAACGGGGCCTATTGTACCTTACCACATGCGATTGAACTGATTCAGCTGGATTATGACAGCCTGTTCACCGTGATGCGTCTGGAAAAGGAAATAGAGGTGTTGATAAACCCGTTTGTAAATGCTTACCTGAATGATGTCATGGAACAACTTGAAGGGCAGATTGCCTCCGCTAAGATTGCATTGGCCAGGTTGTCATCTCCTCAGCTCTATTATGTGCTGTCCGGAAATGATTTTAGTCTGGATATCAATAATCCCGAGCATCCGAAGGTCATTTGTATGGGAAATAACCCACAGAAAATCCAGACCTATGGGGCTGTGCTTTCTTTGTACGTAAACCGTTTGCTGAAAATCATCAATCAGAAGAATAAGTTGAAATCCATGTTGATCTTTGATGAGTTTCCCACGTTAACCACCGACATCATTCCCACCATTGCTACCGGCAGGAGTAACAAAATAGGGGTTTGCCTGGGCATACAGGACGCAAGCCAGTTGCGTAAGGATTATGGCCGGGAACAGGCAGATGTAATCATGAGCACTGTGGGCAACATCATTGCAGGCCAGGTGACAGGTGATACCGCCAAACAGCTGAGTGAGCGAATCGGCAAGATCATGCAGGACCGCCAAAGCATGTCAATCAATAGCGGCGATACCTCCGTCAGTAAAAGCAGGCAACTGGAATTTGCCGTTCCGGCCTCCAGAATTGCAGCACTCTCCAGTGGAGAATTTGTAGGCATGGTTGCCGATATTCCAGACCAAAAAATTACCTTAAAGGCTTTTCATGGCGAGATATTGAACAATTTTGATGCCCTCAATAAGGAAGAAGCGGCGTATGTTCCGATCCCCGTAATCAGAAGGGTCAATTCAACTATGGTACAAACGAATTACCTGCAGATCAAGCGGGATGTTCAGGACATTGTCCAGGCTGAGGTTCAGCGCATGATGGGCGATCCTGCACTTGCCCATTTGGTGATTCGCAAGAATTAACTCCTTAAAATTCTGCCATCTCCTGAACAAAAGTGACAGGTAATTTGGATGGTTTGATTGACCAGTCCCTACCTAAACCTAGTTAACTGGTGAATTTATTGCCTGAGCACAAGATATCCTCCATGGTATTTTTTAAACGGAATGCTTAGTTTTGTTTGATGCCTTGATTAAGACTTAGCATCAATCGGGGTAATACAGCACCAGAAAAACAGTATATCATGGGTTATAACGAGCGATTAGCGAACCGTGTCCGCGAACTACTTGAAGATCGGGAGGATGTGACAGAAAAAGCAATGTTCAGTGGAATATGCTTTATGGTTGATGAAAAGATGTGCATATGCGTAACCAGCACCGGACTGTTATGCCGCATTGGCCGAAGCAAAGCAGACGAAAAACTGGAAGAAAGCAATTGCAGGCAGATGGTCAATAACGGGCGAACGATGAAGGATTTTGTATATGTGGATGATACTGATGTTGAGAAAAACCAGGAGCTGAAGTACTGGCTAAATCTGTGTCTGGAGTTTAATCCGTCAGCCAAATCCTCCAAAAAGAAAAAGTAGACCGGATATTTCACGAAACGAGTTATTAAAATTAAAGGCTCCTGTTCATTTAGTGAGCAGAAGCCTTTAGTAGGGTGAGACTTAAATTATTTTTTTATGGAATCCGTAACTGTAGTGTCCATAGCAGCTGTATCAGTTGCCATAGTATCCGTTGCGGTCATAGAAGTATCAGTCATTGTAGAGTCGGTAGCATCTGCTTTTTTCTCTGAAGTGCAGGCGGCTACTGATAAAGACATTGCTAAAGCTAAAAAGCTAAATTTGAATAGGTTTTTCATAATGATTTTGTTTTTAGATTCAAGTTTTGTTCATTTCTTAATACCCTCGAATATAAAAAGGTAACCCATTTCTATCCAAAAACATGGATTGCCATAAGCGATATGCATTTTTTTGTAATGAACTAAGGGGCTATAATCGTGAAAAGATAAACCATAAATATTACCATTAAAACCACACCCTGTAAAATGTTAGTTTTGCCAGTGGCCAGCGAAAGCATGATCGTAAACTGTGCCAGCAGCAACAATACGGTAGCCTTCATGTCGATCCCTAAGGTGATGGTCATTCCGGTTAGGATAGATACGATGGCCACAGCGGGAATAGTTAAGCCGATACTGGCCAATGCAGAGCCTAGGGCTAGGTTGAGGCTGGTTTGCAGGCGGTTTTTTCTTGCCGCATGATAAGCTGCAAGACCCTCCGGAAGCAATACTACAGTAGCAATGATAACCCCAACCAATGATTTTGGCGCGCCAAAATTGATTACCGCATTTTCGATGTCAGGGGCCAGAGCTTTTGCCAGTAGTACCACAATGCCCAGGCATAAAAGCAATAAAAATGTACTCAACAAAGCAATCTTATTGGTAGGTGGCTCTGCATGTACTTCTTCGTCGCCATCAGCATCAGGTGGTAAGAAGAAATCGCGGTGTCTGATGGTCTGAACCATTACAAAAGCGCCATATAATACGAGGCAAACTACAGCAACAAAGATGAGCTGCGTAGGGGTGTATTCAGGCCCTGCTTTGCTGGTGGTATAATTTGGAAGGATCAGCGTAAGTACTAATATTGCGGTAAGGGTTACCAGTGCTGCACTTACTCCCGGCAGGCTAAACACCTGTTCTTTAAACTTGGCCCCACCTACGAGTAAACATAAACCGATAATTCCGGTTAGAATAATCATCACTGCAGCCAGAACCGTATCCCGGGCAAGAGCAGCAGTATCCGGTCCACCCGTTAGCATTAAAGAAACAATCAACGCCACTTCGATTACAGTAATTGCCAGTGCGAGCAACAAGGTTCCAAAAGGTTCTCCAACACGGTGCGCTACAACTTCGGCATGATGTACGGCCGCAAGAACAGCAGCAATAAGTACAGCCGCCAGAAAAAAAGTATAGAAAATCCCCAGATTCAATGAACTGCCAAAATAGGCTAACCAGGCAACAATTGGGGATAGGATGGTCCATAAAGGAAGTGCTGGTTTTTTGCTCATAAATCTGGAATTAAATTAAAATTTAAAAAATATTTATTCATCGATGTCCTATTTCGGAAATCTCAATTGTCATAGGGGTATAAAACAAATATTGAATTACAATTTAGATAAAAAAAAGAAAATGGAACAAAGAATCAATTTTTTCGCAAAAGGACAAAACGCTATGAAAGCAATGTATGGTTTAGGAAGTTATCTTGCTAAATCTCCGGTTGAAAAGAAACTTTTAAACTTAATTTATTTCAGGGTATCTCAAATTAATGGATGTGCATTTTGTTTGGATATGCATTCAAAAGATTTACGTGTGGAAGGCGAGACTGAGCAACGATTATATGTATTGAACGCATGGCGTGATGCGCCACTATATACAGATCGTGAGCGTGCTGCATTGGCATGGGCAGAAGCAGTAACCAAGATAAAAGAAGGTGACGTTTCTGACGAGGTTTATCATGAAGCTATACAGCAGTTTACTGAAGAGGAGCTGATTGATTTGACCATTGCCGTTAATACCATTAACAGCTATAATCGCCTTAATATCGCTTTTCGTACTCCGGCAGGAGATTATCAGCCAGGTGCATTTGCGATAAAAGCTTAATGCGGTATTATTTTTTATTTCGTCATTTTCTTTATATTCACTGCTTAACATACAGATAATGACGACTTTTAAATTGACAATAAGCATGTTCTTAGGGACATGCTTTGTTTTGCTTTCTCTTTTTGTAAAATCTCAGTCCTTGGGAAAAGAGGTCATAGGCATTTTTGATTTGGAATATACCTTAACAAAGGATCTGAATAATGCTGAAGAAGTAAAAACAGCATGGGATGATGTGCACACAGTTTCTACCCTGCAAGGGATAGTGAACCGCAAATCACCCAGGTTATATGTTTACATGATAAAGAACGGAGCAATTGATATTGACAGATACTGGTGGGATAAATATAGGCAAAAGGACAGATGGTTAAGTGATAGGGACACCGTTGTTTATAAGGATGTTGTGAGTTTGGTTAAAGCATACCGATCCGCTATTAAAGGTGTGGTTGTTTACGACCCTCATGTTGCTGCAACTAGTAACGTGGCTTCATCTGTTGCCGGTCAGGAAGATGCGCTTGCTATTCGCTATGATGTTGGTAAAAACAGCCTATATACCCGCCTTGTATTACAGGGACCTAAATTACCTGTTAAGGTATGGCTTATAAATAAAGATGGGTCTTCATTATTTACGGGGGCTGGGAATATTCCCGGAACTAAGCGTTTATCAACTGGTTCAGCAAAAAACGATGCTTACCTGTGGTTTACGGAGAAATACACAAAGGCTGGCAAAACCAATACAAAGTATGGCGCATATTATGTGGACCAGCAGTGGATGAAAAATCCGCATGCTGCAGGGCCAAATCATCACACGCTTACCAATCATGATTTTTTTGTTAGTAAGAAAGGATTTTTCTTTGACCTTAGCCCTTGGGGGATGAGCCGGCTACCGATGATCGTGATCAGAAAACCGGAACAGACCTGCAGACCCTTAAAGAATTGCTACTGACCGCCTATCAGCATAATAAAGGAAAAGATTATGCTTATCTTGGTGGTTTTCCTCCATGGGCTTTTAAATATACTAAACATGCTGGCGGGAGCCATGATGATGTGCCAACGGAATGGGAATATTCTGCCGTTATCAGTGCTTATAATGCATTTAAAGACGCTGATGCCATTGGTTTTGGTGCACTCGCAAATGCATCTTTCTGGCAGCATTATCCACTTAAACAGAAATATGAACAAAAGTGGGTCACAGCAACCGATTTAAAGAAAAGAGGTTATTTAAGCGAGGATGGAAAAGTTGATTTTAAAGGACGCAATTTCTTTATTTTCTATGTGGGTGATTACGATGCCTCTTCGTGGGTGTCACAAACTACGCCTACTTTATGGGATAGCCCGGAGCGCGGCAAAATTCCTTTGATGTGGTGCATCAGCCCCGTCTTACAGCAGCGCGTGCCAATGGCAATGGAGTATAGGAGAGAATCTGCCACCGAGAATGACTATTTTGCGGCAGCAGATAATGGCGCTGGCTATCTAATGCCCGGAATGCTGCAAGAACCCAGACCCATTTCTGCATTGCCTGATGGTCTGGATGCCTGGGTTGCACACAATAAACCTTATTATGCTAAGTGGGATTTAAGCATCACAGGTTTTATCATTGATGGTCAGGCACCCGGACTTAATCAAAAGGGCTTGGATGCTTATGCTAAATTTAGTCCGAATGGAATAGTCCCCCAGAAAACCCCTTTAACTTCTTTACATGGAAATATGCCAGTGTTGCGTGCTGATGATGATGTTAATGAAGATGATCCGGCGGTAGCGGCAAAGCATATTCAAGATAGGATAGGGAAACGTCCTGTGCCATTTCATTGGTTTCGCAATATCTTAAAGGATCCAGGATGGCATGTGAAAGTGGTCGATGAGCTAAAACGTATTGACCCTAAGATTGAATTGTTGGATGCCCCAACATTTTTTGAATTGTATCGTATTTATTTAAAACAGACTCCGGATGCGGCCAATGGTAAAATAAATTAGGTGGTATCTTTCCTGAATTCCTTACGGTATTTTAATGGGCTCAGCTTCATCTTTCTTTTGAATAACTTATAGAAATGAGATAGGTCGCCAAAACCATTCTCAAAGCATATGTCCGAAATGGATTTATCAGAATTTATGAGCTGCTGGATGGCGTAATTTATCCGGTAGTCGGTTACTGTTTCTATAAAGGTTTTCTTTGTGGTTTTCTTGTAGTATTTGCAAAAAGCATTTGGAGTCATATTCACCAAAGCAGCGGCATGATCAAGCAGGATTTCATTCTTGTAGTTGTCAATAATATAACCAAGAACGGTGTTGATCCGCTCTGTCTTTCCTGATTGATGGGCCTTTGTGCCATGTTTATCCAGCAGGATATATTCTTTGGAGATTGCCAGGGTATGCAGGATTTCTAAAAATTCGATAAGCCGTTTAAAAGAATTAGGTTCTTTAGCCAAAAGAACTAATCTGTTGGTTATTTCTTCGGCAGTGTGATTTAAAAACTGTATTCCATGCTTGCTTCTCTCCAGCAGATCCAGTATTTGAGACAATTCGGGTCTGGCCAGAAAATCTGTGCCCAGAAAGTCATTGCTAAACTGGATAACTATGGAGGCAACTTCATTTTCTTCTTCCTGATTGTTTTCAATTTTCCAGCAGTGAGGTAAATTTGTGCCTATCAGAACCAGATCCCCTGAACTGTATATATCCATGTGATTGCCTACATAGCGATTGCCCTTACCCTTTACAATAAGTGTAAGTTCATGTTCTGGATGAAAATGATATGGCGCAGTAAATTCCCTGAATTCACGAAGGAGAAACGAATTGTCATTATACGGATCTAATGCTTCAAATGCAGCTCTTGCCATGTTAATTAGTTCATATTTTCATAAAGTTATTGGTTATTATTTGTAAATGGATAAAAAAAACCATTAAATAGCCAATTTACTCCTTTCGCAAACTAAGGATAAATAGTTATTTAGTAATTAGAACACCAAATATAAACCTAAACTAAAGAGTGCTATGTCGACAATTAAATTACCAGAATTAAATCAGTACCATGATATAACTTATGCACAAGCTGCAGAATTTCGTCAGAACGGACATGTTTTAATCCCAAATGTTCTTAATGCTGAAGAGGTGCTTATTTACCGAGATGTTATAAAAGAAGCTGCTGATAAGTTTAATACTGAAAAGAGGGATTTAGAAGAAAGAGATACTTATGGGAAAGCTTTTTTGCAGATCATGAATTTGTGGGAGGTAGATGAACAGGCAAAGAAATTTACGCTTGCCAAACGTATGGGTAAGATTGCTGCGGATTTACTTGGGGTTGAAAATGTGCGTATTTATCATGACCAGGCATTATTTAAAGAACCGGGTGGTGGACCTACTCCATGGCATCAGGATCAGTATTACTGGCCTCTGGATACACACAATACTATCACTATGTGGATGCCGCTGGTAGATATTAATGTAGAGATGGGAATGTTGACGTTTGCTTCTGATTCTCATAAAAACGGAGTAGTGTTTAATTATGAAATTTCTGATGAATCGGAAGCTGAGTACGAAAAATATGTAAAAGATAATGCTTTTCCCATAATGCGTTCGTCGACAATGAAGGCAGGAGATGCAACATGGCATTATGGGAATACCATTCATAGTGCTCCGGGTAATCAATCGGATCTTATGCGAGAGGTAATGACCATTATCTACGTTGCCGATGGTGCAAGGGTAGCTGAACCAAAAAATAGCTGGCAGGTAAATGATCGCGAGCGTTGGTTGATGAATGCTCCTGTCGGAGACTTGGTAAAATCTGAAATTAATCCTCTTGTGCTTTAAGTACATCAATTTTTAAACTTTGTAATGAGAAAGCTTTTTTATGCAATAACTTTATTGTTGCTAGTGCAATTCGTTTGCCCGGTTATCGCTCAAACTGACCAGCGCTGGTCTAAACAAAAAATATGGGAATGGTACAATAAACAGCCATTTTATTGTGGCTTTAATTATATCCCGGCCTATGCGATTAATTATACCGAGATGTGGGATAAGACCAGTTTTGATGCGAAGGCGATAGATACAGAGCTAGCCCTTGCTGAGAAAACCGGATTGAATTGTTTGAGGGCTGTGCTGCAATACGCAGTTTATGAAGATGATCCGGAATATTTTTTAAATACACTGGATAAGTTTCTGGCCATTTGTGATAAGCATAATATTAAGTTTATGCCTGCTTTGTTTGATGATTGCGTGTTTGGAATTGAACATGATCCTAAAGTAGGAAAGCAGCCTGAACCACTTAAAGGGTGGTATGCATGGGCATGGTCACCTAGTCCGGGGCATAGTATGGTTGTTGATCCTACTACCCATTCCCGTATCGAGAAGTATGTCAAAGCTGTAATAGGACGATTCAAGGACGATAAACGTATTTTTATATGGGACTTGTATAACGAGCCGACAAATGGAGGACTGGGTTCTGCCAGTTTTCCGCTGCTTAAAAAAGTAGCCAAGTGGGCACGTGAAATCAATCCTTCTCAGCCTATAACAATTGATATATGGAATGGAGATAAGCAATTGAATGATATTGCTCTGGCCAATTCGGATATTATTTCCTTTCATAATTATGGTAATAAAAATGAGCTGATTAAACAAATTGGAGAACTTAAAACGCATGGAAGACCTCTGATCAATACAGAATGGATGAATAGGCCTAATGGATCTGTAATTAAAGATAACCTGGCTGTTTTTTATAATGAAAAAGTTGGCTGTATGTTGTGGGGACTGGTTAATGGTAAAACACAAACAGATTTGCCATGGGGCCATCGGCCTGCAGATCCTATCCCCGCAGTATGGCAGCATGATCTCTTTCATGGTGATTTTAAACCTTATGACCCAGAAGAGATTGAAGTGCTAAAGGATTTTGCTTTAAAATCCAGAAATAGTAGTTATTTGCAGGAACATCAAAAATAGGATGCCTGGACCAGGTGGTATAGTCGGGAATTAATAACCCATATAATTTGTCTTAATTTTTGTAGTTTCGGGTTGGGAACCAAACCTGATGAACATTTATAATAATTACAGTGAAAAGGAATTAATTACACTTCTTAGGGAGGGTGATACGGATGCTTTAAGTAGACTGTATTATTTATATGTTAAACAATTGAAATATTTTGTTCTAAGAACGGCGAAGTCATCACTTCTTGCGGAAGATGTTGTTCATGATACTTTTATTAAAGTCTGGGAAAATCGGGATAAAATAGATTGTGAACTTCCATTTAAGCCCTATTTGTATACTATTGCACGGAGACACCTACTTAATCTGTTGAAACGAGCCCAACATGAAATAAACATTGTGGACGAAATGCGCAGATCTGTAATAAATGAAGAAAATTCCACAGAACTTTTACTTGACTATAGTGAAAGCAGCTCTATATTTCAAGAAGCTATAAAAAGTTTACCTGAACAAAGGAGAGAGGTCTTTATTCGTTGTCGAATACAGGGGCTAACTTATAAACAAGCTGCAGTAGAACTAGGTATTTCTGAAAGTACTGTAAATAATCAAATGGTAAAGGCTTTAAAATCAATTAGAGGATTTATTACCATCAGAAGTGCGATGATTTTGCTCATTGCTGCAACAATAAAATAATTTTTTATTGGGATAGATGTATTGTTGATTCCATTTGTATTAGTTACAAAAGGAGGGAAATTGAACAACGAAATCATACACCTGTTTACTAAATATTTAAACAACCAATGTAATACGGATGAACTTGAGAGAGTTTTTATCCTTATTAAAGCAGGAAGTTATAAGCCTGAATGGGATTTTGTACTTGCAGAAGAAGCCTCAAGATTAGTAGGTACTGACGATCAGGCAGAAATGTCCTTAAGCGAAATCTCAGGACTTCATGATAAAATACAAAATACAATTAAGGATGATGAAAGTAAAATTAGTGTTTTACCAACAAGGAACTTGTATTGGGGTAAAATTGCAGCAGCGGCAATCATTCTGATTACCCTAAGCATAGGTGGGATTTATTATTTATCCAGAAAGGATATTAAATCTTCTGATGAATTAGCTCACGATATAGCTCCAGGAGGAAATAAAGCAATACTTACGTTAGCAAATGGGGAAAAAATTAGCCTTAGTGATGCTAAAAATGGGAAACTGGCTGTAGCGGCAGGTGTGACAGTTACTAAGCTGTCGGACGGAAAAATTGTTTATGCCATTGCACCAGGCAAGGGATCAAATACAGCTCTTAACAGTATAGAAACGCCAAGAGGTGGACAATACGAGGTGATTTTACCAGATGGAAGTAAAGTGCTTTTGAATGCGGCATCGTCATTGACATACCCGGCATCTTTTGTTGCCCTTAAAGAAAGGCGCGTGGAATTAAAGGGGGAAGCATACTTTGAAATAGCCAAAGATAAAAGACATCCCTTTATAGTTAAGTCAGAAAATCAGGAAATAAAAGTTCTCGGAACTCATTTTAATATAAACAGCTATATAGATGAACCAGTGACCAAAACTACACTTGTAGAAGGTTCTGTATTGATTAAAGTTTTGGGTGCTGAAGAAGTGCTGAGTCCTGGTAATCAGGCTGTCAACGGACCAGGTGGGCTAGATGTCGTTGAGGCAAATCTGGATGAAGTATTGGCCTGGAAAAACGGATATTTTATGTTTGATAGCGAAAGTATCGAATCAGTGATGAGAAAGATTTCGAGATGGTATAATGTAGATGTTGTATTTAAAGGACTTGTTTCTAAAGATAAATTTGGTGGTACCGTGAGCCGTTTTGCGAATGTTTCACAAGTGCTCCGAAAACTCGAATATACTGGTAAGGTTCACTTTATAATTGAAGAAAGGAGGATTATAGTTACGAAATAGCTACATATCAATAATAAAGTAATCATGGATTTAGTATAGTGTCTTTTCTGCAATTGTAAAAAGGACCTTTGCTAATAAAAAAAGCCAGAAGTGCTTGCAACACAACTGGCTCATGTCTTGATTACTAAGTCAACAAAACTTGCGATTCAATCAACTTTAACCAGCGAACCAACCATTGTACTTTTAGTAAGTGCAATATCAACTCGCTAATAACCAGACTAACAAATGTATAAAAATTATGCTAACGAACTTGGTGTGCTCAAAAAGTATATCAATAAACTACTGCTGATTATGCGACTAACCACCGTAATATTAATAGCGACCATAATGCAGGTAAGTGCAGTAGGTTTTGCTCAAAGGATAACGCTTTCTGAAAAAAGGGCGACCCTAAAGAGTATTTTTAAAGAAATACGAAAACAAAGTAATTATGACTTCTTATATACCGATGAATTGCTGCAAAATGCAAAGACGGTAGATATAAGGGTTAATTCTGTAGAACTGAATGAGGTGCTCGAGAAAATATTTAGCGGTCAACCTTTGTCCTATACTGTAGAGGATAGAACTGTTGTAGTTAGAGAAAAGATTGATGCACTTTCTAATAGAAAATCTGTTGTTCGAGCTATTGACATACGTGGGCGGGTACTAGACCAACAGGGGAAGGGAATTCCTGGTGTTACAGTTAAAATAAAAGGAGAAACCGGAGGAGGGACGACTAATAATAATGGTGATTTTAGTATTGCTGTTACCTCAGCAAATTCAATACTTATTTTTTCATATACTGGTTTTATTACCCAAGAGCTTGCTGTTGGTGGTCAGACTACAATAAATGTAGTACTTAAGGAAGCTGTTGATGAGCTTTCGGAGGTTGTTGTGGTTGGCTACGGAACTCAGAAAAAGATTACTGTAACAGGTTCTATTAGTTCTGTGAACATGGCGGATATGAGAACTCCGGTTGCAAGTCTTTCTAATGCTTTGGCCGGAAAAGTTGCAGGTATTATCTCCATGCAATCAAGTGGAGAGCCTGGGTATGACAATTCACAGTTCACGATACGAGGTTTAGGAACATTTACTGGAAATGCTTCGCCGCTTATCATAGTGGATGGGGTTCAGCGAGATGATGTTAACAGCGATTTTGGTGGTTCATTTAACAACATAGATCCAGAAGATGTTTCCAGTATTTCATTACTTAAAGATGCTTCTTCAACAGCAATGTATGGTGCTAAGGGTGCAAATGGTGTTCTAATTATTACTACTAAACGAGGAGTTGCGGGCACCCCGAAAATATCTATGAAAGCGGAAACAGGTTTAACAGGTTTTACAGAGAGACCAAAAATGCTAAACGGAATTCAATACATGCAATTGTTAAATGAAGCAAGAACAAACATGGGGCTTCTTCCTAATTTCTCTGATGAAATTATTCAAAAAACGGCCAGTGGTTTAGATCCCTTTGTGTATCCAAATGTAAACTGGATAGATGAGGTATATAAAAGCCATTCATCATTGACTAATGCTCACCTAAACATTAATGGTGGTACTGAAACTGTACGATATTACATCTCAAGTTCTTTTTATAACCAAACCGGTCCATATAAAGTTTCAAACCTAAACGGATTTAACCCCAATCTGGATTTTAAGCGATATGACTTCAGAAGTAATATAGATGTAAATGTAACCAAAAGTACTTTGCTTCAGTTAAATCTAGGCGCAATGTTAATAAATGCACGTTATCCTGGCATTTCGGCCGGTAATTTATGGTACCTAGCCTATGCAACCACACCTGTAGCTTTTCCAACTCGATATCCGGATGGTAAATGGGCAGGGCCAATAACAAATGGAGGTAGCAACCCTTTAAATGATGTTCAAAACAGAGGATATTCTGATGAGTTCCGTCCTACAGTTCAATCTGTATTTACAGTAAATCAAAAATTAGATGCGTTAACCCCTGGTTTGTCATCTTATGCAAGGTTCTCCTTTGATAGTTACGGACAGTTTGATAACAGAAGATTTGGTGTAAACGATAATTGGCAGGCCATTGGCCGTGATTCTAATGGTGAACTAATATTTACGCAGACCAGAATCGGACAGCAATTTTTAGGTTACGATCGGTCCTCAACCGGCGAAAGGATGATGTATTTGGAAGGGAATCTTAATTACGATAGAACCTTTGGTAAGCATCGTTTAGGTGGGATGTTTTTATATAACATGAGAAACAGGTTAAAAAGTACCGCCGGTGATGTAATCGGTTCTATTCCGTTCCGCAACCAGAGTTTAGCAGGAAGAATTACTTATGGCTATATGGATAAATATTTGCTAGAGGTTAATGCGGGTTATACAGGATCTGAAAATTTTGAGAAAGGAAAGAAATTCGGTCTTTTCCCTTCAATATCTGGGGGATGGGTAATATCTAATGAAAGCTTCTTTAAGCCATTCACCGAAACATTTAGCCTTTTAAAGCTTCGTGGCTCTTATGGTGTTGTTGGTAATGATAATATAGGTGATGCCAGCAGATTTCCTTATTTAACACAAATTGGAGATGGCGCCAGCACCGGTTTCGGTATGAACGGTACTTGGTATGGTGGTTTAACTGAAAATTTATTAGGTATTGAAAATTTAACCTGGGAAAAATCTAATAAAGCCGGGATAGGGCTTGAGATAGGATTGTTTAATAAGCTCAATCTGATTTTAGATGCTTTTGATGAGAAGCGTAAAGATATTTTAATCAGAAGAGAGTCGATCTCCTCAATAGGTGGATTCGGGTCAACAGCAATCTTTGCCAATTTAGGTGAGATGAGTAATCGGGGTATCGATGCAAGTATTGAGTATAATGATCAGATCGGTGCCGTAGGTATAAGGGTATTTGGAAATGTAACCCACAGTAAGAATAAAATTACTTTTGCGGATGAACCTGTAAGAAAGTATGCTTACCAAAGTAAAACAGGATATGCCTTCAATGAATTTTTAGGGTATGTTGCTGATGGATATTTTACCGATAAGGATGATATAGACTCACGTCCGGAACAAAAATTCGGTACAGTACTTCCGGGTGACATTCGTTATGTGGATCAGAATGGTGATGGTGTTATTGATGCTTATGACAGCAGAAAACTTGGTAAATCGCCTTTCCCTTCCTGGCTCTATGGAGCTGGTTTCTCCCTGGCATTTAAAAAGTTCGATCTATCGTTGTTTTTTCAGGGAGTTGCTGATGTTGGGATTATGGCAAATGGCTCATCTATTCTAGCAAATGGGATGGGTGCTGACGGAGTTGGAGTAATACCTTTCTCTGGACTGGGACAATATCAAAACAATACCTTGGCTAATGTTTTAGACAGATGGACGCCTGAAAACCCTCGGCAGGATGCTTATTATCCTCGTTTAACAATTGGTAGTCTTTCTGATAATAATTACCTGACCAGTACGCATTGGCTTAAAGATGGTTCTTATATCCGTTTAAAGCAGGCTTCTTTAGGATATACACTTACATCTGAATCAAAGAAAAAGGCAGGTGTACCAGTATTGTATTTTTACACCTCTGGTCAGAACTTGCTGACTTTCAGTAAATTCAAGATATGGGACCCCGAACTGGGGTCTAACGGTGCAAAGTATCCCATTATTAGGATGGTAACTTTTGGTATGAGGGCACAGTTTTAATAACCAATACTTAAAATGACTACAATGAATAATTTATATAAAAACTTTCTTTCTTTCAGCAGTATTGTTCTTTACATATTGTTGTTTAGTCCGGGCTGTAAATATTTAGATAAAACACCCGATAATTTGCTTACTTCTGATATGCTTTGGCAAACCAGAGCAAATGCAGAATCTTATTTGAACCAGGTTTATGGCCGTATCTCCATACCTGCGGATACCTATAGTATGCTTGGTGCAAGTGATGAAACCTCATGTAGTATTCAGGGTGTGCCGGTTCGCAAAATGATTACCGGAAATTGGAATGCACAGAGTGATTATTGGTATTACTGGGCTGATAATTATGCCGGCATCAGACAAAGTATTGTATTTGAACAAAATATAGATAAGATGCCTGAAAGTATAATCAGTGTAGATTTAAAAAAACAATACAAGGCAGAAGCACTTTTTTTAAGAGGATGGTTTTATTGGAAGCTATTAAGACAGTATGGGCCTTTTGTTAAGGTTACAGAATTGTTGAGTCTCAATGATGATTACAATAAATACCCGCGTGCCCCATTTGATGAATGCGTTGCGCATATCAATTCACTGTTAGACCGCGCCGCGGCCGATTTACCTGATACATGGTCTTCTACGGTGAACTACGGAAGGGCAACTAAGGCATCCTGTCTTGCCGTTAAATCACAAGTGACATTGCTGGCTGCTAGTCCTTTATGGAATGGGAATGCGAAGTTTTCAGGGTTGAAAAACCATGACGGTACTGCTTTGGCTCCTTCACAATATGATGTAAATAAATGGAGGGTAGCTGCAGATGCTGCTAAAGCTGTAATTGATCTGCAAGGTTATAAACTCTTTACAAATATTGACGAAGGTGATGCTCAGTTTGATCCATATCTTTCTTTCCGTAATCTATTCCTAACCAATTGGAATAATGAAATACTGTTCTCTACCAATATGGCTAATTCATGGCAATGGGGGCATGAAGTTCGCTGCGCACCTAAACCAGGGGGGTATGATATGCAAAATGCAACACAGAATGTTGTAGATGCCTTTTATATGCGTAACGGAAGGTCTATCGATGATCCTCAATCTCAGTATGTAGAGACAGGCTTTGTGCAATCTGATGATCCTGCCAACTGGGGCAAGTCCAGAGATGGTTTAAACAGAGGTTACGTTAAGGGGAATTCAAATATGTATGTTAACCGTGAGGCAAGATTTTACGTGAGTATTCAATACAATGGTAAGCCGGTTTTGCCTGCTCCCACTGCGGATGATAGAAATTTCTTTTCGTCGGATGCAAACAAAGATGGTACAGGACGTGCTGAATTCTACTACTCCGGAAAATCTGGTGTGGGTGTGAATAATAATGGGGATATAACCGGTTATGATGTATTAAAAAATGTAAGCCCTGCTTCAAATATCAGGACCAGCACGGTGACTTATCGTCCTTTTATTCATCTGCGTCTGGCCGAAATGTATTTGAACTATGCTGAAGCATTAAATGAGGTGGAACCAAATCATCAGGATATATTAAAATATGTGAACCTGGTAAGACAAAGGGGAGGTGTTCCTAATTTGGAAACTGTTTATCCCGCGGTTTTAGGCAATCAGGAAGAAATGAGGAAATGGATATTACGTGAAAGACAAGTTGAACTTGCTTTTGAGGGCGATAGGTATTTCACATTGATTAGAAGGTTGATGATGGGCGATCAGAAAGTGCAAACCATTTATAGAATGAATACCATTACAAATGATGGTAATCAGGGTTTTGCATTCTCTGATTTTAATAAGCGAACCTTGCTTCAAACTAGAACCTGGAGTGATAAAATGTACTTATTTCCTATTGCACAGAATGACATTGATAAGAACTCATCTTTAGTGCAAAACCCTGGCTGGTAGTGGAATTCATTATTTATTAATACGTATAGGATTATGAAAAGATATATAAATGCTTGTTTATTTATTGCCGCTTTTTTGATGGTAATGATTGCTGGCTGTAAAAAGGATGAAGGATTTACACATGACGATTCCTCTCCAATAACAATTGACAAAATACTTCCTGAAAAGGGCAGTGGTGGTACACAAATATTAATTAATGGAAGTAATTTTGCTACTGATATAGCAAAGATAAAGGTTACGCTGAATGGCAAAACCTTAAAGGTTATAGGTGTCAATGGTAAACAATTGATGGTTGTGGTGCCCAAAAAGGCTGGGTCGGGTGCCATTGTCGTAGCAATTGGTGATAAAACCGCAACAAGTGCAACTGCTTTTACTTATGAATATACCAGAACAGTAACTACACTTGCCGGTTCAGGAGTTGCCGGATTTGCAAATGGGAAGGGTACAGATGCTATGTTTAATTTTAGTGGTGAATCCTGGTACAGAGCCAGCGGTATTGTTGTTGATGATAACCTTAATGTGTATGTAACTGATGTGGGTAATCATTGCATCAGAAAAATTGATAAGGATGGAAACGTAACAACTTTTGCAGGTAACCCTAACAGTAGTGGTTATGCCGATGGCAAAGGAACTGCGGCTAAATTTAGCATACCTTATGGACTTACAATAGATCCTGAAGGTAACTTGTATGCTGTTGATCCTGGGAATTGGGATATTAGAAAAATTACCCCTGATGGTACAGCCACTATTTTAGCCTGGGCCAATCAGGAGCCATGGAGTGTTACTTTTGATAAGAAAAGTGGTAATGTTTTTTATACAAGTTGCAATTCACCAGGAAATGTATATCAGGTTACTGCAGCTGGTGTGACAAGTCAGATTATTACAGGACTGAACTATCCGTCGGCACTTGCTTTTGACAATGCAGGTAATCTGTTTATTACTGTGCACGGGGACCAAATTATTAAAAAATATTTACCATCTAATTGGTCAGGTGTAACGGTAGCGGGATCTGGATCTGTAGGTTATGAGGATGGAGCCGCTACATCTGCAAAGTTTGCATATCCATGGGGAATGACAATAGATGCTGCCAACAATTTATATATAGCAGGAAATGGTAGTGGCGGTGGTAGTACATCCAACCCCGACCAAAGTATTCGCTATGTAGATGGGATGAATTACGCTGTAAGTACTTTTGCCGGATCCGGGAGTGCCGGAAATGTTAATGCAGTTGGTAAAGCAGCCTCATTTAGTGCACCTTCAGGAGTTGCGGTTGATAAGAATGGAACGGTGTATGTATTGGATAAAAACAACAATAGCATTCGGAAAATAGTTTCAGAATAAAGGGGCCTCTTAATTTTAACATACTTCGTCACCAACTAAATATAATTTAGTTGGTGACCTATTGAATTTATATTATGGATACATTAAGGTTAGATTGTTTTAAGAAGATGTTTCTTTTAGGAATCATCATGTTAAGTTATGGTGTTTTATCCGCGTGCAGTAAAAAGACTTCTTTAGCAGGTTCGGATAATCAGGATGGGCAAGCGTCTGGAAAAAATATCTATGTGGCTGTTAATGGGAGCGATTCAAATAATGGAACATTGGAAGCTCCAGTAAGTACAATTCAGAAAGGGCTTGAATTGGTTAATCCTGGTTATACTGTTTTTGTTAGAGGAGGGACCTACAAGGAAAAAGTCTCTTTTTCTAAGTCAGGGAGGAAGGATAAAGTAATTACTTTAAAACCGTATCAAGGAGAAAAAGTGATCATTAGTGGTGAAGGTCTTTCTGTCTCAGGAAATGAAGCGTTGGTTACGGTAAATAATGTAAACTTTATTGTAATTTACGGTTTTGATATTTGTAATTTTAAAACTACCAGCGCATGGGTTAATGTTGATGGCATAGTTGTAAAAGGAGGCTCAACCAACATCTCCATAAAGAAGAACCGCGTTTTTAATATTGAAAATAATGCAACTGCAGAATTAGGTAGAAGTGGACATGGCATTCATATTATAGGAAATACCGAGGTTGCACTCACCAAAATTCTGGTTGAAGAAAATGAGATCTTTGACTGCAATACCGGATATAGCGAAAATTTAACCGTGAATGGATATGTAGATGGTTTTGAGGTAAGAAAAAATAAGGTTTATAAGGGAGAAAATATTGGTATTGTAGCTGCGGGTGGTTATGCAGCAAACTCCAATCCGGCATATAATTATGTACGCAATGGCATAATTGCAGATAACGAAATCTTTAATATCGATGGGAGAACCGGCCCAATTCCCACATACAAAGATCATAATGGTGCTATTGGTATTTACATCGACGGTGCCAGGAATATTCTGATTGAAAGAAACCTGGTTAGAGATTGCGGTCGTGGTATCGGAATTGTTAGTGAAACCGATAATTTTCCTACTCAGGAGTGTGTGGTAAGGAATAATCTAGTATACAATTGTTCCTTAGCAGGGATATATCTTGGGGGCTACATTGGCTATACAGGAGGAGGTACCAATAGGTGTTATGTTGTAAACAATACTATATTTCAGAACAGTAAAGATCTTGGCTACTCAAATGAAGTTGAAGGAGAGATCAGGTTAACCGAAAATTGTAATGACAATACCATCGTAAACAATATTATTTATCCAAGATCAGATAGGAGTGTGTTTATAAATAAACAAGTTACTGGTGGTTCAAATAATATTATAAATAGTAATTTGTATTATTCTAATGGATTGAGCATTTGGCGTTGGAATAATATTCCTTATACTGATTTTAATGCGTGGAAAGCAGCTTATGGGGGCGATGAGGTATCTTTGTTTGGGACAGATCCCTTATTTGTGAATATTGCCACTTATGATTTTCGTCTTAACCCTACATCACCTGCAAAAAATACTGGAGCTGTTATTTCTGCTGCTATAAATGGAACAACAGATATGGAAGCCAAGGCTCGTATTGTTAATAATTTGATTAGCAGAGGTGCATATCAATAGGTTTTACGAGTAGTTTGATTATTCTGTATTGGTCCTCGACAGGGCTTATTTGTAAAAAAATCAAGATAGTAAATTAATAGTTATATATTTGCAGGCTAAAAAGTAACCTTCTTTTCTCTGTATTTATTGAGCTTAATGAATTGAGGACTGGAGAGTTATCACAACTGATTTAATAGGTATAAGTAAATTATTTTGAATGGTTAAATCTCTATTTGTAGGAGTTAATTTTATTAAATCTTCAATAAATTTCCCAGAGATGTTTAGCTGTGAACGTATAAATAACAATCAAAAGCCTTACTGCTTGCGCAGAAGGCTTTTTAACTTTAAAGACAACCCGAATGCTTAATTTTGTTCTCTTTGGCCCACCGGGTGCAGGCAAAGGCACCCAATCAGAAAAATTAATTGAGAAGTATCAGTTAATTCACATTTCAACAGGCGACCTTTTTAGGGCCCATATTAAAAATCAATCTCCTTTGGGACAGCGCGTAAGTGCCCTGATTGCAGAAGGACAATTGGTGCCTGATGAAATTACAATCGCTATGCTGGAGGAAGAAGTTGATAAGAATCCAAATGCTAAAGGATTTATATTTGATGGTTTCCCACGTACAGTACCTCAGGCTGAAGCATTAGATGAGTTTCTTGAGAGCAAAGGAAGTTCAATTGCAGGTGTAATAGCACTTGATGTAGACCAGGAAGAACTGACTAAGCGCATTGCACAGAGACAAATAGAGACTGGTCGTGTTGATGATCAGGCTGATAAATTGCAGAAACGTATAGAGGAGTATTTCAGTAAAACGATCCATGTTCTGCCCTATTATGAGGGACAAAATAAGTTAAGTAAAGTGAATGGTATCGGAAAAATCGATGACATTTTTGCTGATTTAAGCGCTGTAATAGATAAATACTAATTCAATAATAATACAAGTAGCGGGGCGAATTTCTGGTTCTTCCCGCTATTTTCATATATCCTGAAAAGTTTTTCAGGTTTATTTTTTAAATAATAGAAGGTTATGTCACAAGGTTCCAATTTTGTAGATTATGTTAAAATATGCTGTCGCTCTGGAAAAGGAGGGGCGGGTTCTGCACACTTGCACCGGGACATTCGAACTTCTACCGGTGGACCTGATGGTGGAGATGGTGGTCGTGGTGGACATATCATATTAAGAGGTAATGCCCAGTTTTGGACTTTACTTCACTTAAAGTATCGCAAACACATTATCGCTCAGGATGGTGCCCCGGGTTCAAGCGGTACATCAACGGGCAAGCAAGGTAAAGATGAAATCCTTGATGTTCCTCTGGGTACTATTGCCAAAGATGCTGAAACCGGAAACGTTCTTTTTGAGATTACCCAGGATGGAGAGACCAAGATTCTTACTCCAGGAGGAAGAGGAGGCTTAGGCAACTGGCACTTTAAAACACCTACCTTGCAAACCCCTCGTTTTGCACAGCCAGGAGAATCTGGAAAAGAGGAGTGGATGGTGCTTGAACTTAAAGTTCTTGCCGATGTAGGCCTTGTCGGATTCCCTAATGCAGGAAAATCAACGTTATTATCGGTGCTTTCTGCTGCCAAGCCTGAAATTGCGGATTATCCATTTACCACTATTGTACCTAATTTGGGTATTGTGTCTTACAGAGACAGCAAGTCTTTTGTAATGGCAGATATTCCCGGGATTATAGAAGGGGCTTCCAAGGGTAAAGGATTAGGATATAGATTTCTCAGACATATAGAACGTAACTCTGTGTTGCTGTTCATGGTGCCTGCCGATACACAAAGAACAATAGCTCAAGAGTACGAGATTCTCAAAGCAGAGCTTAAGGAATATAATCCTGAACTTATGCAAAAACCACATTTACTAGCCATCACCAAATCAGACATGCTTGATGAAGAACTGGTAGCAGAAATGAAGAAAGAGCTCCCTAAAAATATTCCTGCTATATTTATTTCATCAGTAGCACAAAAGGGATTGGTTGAATTAAAAGATATGCTTTGGACTGCTATTAATAGCTAAGCATTTTTTCTGTTTATAAATGAATGGCCTTTCATTGTTCTAAAGGCAATTAATACGCTAATTAGCATCAATATCGCTCCGGCAAGAAATGGAGCCCCCGCAAATTTAATTGTTGCACCGGGTCTTGTAAACCAGGCAAATAAGTTTGTCATGAACAGCGGGCCTATAATTGCAGTTACACTCATTAAGCTTGTTAAGGCACCTTGTAATTCGCCTTGTTCATTTTGTGGAACATTGCCCGACATGATTGCCTGTAATGCGGGTCCTGCTATGCCACCAAGACAGTAGGGTACAAGAAAAGCAAACATCATCCAGCTTTTTGAAGCGAAAGCAAAAAGAAACAGGCCTACAGCATATAACAGAAAACCTACATAAATGCTTTTTTCATTACCTAATTTCGGGTTGATGAAACGGATTAGCCCTCCCTGCACTGCTGCCACAAGAACACCTACAACAGTTAAGGATACCCCTATCATAGAGGTACTCCAATGAAATTTCTCAATATTGATAAATGTCCATGTGCTTTGAACAGAATGGCTGGCTATATATAAAAAAACAAGTGCTGTAATTAAACCGCCAAGACCTTTGTATTTTTTCAGCTGTATTAATGATCCAAGAGGATTGGCTCTTTTCCACTCAAAAACACGCCTGTGTTCTTTGTCTAAAGACTCGGGCAATACAAAATAACCATAGACCACATTGATTAATGTTAATATGGCTGCAGCTACGAAAGGTACCCTTGGCCCCATTTCTCCAAGTAAACCCCCTAAGGCTGGGCCAATAATAAAACCTACGCCAAATGCAGCCCCAATCATTCCAAAATTCTGTGCCCGGTTTTCTTTTGTGCTAATGTCTGCTATATATGCCGTTGCAGTGGTCATGCTTGCCCCAAAAATACCAGCGATAATACGGCCCACAAACAACCACCAAATGGTAGGAGCTAAGGCAAGGAAAATATAGTCTATCCCAAATCCGAACAGAGATAAGAGCAGCACAGGGCGTCGGCCATATTTATCACTTAGATTTCCTATAATCGGAGCGCAAACAAATTGCATAATGGCGTAAACAAAGGTAAGCCAACCACTCCATTGGGATGCCTGACTAATATTGCCACCAATTAGCTGCTCAATTAATTGAGGAAAAACGGGGATGATAAGGCCAATGCCAATAACATCGAGTAGTAAGGTGATAAAAATAAAACTTAATGCAGCCTTTCGGGATGTTGCCATAAATTATAGAAGTGTTTTACACCCCGCAAGGTATAACATTTGGAGGTAAAAATTAAATGAAACCTTTACCCAAGTGTTGCTAATTGTGGAGCCTGTAATTTCCATAGGTTGGCATAAGCAGAATTTTTATTGAATAACAGCTCATTATGTGTTCCTTCTTCAACAACAAAGCCTTTGTCTAACACAATGATCTTATCGGCATTGTTTAGGGTGCTTAAGCGATGGGCAATAACAATTACAGTTTTATTTTGAGCTTTTAACAGATCAATCATCTTTTGAACATATCGTTCAGAAGCAGAATCCAATGAAGAAGTTGCTTCATCCAGGATCAGAATCTCCGGGTTAGTATATATGGCCCTGGCTATCGCTATGCGTTGTCTTTGTCCGCCTGAAAGGGTAGTGCCATTTTCTCCAAGGTATGTTTGAAATCCTGACGGCAGGGTTTCTATAAAATCAATAATTCCAAGCTGAGTGGATATATCAATAATTCTTTGAATATCCGGCTCATAATCACCAACAGCGATATTGTCGATCACATTCCCTGCAAAAAGGTCAATTTTCTGTGGTACAACAGAAACAACGTTACGAAGAGAGGAGTTGCGGATATACTTCAGGTCATACTTGCCAATACTCACATTACCTTTTTGTATAGGGTATATGTTTTGGAGTATAGACATAAGTGTTGATTTTCCAGAACCGCTTTCTCCAACTATTGCAGTAAATTTGCCTTTAGGTATAATAAGGTTAAGGTTTTCAAATACGGTAACCCTTGTTCCGTAACGGAAAGAAACATTTTCAAAATGAATGTCGCCTATTTTGTCAGCAGTAAGATCAATCTGATTCTCTTCATTTTCTCTCTCCAGATCCATTATTTCAAATAGCCTGTCTGCTGCAATAACAGCATCCTGAACGGTTCTGTTCATGCCAATTAGAGAAGATACTGGTCCGGTAAAATAACCAATAAGTGTATAGAATGATAAAAGTTCACCAGGAGTAATTTTGTTTTCTAATACATAACCGGCACCCACCCATAACAAAATGATAGTTAATAAACGGGAAACAAGTTCCGAGGAAGTTCCTGAAAAAACAGCGTTAATATTAGACTTAAGCCCAGTTTGCAAAAGTTTAATAAAACGTGTTTCAGTTTTTTCATTTGCATGTCCTTCTAATCCGAAGCGCTTTATTGTTCCTATTGCATTTAGGCTTTCCACTAACTGTGATTCCAGTTCAGCAGAATCTTCCATTAGTTTTCTCTGCGCTTTTTTATTCAGCTTATTGGTGATATAATAAATCAGAAGATACAATGGGATTACTGTGAGCATAATTAAAGCAAGCTTCCAGTAATAAGTAAACATCATTATAAAAGAAAAGAATACAATAAAAATATTTACTAAGAAGTTTATGCTTACATCATTTAAAAATGCTCTGATTTTTACTGCATCATTAATTCTGGAAATAATTTCGCCGACACGCATGGTGTCGAAAAATTGCTGCGGAAGCTTTAACAAATGTTTGTAGTACCCTAATATCAACTGGGCATCTATCATTTGGCCGGTTTTGAGCGTAAAGATAGTTTTGGCTGTGCCTATAAAGAGTTGTGATGCCAGAATGAG
The DNA here is from genome assembly GCF_002736205.1 of Pedobacter ginsengisoli. Lineage (NCBI taxonomy): Bacteria > Pseudomonadati > Bacteroidota > Sphingobacteriia > Sphingobacteriales > Sphingobacteriaceae > Pedobacter > Pedobacter ginsengisoli. The sequence goes on along the minus strand of NZ_CP024091.1, from coordinate 3,198,212 downwards.
GATCATCCCAACACTCATTAAGTTTAGGAGGTTTCTATTGCCATCCACAAGTACAAAATCCACCAGTTTTTGAACAAATACAGAAGTAGATAAACCAAGGATGGTATATACAATTGCGCCAAACAAAGCCTGAATGAGGATACTTTTATGTGGTCGTATCAGGCTCCAGAAGCGGCTCTGTACGGATGTTTTTTCATTTCCCGACTGGAATTCTTCAGCAGGAAGAAGCAATATTAAAGCTCCGGTCCACTCCTTTTTGAACAGCTCGTGACTTTTACGATGTAACTGGCCATCAATAGGATCCATAACCTCTATAAACTTATTGGTAACCTTGTAGATTACCACGTAATGCTGCAGAATGTTATCTATAATAAGATGTGCAACAGCTGGTTTAGGAATTTTAAACAAGCTTTCAAAGGGACCTTTAACACCTTTGGCTTCAAAGCCGAGCTTCTCTGCGGCTTCTACCATTCCAAGTACATTAGTCCCTTTTTTGTCGGTACCTGCAAGTTGCCTGATACGTGCAACAGGTAAATCCAGTTTATAATGAGAAGCTATTGATGCAAGACAAGCCGCTCCACAGTCAGTTATATCGTGTTGTTTTACTTTGATGCTCATAGCCTTCTCATATCGTTCCGCCAACATTTGGATTTACCCAATCATCTACCTTGTCGTACAGTAATTGGTATAAACTTCTTTCGGTTACCGTAAAGCGGGCGGTAAAATTCATCCCTTTTTTTAAATATCCTTTATAACCATTTTTTAGAATCAAATAATTCTGATCGAGACTGCATTTTACTTTAAATACAGGTTGGTTATTATTAATGATAATAATGTCATCAGAAATATCCAGTACTTTTCCCTCTGCTAAACCCCATTGGTTGTAGTTAAAGGCATCTATCTGGAAACGCACTTGCTGCCCTTTTTTTATTAGGCCTATATCAGCAGGCTTAATATAGCAAAATGCTGTTAGGTTGGTGTCAGGAGATATTTCTCCTATTTTTTGATTCGCAAAAACGTAAGCACCCTTTTGAAGGCCAACTAAATTCTGTACAGAACCTGCAATTGGGGCTCTTAATATATATTGTTTTTTTTGTTCGTTGATCTCTACCTGCTGGCCTGAAAGTTCGCGCAATTCATTTCGTAATTGATTTGCTTCTGTTTGCCATTGGGTCTTGTATTTTGTGCTTACCATTAAAAAGGCTGATTCTGCCTGTTCAAGCTCAAATTTATACTTATCATATTCAGATTCTGTAAGTACTTTATTCTGGTACAATTTGTTGTATCTGTTAAAAGTGCTCTCTGCTTGTTTTTTTGTTATTCTGGCATTTTCAAGTTCCTGGGCAAATTGCTGCCAAGATGCATTGTACTGCCCTGTTTGCAGGCTCGGATAACTATATCCGTTACGGTTAATGTAAATTAATAGCATCTGTATATCCTGTAGGAACTGTCCAATTTGTCCCTGACGGTTTTGTACCAAGGCACCCTGCTGTTTGGGTAGCGCTCCATCAATAATTAAGAGTGTATCGCCTTGTTTAAGTTTCTTGTTGTCTGTAAGCTTTAACAGGGTGAGTCTGCCATTTACAGGTATAGTTAATTCAGTTTTTTCTATTGAAGATTGTAATAGCCCAGAGCTTTTTACACTAATTGGGGTTTTTATAAAAGGTAAGGCCATAAAGGTTCCAAGGATTGCAAATACTGCAATTAGGTATATTAGCCTGGTTGACTTACTGATTTGTGATCGATAAACAAGAGAGGTGCTTGAAATAGTTTCGGCTGAATAGGTGGACAGGGGCATAGGATTGGATATTAAAGTAACCACTATTCTGAAATTCAGAATAGTGGTTGCGGATATTTTTTCTTACAGGCTCCAAACCAGTTTCAAAACATTGGTTAATGTTTTGCTTAAGAAAGCTGAAGTATCAGCTGCAACAGAGTTTACGGTTCCTACTACAGAAGTCAAAAGACCATCTAAGATACCACCAAGTAAACCACCGCCTTCAACTTTTGTCATTTCAGCTGTGTTCATTTCCTGAACACCAAGATTGTTTAATTCTAATTTGTTCATAATAGGGGGTTGTTATTATTAATTCCTTACTCTTTAAAGGCTTTTCAGGATACGCCTATGTTGGCCAACACTGAAACGAAAGTAATGATAAAAGTGAAAAAACAATGGCCGAAGAAATCCATCTGAGAAAGTCAATTTATTAACCTACATAGGTAAAATGTGGGTTTTTTGGCAAGAAAACCATCTGTATTCTATAAAAATCAGGAGTTGGTTAGGGTTTGTTCAATTTGTTCATTTAGTGCACTGGAAGGAAGCTTACTTTATAAAATCAAATTCGGTATTATTCTATATACTCTCAATCCGTATTTTAAGGTATTCATTCCTATATTGAAGTGGAGTTTTTCCTGTTACCTCTTTAAACTGCTTGTTAAAATTAGAAAGCGTAGTATAGCCTGAATCGTAACTGACACTATTGATGCTCATTTTGTTCTCATTAAGAAGTTTTCGTGCATAATCAATCCTAAGTTCTTTTAAAAAATCAGAAAAAGATTTGTTTACTCTCGACTTAAAGTATCTGCTAAATGAGCTAGGGGTCATGTTTATCAGGTCCGCTATAACTTCAAGGCTTATTTTATCCCTAAAGTTTTTCATAATGTACCTGTAAATCTTATTCATCCTGTCAGACTCAGTCTTGTTATTTATTGGAATATAATTTACGTGGGTAATCGGATGACAATCAGTAGAGTCTGCAATTTCATCTAGAATCTGGAGCAATATAATTAATCGCGATACACCTGTTGCATTCAGGAGCTCCTGCATCATTCTGCTTACCTTCTTATTCGTTTTACCATAAATTTCCAGACCCCTTCCTGCTTTTTCAAATAGTAAACGGATGTTCTCCATTTCTTCTTTTGAATTTATAATTTCACTAAGAAAATTCTGAGGGAAATAAATAACTATACCCAGAGTTTTTGACGATTTTTTGGTGTCTGGGTCATTCCTCCATAAATGAGGTAGGTTAGGTCCCGTGAATACAAGATCTCCAGGATTAAATTGCTTTATGTTGTCACCAATAAAACGCGTTCCCCATCCTTTCAGAACCAGAAATAATTGATATTCAGGATGTAGGTGAAGGCTTGGGTCGAAGTTTAATTCTTCCAGTCTCTTAATTACCAGTAGTTTAGAATTTGGTATGGCTGATTTTTGAACAACACTTTTCATCTGATGTGAAAGTATAAAAAAATAGATTAATGACAAAATAGACTTAAAAACTGATAATATTTAGATAGAATAATGATAAAAAAAGTATCTTATTTGTATTTCCAAATATAATAATGACCAAATGAAAAAGATTATTTTTCTAATCGTATTAAGCAGTGTCTTGTTTCAATACTGTTCAAATAAAACAAGAGTAGTTGGCGGAAATGTCGAGAAACAGCATCCCCGCAGAGCTGAGGTTCTATTTCTGGGGAACGAAAGTACCCATCACAATTCATCAAAACTTGCACCGATGTTGATTAGTCCTCTTTTCGGACTGGGTGTTAATATTACTTATACAACAGATACCAGCTTGTTAAATTCAGAAACACTTAATAAATACGATGGTATAATTATCTACGCTAACTATGATACAATTACACCTGATAAGGAACAAGCCTTAAAGGATTTTGTTGAAGGAGGAAAGGCCTTGATCCCAATTCACTGTGCTTCTTTCTGCTTTCAAAATTCTGATTGGTATATAAAAGCCGTTGGCGGACAATTTAGTACCCATAAAACAGGTGTATTTTCCGCAGTAACAGTGAATAAAAATCACCCTGTTATGAAGGGTGTCAATCCTTTCTCATCATGGGATGAAACGTACGTTCACACCAAGCTTAATCCTGACATGACGGTATTGCAGGAACGAGTAGAGGGTGATTTGCATGAACCTTATACCTGGGTTAGAAAGCAAGGTAAAGGAAGAGTTTTTTATACCGCAAGTGGGCATAACGACAGCACCTGGAAACAGCCAGAGTTTATAAAATTGATAAGCAATGGTGTACTTTGGGCTTTGGGTGATAAGGTGCAAAAACAAATAGCCGACTATAAAATTCCTGTTGGCGTATATTCAGATGCAAACATTCCGAATTATGAAAATCGAAATCCGGCACCTAGGTTTCAGCATGCTTTTACTGCCGAAGAATCTCAAAAAAGGATGCAGGTGCCTGTAGATTTTGATATACAGCTTTTTGCCTCAGAACCAGATATTATTAATCCGATCTCGATGGCATGGGATGAAAAAGGAAGATTATGGGTAATAGAAACTATAGACTATCCAAATACAATAAGAAATAAAAATGGCAAGGGCGATGACAGAATAAAAATTTGTGAGGATACTGATGGAGATGGTAAGGCAGATAAGTTTACAATTTTTGCAGATGGTTTGAATATTCCTACAAGCATCATGTTCTCAAATGGAGGAGTAATAGTAGCTCAGGCTCCAGATTTTATTTTTCTGAAAGATACTGATGGCGATGATAAAGCCGATATCCGTGAAACCATCATTACAGGGTGGGGTAAAAGTGATACGCACGCCGGCCCTTCAAATTTAAAATACGGATTTGATAATAGGATATGGGGAGTTGTTGGGTATTCCGGGTTTGATGGCAAAATAGGCGATCAGAATTTCAAGTTCGGTCAGGGTGTTTATAGCTTTAGTCCAGATGGAAAGAACTTTGATTTTAAAGGAAGAACAAGTAATAACACCTGGGGATTAGCCTTCACTGAGGATAACGATGTATTTATTTCTACGGCAAACAATACGCATACTGCATTTTTCTCGATGCCAGATAAATACATGCATAAGGTTTTACCTGGTTCTAATGTTCAGTCTGTTCAAAAGATTGATGGTCATTATGAAATGCACGTCGTTTTCCCGAACTTAAGACAAGTAGATGTACATGGTGGTTTCACCGCTGCTGCAGGCCATAATTTTTATACAGCCAGAAACTTCCCTAAAAGCTATTGGAATAGAACGGCTTTCGTTTGCGAGCCTACGGGAAGGGTTATTCACAGTGCTATACTTGAACAAGATGGGGCTGGGTTTAAAGAAAAAGATGGCTGGAATTTTTTAGCAAGTTCCGACGAATGGGTAGGGCCAGTTCATGCAGAAGTTGGTCCGGATGGTGCAGTTTGGGTAGCAGATTGGTACGACTTCATTATTCAGCACAACCCTACACCTCGCGGATTCGAAAATGGCGAAGGTAATGCATACATTAATCCTCTTCGCGATCGTGTCCGTGGTCGTATCTACAGGATTAAATATAAAAATGCAAAACCATACACCCCAATTAAGCTCTCAAAAGACAATCCTGATGGATTACTCTCAGCCTTAGAAAATGATAACCTATTCTGGAGAATGACAGCACAGCGTCTGATAGTTGAGTCTAAAAATCAGTCGGTTATTCCGGGACTTTATAAAATCATTGGAAATCAAAAAGTTGATGAAATAGGATTAGACGGACCTGGAGTAAATGCAATCTGGACCTTACAAGGATTGGGTGCATTAGATGGTTCTAATGCCGAGGCTTTAAAGGTAGTAGAGGGAGCATTAAACCATCCTGCTGCGGGTGTAAGAAAGGCAGCAATTCAGGCGCTTCCAAAAGATAATGCAATGATTGGCTCGATCCAAAAAGCAGGGCTTCTAAAAGATAAGGACCTTCGTGTACGATTAGCAGCGATACTTGCTATAGCAGATATACCTGCATCAGTTCATTTGGGGCACCTTTTGTACGAAGCAGCAACTGATTCGGTAAATGCAAAAGATAAATATATTGCGCAGGCATTATATACTGCTGCATTATTGCATCACGAAGGATTCCTGGCGATGTTTAAAACAGCTTCAAATCCATCTGCATATATTCAAACGATAGTTAAGGATATAGTTCCAAATGTGAAAAATAAAGATGCAGCCGGATCTGAAAAAGAACATCATGCAGCAAATCCTGCCAATGAGGTAATAATCAATATTAAGGTGGTTGAGCATGTAATGAAATTTAATAAAACCTCATTCACTGTAAAAGCAGGTCAAACGGTAATAATTAATCTAGAAAATCCTGATTTTATGCAACATAATATGGTGATAGCTAAACCAGGTACGCTGAAAAAAGTTGGTGCAGCGGCAGATGAAATGGCCAAAGATCCTAATGGTGCAGAGAAGAATTATGTGCCGGCTATTCCTGAAATCTTGTTTGCAACTAAGTTGCTGAATCCTGAGGAAAAAGTTACCTTACAGTTCACTGCGCCTGATAAACCGGGAGATTATCCTTTCCTATGTACCTTCCCGGGGCATTGGAGTATCATGAATGGTATGATGAAAGTAACCAAATAAATAAGAAGTAAATAGCTGCCGGTACATTATGAGTTTAAATATTAAGTTAGGTGTTAGCACATGGCTATGGACATCTCCATTCAAAACAGACACTATTGAATTGTTTTCAAAGATAAAGCGTATGGGATATGATATGGTAGAAATACCGGTTGAAGACCCTGATCTGATAGATACAAAAGCTATTAAAGAGGCGCTGAAAGAGTTCGATTTATTGCCTGCAGTTTGCGGAGCTTTTGGGACAAGTAGAGATCTGACACACGATGATGTAAGCTATCATGAAACGAGTTTTAATTATATAGAGTCATGCCTGGAAATAGCCTACGAAATAGGTGCCGATTTTTTTGGCGGGCCAATGTATTCAGCTGTAGGTAAAGCACGGTTGGTAACACCCGAACAGAAGAAAATAGAGTGGGATAGAGCTGTAACTAACCTTTATAAAGTAGGAGAGATGGCAGAAGAAAGAGGCTTGCAGTTAGCTATAGAACCTTTAAATCGTTTTGAATCTGATCTGATCAATACTGCTGAAGATGTTGTCAGGTTGATTAAAGATATAGGTCATCCGACAGCAAAAGTATCGCTCGACGGTTTTCATATGAATATAGAAGAACCTGATATCGAGAAAGCAATATTACTTGCAGGTAAAGATCTTTTACATTTACAGGTTTCCGAGAATTACCGAGGTACACCAGGGACAGGCCAAACCCGTTGGGATGCTTATAGAAGAGGATTGGAAGCTATAAACTATCAGGGAGCTGTTTGCATTGAAAGTTTTACACCTGAGGTGAAAGAACTTGCAGGGGCAGTATGCATATGGCGTAACCTTGCTTCAAGCCAGGATAGCTTTGCAGAAGAGGGGATTAAATTTTTAAAAAACTGGAGTAAATAAAACATATCAAATAAACCATTGTATCAGTTAATAATATGAGTCAGAAAAAAATAAATATTGCTATCGTTGGACTTGGATTTGGGGCAGAGTTCATCCCAATTTATCAAAAGCATCCTCATGCAAACATGTATGCGATATGTCAGCGTAACCCTGAAAAGCTGCAAGAAATAGGAGATGCATTTGGAATTGAGAAAAGATATGTGAGCTACGAAGAATTACTTAAAGATCCGGATGTAGATGCCGTTCATATAAACACACCGATCCAGAATCATGCTGAGCAATCTATCGCCGCTTTAAGAGCTGGAAAGCATGTCGCTTGTACAGTTCCAATGGCTACCACTGTTGAGGAGTGTCGCCAGATTGTAGAGGCTGTAAAAGAAACCGGATTAACCTACATGATGATGGAGACAGTTATTTACAGTCGCGAATTTCTATTTGTAAAGGAACTTTATGAAAAGGGTGAACTAGGCAAAATACAGTTCTTAAGAGCATCCCATCAGCAGGAGATGGCTGGCTGGCCAGGATATTGGGAAGGCTTGCCACCAATGCATTATGCAACTCATTGTGTTGGCCCTGTATTGGCATTGCCAAAAGCACAGGCAGCATATGTTTCCTGTTTTGGTTCAGGAAAAATAGACGACAACCTGATTGAAAAATACGGATCGCCATTTGCCATTGAAACCTGTCATATCAAGTATCGGGATTCAGATCTGTCGGCAGAGGTTACACGATCACTGTTTAATACAGCCAGACAATATCGCGAAAGCTTTGACGTATATGGTTCTAAAAAATCATTTGAATGGACATTGATTGAACATGAGGATAGCGTCATCCATACTGGTGAGTCTCCAGAGAAAGTTAAAATACCAGATTATGCCCATCTTCTTCCTAAAGAAATTCAGCATTTTACAACCGCTGGTGTTTATGATTCTGAGGACAATCAGCACCTTTCATTTATCCAGGGATCTGGACATGGTGGGTCACATCCGCATTTGGTAAATGAGTTCTTAAATGCGCTGACCCAAAATAGGGCTCCTTATCCGGATGCTCAGGAATCTGCCAACATTACTTGTGTAGGTATTTTGGCTCATGAATCGGCAATGAAGGGGGGAGAAATAATTCCTTTGCCAGATTTCACGTTTAAATCATAAAAATTAGTTTATTTGCATTATCAAATGAACCGAACTCAATTAATTTTAATGTATTGAATATGAAAAAGAGCTTTGTCTTTTTAATTTGTTCTGTTTTTGCATTAGGCACAAGCGGATACGCACAAACTAAGAAAACCGGTAAGGGGGCTAAACCGGCATCTAGTGTTTTATCACCTGCAGATGTAGCGAAAGGTAAAGCATTGATTACAAAATCAGACTGTTTTGCATGTCACAAACCAACTGAAAAATTGGTTGGACCTGCATATTCAGATGTTGCAAAAAAATATCCTGCAACACAGGCAAATGTTACCATGCTTGCCAAAAAAGTAATTAAAGGTGGAAGTGGAGTATGGGGCGAAATTCCTATGGCACCTCACCCATCTGTTACTCAGGCTGATGCCGAGAAAATTGTAAAGTATATACTTTCTACAAAGTAATAACTTAAACTAAAAGGGGCCATAACTGATATGGCCCCTTTTAGTTTAAACTTAATTCTAATTGGTTTCTATCAATTTAAGCCATTCCATAATTACTGCTTTTAGTAAATCCTGTTTGGCTTTAACATCATCTATATCTTTAAATCTAACCAATCTCCTGCCATCCGGAAAACTGCCTTCAAGCAATCCGCTGGTATCATTAACTTTTGCACCTGTAGGGAAAACCAATAAAATATTACCCTTGTGAAGGTTCAGTACTACAATATCTCTTTTATATTCTTTAGGATCGAAGGGTTTCATAGGCCCTTTATAATAGAAACATGGTGAGTTCCACTTTATTTGTTCCCCTATTTCTTTATCTGTGCTTAAAATAATCTGTCTGATATATTGAGTTGCAGCTCCAACTGAAGCTTCTAATCTTTTGATGTGGGCACTTACCTTATTTGAATTTGTGGCGGTTTTAGATATGGTCATACTTTGAGATGATTGGTTCTGATGGATACTTTTTTATAACTTACTCATCTAAATTTACAGGGTGAAAACAGATTATGTGCGATGCATAAGCGACATTTTTAAGGGGTATTTGTGACAATTAAAAAATATAAAATAAATTCAGATGAACCTTAAATATAAGTAATTATCTCAATTGTATACCTATCTAGCCTAGATTTTACGATCGAGCTGACTCCTGATGAACATCAGCCCACAGCTTCTAAACAGGGTTGGGAATCATGCAAGAGATTGATGTCTGTGGGATGTTTGAACCCGATAAGGTCTCAATATTGTGTGTTAAAGGAGATGGCAGCAGCTATTTACGGCCGGATTTAGGGAACAAACCAAGGTTAAGAGAAAAAGCAATACCTGTGGATTTTAGCCTGGCATTACCGTTTCCAATTCCCGTAAGCGGCAGTTTTATAAAAGGTTGCACACCAAAGCTTAAGGAGTTTGTTATTCTTCGCTCAAAACTTAAAGATAGGTTGGCTACACCAAAAATGTGCTGATTCTGATTTTTGATTTCAAGTTCAGTCACCTTTTGTGTTCCACCCTGTGGTCCAGTAATGTATTTGTATTTTTCATTAAGCATAAAATAACTGGATAAACCAGAGTTTACACCTACTGAAAAGTTTCGCCTTTTTAAAAATGTATAATTTACATTTAATGGAACATCCAATACAATACAATCCGCATTAACCTGCCAGGCATTTTTCATATACGCTGTTCCTGCTGATCCAACTCCACCATAGTTGTATAGTTTTCTTGAATACACAGCCCCTGTGGTTACGCTAATTTTATCTGTAATGGCATAAGTAGCAAGCACGCCTATATTAGAACTTATTTTGGTGTCCACATTCAAATTCGAGCTAGAAATATCTGGTGCAGCCATAATGGAAAGTGTTAGTGCACTTCTTTTTCCTGTAATTTTTGTAGCTGGCTCATTGTTATGAACAAGTACCTCACTTTTCTTATCTGGCAGTAAGCTATCAATAGGAGCAACAGTTTGTTTATCCTCTGTTTTTGGGCTTACAGCCTTTGCAATCAGTTCCTGTTTCTTATCTTCTTTAACTGAACTGGTGTCGGGAGTGTTAATCAAATCCTGATCACGATTTATAACTTTCGGGGTCTTAACATACTCCTGATCCATTTGCTTAACAGGCAATTCAATACCAGGTTCAACAACAACCGCTTCAGGGTTTGTTTTCACAACTGTGCTAGTATCGGTATTAGTAACTAATGGCTTATTATTTACAGGCTTTTCTTTTTTCGATTCAACTATTTCAACTTTTTTTGGCTCTTTAACTATTTTTTCTGATCCAGAGAAATACCAGAACAAACCAACTATCAATGCAGCGGCAATACCACTTGAGGCAACCAACCAAAAAGGGACAATCCTTTTTTTAGCCTTGGCATCCAGTTTCTGTTCCATCTTTGCCCAGTCCAATTCCTTGAAAGGGATTTCAGGATCATTTAACCCATCTCTAAACAGCTTATCTATTCCATTATCTTTTTCCATCTGCAGCTATTTTGTTTTGTAAAGGCACTTCATTTTGAGTACTGAAATTATTAAAATATACATCTCCAGACTTGGTTCCACCAGCGGAACTGAGCCTTTCTTGCAGCTTTTGTCGTGCTTTAAATAAATTTGATTTCGATGTCCCTACCGATATATTTAAAAGTTCCGCAATTTCTTCATGCGAATACCCATCTATCGCAAATAAATTAAATACCGTTCTATAAGCAGGTGGCAATCCCTGAACCAACACCAGCAGATCTTTATAGGCCATTTGCTCATATACCTGTGCAGGCCCGCCTATGTCCTCGTGATCAGTTAGCTCATCATGATTCGAGAACTTCAGGCTTTTCCTGTAATGGTCAATAGCGGTATTGGTTATAATTTTTCCAAGCCATGCTTTAAATGGCTTTTCAGGGTCATATTTTTCAATATGTGTAAACACTTTCATGAACCCGTTATTCAATACATCAGCCGCATCATCATCATTCAAAGCGTACCGTCGGCATATGGCCATGCCATAACTATAAAATTCTTTATAGAGCAAATACTGACTTGTTCTGTCCTGTCTGATGCAACCTTCAATAATTTCCTGCACCTATTTTTTCGATTTTACATTGGCCATTTCTACCTATACTACCAACAATACGTTTAAGTTACGCAATAGGTTGCTTTAAAAATAAAAATTTATTTTCTGATCATGGCACAACCATTTATGCCCGGCTCCCGTAATCTTGATTAATACAATCAACTCTTTAATTCACCTTAAAAAAAACAACTATGTCACCCTTATTCAAAAAAACATTTGTGCTGTTTAGTTTAGCAACAGTACTTTTTACAGGCTGCTCAAAGAAAAAAGATGATGTCGTTAAAGAACCTGAGGTTTCTTACGATCTTAAACTTGCAGCATCGGCATCTTTCGGTAGTGTGATTACTGATGGAACAGGTAAAACCCTTTATTGTTTTGTAAAAGATGCCAAGAACACATCCAGTTGTATTGACGGCTGCTTAACCACCTGGCCCGTGTACTATGCAGAAAATGCAACCCCTCCAACAGGATTAAATGCTGCAGATATTGCCACCATTACCAGAGCCGATGGATCGAAACAAACCACCTATAAAGGATGGCCGTTGTATTATTATGCAGGAGATAAGACCAAAGATGAGATTAAAGGCGATGGTGTAGGAGGAGTATGGTTCGTTGCCAAACCCGATTATTCAGTTATGATGGCCAGCCAGCAACTGGTGGGGCATGATGGTAAAAATTATACTGCCGATTCTAAGGAAGGGGTGGGGATAACCGTTTACCTTACCGATGCGAATGGCAGAACCCTGTATGCTTTTACACCCGATACTTTTAACAAGAATAATTTTACCAAACCTGATCTGAGCAACAATGCGGTATGGCCAATATTTGAATCAGAGATTTTAAATGTTCCCTCTGTTCTCAAAAAAGAAATGTTTACAGTTATCACTTCTGTGGGTAAAAATCAGTTATCCTACAAAGGTCATCCGCTCTATTATTTTGGATCAGATGCGGCCAAAGGCGATACTAAGGGCGTAAGTTTTCCTAAACCGGGTGTTTGGCCTTTACTTACACTAAATACAGTCCCTTTAAATTAAGGGGTGAAAAACTAAAATGCTTATTGAGAATATTTTTATCTTGTAGTACATATTAACAAAAAAATATCTCACTTTTGGGGCATTATGGCAATTAACGATTTAAGTAAAGATCTGGCTCCCATCACGTCAAGTACGATGGCGGATGTTGTTGAAGTAAAACTGAGGGAATATTTAAAAAAGAAATCCTTCCTGCCCGGCGATGCTTTGCCAAAAGAACTGGAGTTAGCCGAGGCTCTGGGGGTAAGCAGAAATGTTTTGCGTGAAGCATTAAGCCGACTGCGCATGCTGGGCATGGTTGAAACTAAAAAGAAAAGAGGTATGGTGTTGGCCAGACCAGATATTCTTGGAACGTTTGAACGTGTTCTTGATCCGCTGATTATTGATAAGGATACACTTCAGGATATTTTTGAGCTTAGACTTGTACTTGAAATGGGATTGGCCGATCTTATTTATATCAGAAAAACCGATAAGGATATTGCTGAATTAGAAAACATAGCCAAAAAGGAAGTGAACCACGATAATTCATTCAGAATTAAAAATGAAATTGCATTTCATGGTAAGCTTTACGAAATGTCGGGTAATGATACATTGAAAAGATTTCAAATCATGTTGCTTCCCATTTTTGACTATGTAGTTACCCTTGAAAAGAAACCTATCATGGGTAAAGTGAATCATATGGATCTTGTTCAGATTCTGAAAACAGGATCAAAAGCAGATTTTAAAAAAGGAATGGAGGCACATCTTAAGCCTCATTTCGATCGGTTAAAGTAATTCTTATCTTACATATTTATAAAAAAAGGCTTCCAGATACAATATCTGGAAGCCTTTTTTTATAAATGAAATTTAATTATTTGGTTTTCTAAAAAATAGTTCCCACATTTGATATGTCCTACATAAGGGCTTATGACTAAATATAAATTGACCGCTATGAACCACTTCAAAAAAAATGATGGCAAATATCTTGTAATCGTATCTTGCTGTCTCATCGTCATCATCTCCCTTGCAATTGGGTGTTCTAAAAACTCAATAACTGCAAGCACCATTGAAAAACCTAAAGAGCAAAGCACGACCAAGGTTGTTGCTGCTGCGCTTGCCGCCCCTGTGAATACGCGTGTAGTTGTATTCAACGGAGGCAATGAAAGTATTTACCATTCTTTCAGAATCCCTTCAATCATAAAAACAAAAAATGGAACGCTGGTTGCCTTCGCCGAAGGCAGAAGATGGAGCCCAAGTGATTATGGAGATATCAATGTAGTTTATAAAAGATCTGTAAACAACGGAGCCAGCTGGTCTGCCTTAGGGGAGGTTGTTGGCAGTGGAGCCGGAACATGGGGCAATCCAACAGCTGTTTACGATCCAACTGTGGGTGAATATGGAAGAATCTGGTTGTTTTTGCAATGGAATGATGAGTTTAAAGCTCAATGGTCTGATTTTAAGGCATGGGGCGATAGAAAAATTCATACTTCTTATAGTGATGATGATGGCGTTACATGGTCTGTTCCTTTAGATCGTACCAGTACCCTAACTCCACTTACGTATAAATGGGACTGCGTTGGCCCGGGCATAGGGATCAGAACGGCTTATGATCACCCCGGCAGACTGATTGTCCCTGCTTACGGAAGAAATATATATAGTGACGATCATGGTGCAACATGGCAATATGAACCAACTGCGGGTGGTACTGATGAAAGTACAATAGTAGAATTGATGAACGGAAGCCTGATGAGAAATGACAGGCCGGGTACTACCGAGTGGAATTTATCAAAAACCAGAAGAAAATCGGTTGGCTCTATTGCTGGCGGCTTCCCTGCTTTTTCAACAGTAGCCGCACTGCCGGATCCAAAATGTGAAGGATCAATACTAAGATACAATACTGATGATCCGAACAGGATCATATTTCTTAACCCTAACGGAACAGGTCAGCGCTGCAACATGACTGTGCGCATTAGTTATGATGATGGAGTTACCTGGCCAAGAAGCCGTGCGCTTTACCCTACTGCAAACTGCAATTATACCAGCAGCACCATAGTTTACGGTGGCTATTCGAGCATGGTAAAAACGGCCGACTACTGTATTGGTGCATTAATAGAATACAATGAAGATGTTCAGAATTCAGCTACCAGCAATAAATCTATTGAATTTAACAAGTTTAATCTGGCCTGGATCTTAAACGGAAGCACTGAACCTTAAAACCAAATACTATGTGTTTTATCATCCCTTGAGCACATAACAACCATAAACCAAATATTAAAAATTAAACCAGTTATGAAGAAAAGGATTTTTATTTTTCTATCCGTTCTCTGTTGCTTTTTTGCAACTACAAACCTCTTTGGCCAAACCGGTGGCCTGCTGATCTCAGGGCAGGTTATTTCCGGATCAGGAGGAGAAACGTTACCGGGCGTAAGTGTTAAACTTAAGGGAACCTCTACAGGAATATCTACTGATGTAAACGGTAAATATTCACTCAGGATACCTGCAAATCAAGGGACTTTGGTATTCTCTTATCTCGGTTTTAAAACTAAGGAAGTGCAGGTAAACGGCCAGAGTAAGCTCGATGTTGTGCTTGAATCTGATGTAACTTCTATGGAAGAGGTGCTTATTGTAGGGTATACTCAGCAATCAAGAACTAAAACCACAGCTGCTATTTCAAAATTAGCACCCGATGAACTTAAAAATATTGCAAGCCCTAATCCTGTACAAGCCTTGCAAGGTAAAATTGCAGGTGTTTCGGTACCTGTTACCACCGGACAGCCTGGTGTAGGTGCTACAAACATCATTATCAGAGGTGGTACTAAGCCTAACGCTTATGGCTCAGGCCTTGGTAATAACAATGGAAGTTCCACCGGGTCGTCCGATAACAATTCCCCGCTTGTTATAGTTGATGGGGTATTCAGGTCTATGAATGATGTGAATCCTGATAATATAGAATCGCTGCAGGTAATGAAGGATGCTGCCTCTACAGCAATATACGGTGCAAGGGGTGCAAATGGTGTTATTGTGATTAAAACAAAAGGGGGTAAAGCAAACGCAAAAATGACGATTGCGCTAAACCACAGAACAACATGGGAAACCCCGGCCCGCGATTACGATTACCTGAATGCCGAAGAATACCTGCGTTTAGCACGTACCACAGTAAAAAATACTGCCGATGCACTTGATAAAAATAACCTTTTAAATAATGGTGGTTTCTCAGCAGGTACCCGCGTATATACACAAAAAGGGCAGTACGGTAAAAACATCAACCTTACTGCTTTGTATGATAATATCGTATCTGTAGAAGGACAATCTTACGTGGATAACCTGTTGTCCAGGGGCTGGAAAGTAATGGATGATCCTATAAATCCGGGTACAAAACTATTATATGCGGATAACAATTATCAGGATATGCTTTGGAATACAGATTTGAGTACAAACGAAAACCTGTCCCTCAGTGGTGGTGGCGAAAAATCCGATTTTAACCTTTCAATGGGTTATACCAATCAAGCAGGAACATTTGCCGGAACCAAATATAAGCGTTACGACGGGCTTGGAAATTTCGGGTTTAAAGCTGCAGATAATTTCCGTATTGATGTGATGCTGAACTATCAGAATGTAATGCCTAATTATGTTGATGGTTTTCAAAACGAATTGGTAAGAGGTACGCGTATCACGCCATTGATCCGTACTTTTAAAGATGACGGAAACCCTATGCCGGGCGAGCTGTATACCGTTCGTAACCGCTTTCATACTTTGATGTATGATGACACACGTACCTCAAGCGAAAGATTGGTATCCAGAGTAGCGGGAGATCTGACCATCACTAAAGGGTTGCATTTTAAACCCTCTTTTTCTTATCTGATAGACGATTATAAAGAGCTATTTATGAGGAAGGGAACTCCTGCTGATGAAGTACAGCCAGCAACGCAGCGTCAGAAAAACGATTACACTAAAAATGCCAGACAGCTGATGATCGATCAGGTTTTGCAATATGATTTTAGTATAAAGGACGCACATAATTTTACTGCTCTTGGTGGTGTTAACTTTATCAGAAACACTGATCATGTGGCTAGTCTGGGCTCTCAGAGAGGAAGTAACGATTATATCTATACCATAAATGAGCCACCAACAACAGTAATCAATGGGGTAGTCATGAGTAACGTTACCAACTTTGCAACCACCATTGGCGAGTCCAGGTCTGCCAGTGCATTCACCCAGATCAACTATGATTACAAGGCAAAATACCTGTTCAGTGGTTCCCTTCGTTATGACGGTTTCTCAAATTTTGCCGTTCAAAACAAATACGCATTTTTTCCTTCTGCTTCCGTAGGATGGAATGTTAATAAAGAAGATTTCTGGAACGTAAAGGCTATCAATGCCTTAAAGTTAAGGGCAAGCTGGGGTGCTGCAGGCCTTAGCGATCTGAGTATTACTGATACTTATGGTGGTTATGCTTCCATTCTTGATGGCAGAACAGCAAATTATGCTCAGAGCTCGGGTATTTTAAGGTCCAACCTTGCCAATTATAACCTGCGCTGGGAATCTACAGAAACTACAGATTTTGCAATTGATGCTTCGTTCTTAAACAGCCGCATTAACCTGACTGTTGATTATTATAACAAAAGGACCAAAGACAGGTTGGCATCTAAACCATTACCATCTGAGTCTCCTTTTTCATCAATTGCATTTAACAATGGCGAGCTGCGCAACCGGGGTGTAGAGGTTGAATTGGGTGCAACCATCATCAAAGGAAATGATTTTAAATGGGATGCTAATTTTTCTTTTGCCTACAACCAGGCTTTAATTACCAAGTTGCCTGATAATGGCCGCGCTAAAAACAGACAGGGTGGAGATATGATCTTCGATCCGGTTTCAAATTCATTGGTAGAGGCAGGAGGTTTTGCAGAAGGCGAGCGTCCTTATCCGATCTATGCATACCGGGTAACAGGAGTATTTGCTACTGATGAGGAAGCCAAGGCATGGAATGCGAAAGTAAAGGATAATCTTGCTTCTCCACAAGGGATAGCAGTAGGAAAACGAGGTGGCGATTATATTTTTGATGATGTGAATGGCGATGGTGTAATCGATAGCAAAGACCAGGTTTTTATGGGTTACCGAAACCCTAATAAAATGGGGGGTATGCAAAATACTTTTAGCTATAAAAACATCTCATTAAGGTTCACTATGGATTATGCTATGGGGCACCTGATCAGTAATGGAGCTTTGGCTCGTTCATTGGGGCAGGGCAGGGCATTTAATGAAGGTGCGCCATCAACCGCTATAGGACCTGATATCTGGCAGAAACAGGGTGATGTGGGTAAAAAATATGCACGTTTCTCTTTTGCTGATTATGATTTCGGACAACGTAACTACTTGCGTAATGCACCGCTTGGAAATAACAATAGCTACAATTCAGATGTATCAGCTATGTATTCTAAAGGCGATTTCCTGGCCTTTAGAGAAATTTCAATTTCTTATGATGTACCTAAAAAAGTACTGGAAAAAATAAAGGCATCTGGTCTTAATATTTTCGCTACGGTATATAATGTAGGCTATTTAACCAAATATGAAGGGTTAAACCCCGAAGTCTACACCGGATTTGATCCTGGAGGTTATCCAAGACCAAGACAATTTTTATTAGGTGTTACATTGAAATTCTAAAAAAACCAATTATGAAACCATCATGATTTTTCAAACCACACAGTGGTATGAATAAATCTGATAGCTTCATCACAAATGAAAACAAATTATAAACAGATGAAAAAGATTACATTCATTATAATAACCATCATCTCTCTTTCAGCCATCTCTCCCGGCTGTAAAAAGCTGCTCGAAGTAAAACCTCAGTCAAGTGTTACCGACGAAGTATTCTTTAAGAACGAGAGCGATTTTGAACCTTATGTTACCGGTATCTACACCTATATGCGTTTGTTTGCTAATAATATTGTGTACGGTACAGAGCGTAGCGAAGAACTGGTTGCTGCGCTTAATTCCAGGTTTGGTGTCTCATGGAGTCAGATCATTACGCCATCTTCTGGCGCAATCAACTATAACGATTGGTATAAAGCCATTGGTCATTGCAACTTGTTGTTAAAAAAAATAGAAGGCTTTTCTTTTGCCGCCAATCCGGATACCAAGAAAAAAATCCTTGCCGAAACGTATGCTTTAAGGGCTTATTTCTATTTCCATCTTACCCGTGTTATAGGTGATGCCCCATTGATGCTGGCGGCAGTTGAAGACGAAAATGTGCCTTTACTGCCAAGATCAAAAGCAGTAGATGTTTTAAAACAGGTTCAGTCAGATCTTGATCTTGCCATCCAGAATTTTACTTCTATGAGTGGATTTTCAAAAACGGCTTACCCGTCAAAATACCGTTTTGCATATGGTTCTGCAATGGCGCTGAAAGCAGATGCATATTTATGGAATGCAAAGGTGCTTGGCGGTGGAGATGCCGATCTTGCTGCTGCAGCTACAACAATTACTGAAGTAGAGGCATCGGGATTAACTTTAAACCAGGATTATAAAAATGTAACAGGTGTAAGGGCAGCTACCAACCCTGAAGTGGCTTTGGCGGCTTACTTTCAAAGAGATGAAGCCGGAGGCAACTATGGTGTAAATGCACTTCCATATTTAACAGGGGTTGACGGAGCATTGAACCTGGATAAGATTCCTTACGCGCAAACTTCGGCAAACGGACAGGGAGCATATCAGATCAGCCCAAAGTCGAGAGCCTTATTTACCAACCCTGACGACAAACGGATTCCATATACCTGGGTCACCGAGATGCAGGCAAGTGGCCCTAAAATTTCATGGATTACCAAATATCCTGGAAACATCTATGCCGATGGCCGTGTATCTGATAATGACCTGATCATTTATCGTTTATCGGATATCTTCCTGATGAAGGCTGAAGCTTACGCTGGATTGAATAATATACCATTGGCTATTGAATACCTGAACAAGGTGAGGCAAAGAGCGGGTACCGGAGTTTATAGCGGATCTGTTGTAAAGGTAGATGTTGAACTGGAAATTCTTAATGAGCGTGGCCGTGAGCTGTTTTTCGAGAACAAACGCTGGTACGATCTTGTTCGTTTTCATAAAGGAGGAACAATTGATGTATATAAATATGTTCCAAATCTTGTTGGTAAAACTACACCATTATTCTGGCCGCTAAATACTACGGTATTTGCAAATAACCCTAACATTAAACAAACAGACGGATATTAATTTATCACAAATCAGAATAAAATGACTCCATTAAAGGCAGATGAAATTTATGGTAACTGGGCAACTTTACTGCTTCCCATTAATAATGACGACAGCATCAATTACAGACAATTGGAACATGAAATTGATGTGTTAATTGCCAGTAATGTAAATGGAATCTATTCTAATGGTACAGCCGGAGAATTCTATAATCAGACAGAACAGGAGTTCGATGAGGTAAACGGTATTCTTGCTTCAAAATGTAATGCCGCAGGAATGCCGTTTCAGATAGGCTGTTCGCATATGAGCCCTAAAATATCATTAGATAGGATTAAGCGTGCAGTGATACTGCGGCCATCTGCCATACAGATTATTTTGCCCGATTGGTTTGTGCCCTCCTTTGAAGAGATCATTGATTTCTTAAGAGTGATGACCGAAGCAGCCGATCCTGTGAAGCTGATTTTATATAATCCGCCGCATGCTAAAAGAAAGCTGTTGCCTAAAGAATTTGCAGAAATACTTGATGCGGGCATACCTCTGGCTGGTTGTAAGGTAGCTGGTGGCAATGACCAGTGGTATCGGGAAATGGCTGCATTAAATGTCCCGTTTTCCGTGTTCATCCCGGGTCATCATTTGGCTGCCGGAATTTCACATGGTGCGCAGGGCGCTTATTCAAATGTAGCGTGTTTAAATCCGGGCTTTGCACAGCAATGGTATAACACAATTGCAAACAAAACAGGCGATCCTTTTGAATTACAAGCCCGCATACAGGAATTTATGGATAACTGTATTGTTCCTTATATTAGAGATAAAGGATACTCCAACCAGGCTGTAGATAAATTTATGGCAGCCGTAGGTGGCTGGACACCTATAAGTACCCGTTTGCGCTGGCCCTATAAGTGGATACCAGAGGCAGAGGTACTGCCAGTTAGAGAAAAATGTGCCAAACTTTTACCCGAAGTTTTTATGAACCAACTTTAATATTAGCTCAATGCAAAAAACACTTAGAAACTGCCTTATCCTCATTTGTGCCAGCTTATTGCTGCTGACTTTCAGTAACGGATGTAAAACAAGAAAACTTTCTGCCGATCAGGTACTGCTTGATAGTACCGTGGTTTTTTCGCCCGGAGGGGAATATGCCTCCATGCGTATACCTGCATTGGTAGCAACAAAAAAAGGAACACTGCTTGCATTTTGTGAAGGAAGAATTGGTACTGCGAGCGATTGGGCAGATATGGATCTGCTGATGCGCCGAAGCACAGACGGAGGCCGCACCTGGGAAAATAATGTAGTTATTGCTGCCAGAAAAAGCGGACAGCCTACAAGTAATCCCACACCGATAGTAGATCGTGACGGTACCATCCACCTCCTTTATCAGCGGGATTACGCCAATGCATACTATACCCGTTCTACTGATGATGGCAAAACATGGAGCCCTGCGGTTGATATTACCTACGCGTTTGAAGCCTTTAAGCCAGAGTATAACTGGAAAGTACTAGCGCCAGGGCCGGGCCATAGCATACAGTTAAAAAATGGCCGTTTGCTGGTGCCTGTCTGGTTAAGTGATCCGGCTAAAACTACTCCCAGAAGGAGCCATGCGCCATCCTGTATAGCTACTATTTACAGTGATGATCTAGGTAAAACCTGGAAGCGCGGAGCCATAATTGCCGGCAACTCTCCTGAGTTTAAAAACCCGAGCGAAACTATGGCC
Organism: Pedobacter ginsengisoli; assembly: GCF_002736205.1. NCBI lineage: Bacteria > Pseudomonadati > Bacteroidota > Sphingobacteriia > Sphingobacteriales > Sphingobacteriaceae > Pedobacter > Pedobacter ginsengisoli. The sequence continues at coordinate 3,176,837 of NZ_CP024091.1, read as the reverse complement.
ATTGAGCTTAATGATGGCCGCGTTATGGTAAACATCCGGAATACTTCTGATGAACATCGAAGAGGGGTCAGCTATAGTAATGATGGAATAAGCGGCTGGACAAAGCCTGTTTTTGACGAAGAATTATACGAACCGATATGTATGGCTACGATAATCAGGCTGCAGGACAAGCAAAAATCAGGTATGCTTTTTATCAATCCGGATACCAAAGATGCGCCCAAGCCACCACGCAAAAACCTGACCGCCAGAGTCAGCTACGATGAAGGACAAACCTGGACAGTGAAAAAGATAATCAATGCAGGTTCATCAGGCTATTCTGATGTAGCTGTTACAGCTGATGGAACCATTTATTGCCTATACGAAACAAATACAAGCAACGATTTTAACTATTCTATGGTGCTTAAAAGGTTTAATTCAAAATGGCTTACAACTCCTGATGGAAAATAAATAATCAAAAACAATTTAAAAATATATGAACAAAATAACCGGATTAATAGCCGCCACTTTTGCGGCTTATCGTGAAGATGGAACAATTAATTTAGACATTATCCCAACGATAGTTGACAAACTGATAGCTGATGGATTATCTGGCGTTTTTATTTGCGGCACCAATGGCGAGGGGCCAAACCTTACTGTTGAAGAGCGGATGTCCATTGCCGAAGCCTATGTTAAAGCTGCGGCCAAACGTATCCTTGTGTTGGTGCATGTAGGGCATAGCTCTATCCACGAATGCCGTAAGCTTGCTGCTCATGCAGAGCAGATTGGGGCCGATGCCATTTCCTCTGTCGCTGCTTTTTATTTTAAGCCAACAAGCGTTGATAATCTGGTTAAAAGCATGGCGCAGATTGCGTCTGCCGCACCTAATACACCATTTTATTACTATAGTATCCCAACCCTTACTGGTGTGGGTATGGATATGATCACCTTTTTAGAACAAGCAGAAAAGGTAATCCCTAACCTTGCAGGCATTAAGTATACCGCTTCTACCTTGCATGAATATCAGGCTTGTGTGAATTATAAGAATGGCAAATTTGATATCCTGTTTGGCTATGATGAAATGTTGCTTCCTGCACTTGCTGTAGGGGCAAAAGGAGCCATCGGAAGCACTTATACTTTTGCAGCTCCGTTATATCTGAAAGTAATAAAACTGTATAACGAAGGCAAGCAGGATGAGGCAGCGGCCATGCAATTGCATTCAGTAAATATGGTCAGGGCTTTGGTAAAATATCCGCCAATTCCTGCCCAAAGGGCCATCATGAAAATGGAAGGACTGGAATTGGGTAATTGCAGACTGCCTCTTGAACCTCTTTCAGAATCACAATCAACACAGTTTAAAACATTCCTTAATGAGATCGGATTTTTCGATATCGTTAAACAATCCCGATGATGAACAGGCTCTTTAATCTTCTTCTTCTTTTACTTATGACTATACTTTTAAATAAAGGGCTGGCGCAGCAGGTCTCCAGGTCTGGCTTATCATGGAGCAACCTGCCGCCAATTCCCGATCGCGTAGGTTTTGCAGGTTCTTTTGCCGGTGTCTCCAATGGCGCGTTATTGGTTGCTGGTGGTGCAAATTTCCCTGATGGCGGCGCACCGTGGACAGGCTCTGTCAAAGCATGGCACAATCATATTTTTGTTCTTGAAACTCCGGATGGAAAATGGAAAGAGGCAGGTGAATTAGCCTATCCCCTGGGTTATGGAGCTTCTGTTAACTGGAAAGATGGCCTGATTATTCTTGGGGGCAGCAACGAAAAAGGTCATTATGCTGAAGTGTTCCTATTAAATTATAAGAATGGAGGAGTTGAAACGGTTAATCTTCCGGGTTTACCTCACGCAATTGCAAATACCTCAGCTGCATTAGTCGGCAGTGTAATTTATGTTGCAGGCGGAATTGAAAAACCTGATGATAAGATTGCCGGAAACAATTTCTGGGCATTAGACCTTAACGCGATTCAAAAGGGATGGAAAGTACTGCCAGCCTGGCCTGGCGCCCCAAGGATGCTTAGTGTAGCAGGTGCGCGAGATGGCGCATTTTATCTGTTTAGTGGGGTAGCACTTATCAATGGCAACCGTGAATATTTAAAAGATGCTTATCGTTACCATCCCGAAACAGGATGGAAAAAAATAGCCAACCTTCCGGCTTCTGTGGCGGCAGCACCAACACCTGCTTATGCTTCCGGACAAGCGTCTTTACAGATATTTGGTGGTGATGACGGTAAGCTAGCCGCTACCGCTGCGGTTTTAAAAGAAAAGCATCCTGGTTTTTCCAGTAGAATTTTAAATTATGACACGCTTACCGACACCTGGAAATCTTTCGGGAAGGGATTCACCAGTAAGCCCCCTGTAACCACCACCTTAACCGTGTGGAACGGAAATGTAATTATTCCGGGTGGTGAGATCAGACCGGCAGTAAGAACCCCTAACGTATTAATTGCAAGTTACAAATGAAACAAACTACTTCTTTCTATTCGTGGATCATAGTAGCCATGCTGTGGATAGTTGCTTTTTTAAACTATCTCGACCGCATTTTAATTACTTCCATGCGCGATCCTATCGTTACAGATTTCAATTTATCCGATGCGCAATTTGGCCTGCTTACCTCTGTGTTTTTATGGTCATATGGTTTTTTGAGCCCTTTTGGCGGTTACTTTGCAGATCGGTACAGCAGAAAAAAGGTAATCGTTTTTAGTGTAATGGTATGGTCGGTTGTCACTTTGTGGACTGGTTTTACCACCTCATTTCAGGAAATGCTTGCCGCCCGTTTTTTAATGGGGGTAAGTGAGGCCTGTTATATCCCTGCAGCTCTGGCTTTAATTACAGATTATCATAAAGGAAAAACGCGTTCCCTGGCAACAGGTCTTCACATGAGTGGTTTATATGCAGGTCTGGCACTTGGTGGTCTGGGCGGATATATTGCCGAATTGTGGGGATGGCGTTCGGGTTTCCATGTGTTTGGAATTGTTGGCATTGTTTATTCTCTGATTCTTTTGTACGTATTGAAAGATCATAAATCTGAACCGGCAGAAGTTACCGAAGAAGAGCAAACGCCAAAAATTAGCCTTACAGGAGCGTTGAAAGTACTTTTTAGCGAAGCTTCTTTCTTTATCCTGCTATTCTACTTTGCCATACTCGGTATTGTTAACTGGCTTGTATATGGCTGGTTGCCAACCTTTCTTAAAGATCATTTTAACCTTAATCTGGGCGAAGCCGGGATCTCAGCAACAGGCTATATCCAGATCGGATCTTTTATAGGCGTAATTGCGGGTGGTATTCTGGCTGATAGGTGGACCCGCAAAAATAACAGAGGTCGTTTGTATATGCTCATCATTGGTTTTACGCTGGGGGCACCATTTTTATTTCTTATGGCTTCTACAAATGTGTTTACCATAGCCATTATTGCTATGCTGGTTTTTGGTCTGGCAAGAGGATTTAACGACGCCAACCTAATGCCTATTTTAAGGCAGGTTGCCGATGGAAGATATATCGCCACAGGCTACGGCTTCCTGAATTTTCTGAGTACAATTATTGGGGGGCTAATGGTATATGTTGGCGGCGCTTTAAAAGATGCTCAGGTTGATCTTTCTATTGTTTATCAGGTTTCGGCAGTTGCTATGCTATTGGCCACATGGTCGTTGTTTGCGGTGAAGCTAAAAAAGAATAACGTATAAATTTATTGTTATGAAGAAACATATTATTGTACTGGTATCTCTAATGCTTTTATGGAATACCACCATTTTAAAAGCAAATATATCCTTACCGGCCATTATTTCCAGTGGCATGGTGTTACAGCAGCAAAGCAATGCAAACCTATGGGGATCGGCTAAAGCTGGTGCAAAAATAACGGTTCTTACCTCCTGGAATCAAAAGGTGTATAGTGTGACCACTACTAAAGAAGGAACATGGAAATTGGCGGTGAGTACTCCAAAAGCAGGTGGACCATATAAAATTACTTTTAATGACGGAAGTAAACTGGTACTCGATGATATTTTTATTGGAGAGGTATGGTTATGCTCCGGTCAGTCAAATATGGAAATGCCCGTAAAAGGGTACGCTAACCAGCCGATACTGAACGCCAATGAGATATTAATGGATGCCGATGAGTCAGGGGTAAGGCTATTCAGGGTAGAAAAGAAAATGTCAAAAACCCCTCAAACACAACTTGATGCCAAATGGCAAACTGCCGATGCAGCATCTGTTAAAGAGTTTAGTGCAGTTGGCTATCAGTTCGCCAGAATACTTCAGAAAAGACTGAAAGTTCCTGTAGGTATCATCCAATCTGCATTTGGGGGCACAGATATAGAAGCATGGATGACTACCAGAAGCCTACAGGGTTTCGATGATTTTAAAACCCCGGCTGATACCGCAAAAATTATGAAGAACAATCCGGGTGTATTGTTTAATGCCATGATCAATCCAATTCTTGGCTATTCCATTAAAGGAACATTGTGGTATCAGGGTGAGAATAACCGTATGAACCCATTTAGTTATGATAAAAAAATGGCTGCAATGGTAAAGGAATGGCGACAGTTGTGGAATTCGGGCGAATGGCCATTTTACTACGTACAGATTGCGCCAAATGTGTATAAGGACCATGCCGATCAAATCCCATTTTTATATGAAGCGCAATCAAGGGCAATGAAGCTAATCCCTAATTCCGGTATGGTGGTTAGTGTTGATGTTGGCAGTATGACTACAATACATCCGCCAAATAAAACTATTATCAGTAAAAGACTGGCCTATTGGGCACTGAGCAATACCTATGGGAAAGAAGGGATTGCATTCAGGGGACCGGTTTATAAATCTTTAAAAATAACTGACGACAAAGCCGTGCTGAGCTTTGATGAAATTCCAAACGGCTTAACCGCTTATGATAAGAAGCTGATTTCTTTTGAAATAGCGGGCAGCGACAAAGTGTTTTATCCGGCCGAAGCATCAATTACAGGTAAAACTGTAGTTGTGCACAGTGAGTCTGTTAAAAGCCCTGTAGCTGTCAGATATGCCTTTAAAGACAGATCTGAAGGAAATCTTTATAATGTAGAAGGATTACCAGCCGAACCTTTTAGAACCGATACCTGGTAAACAACCGGCTTTATAACCCTGCCTGAAGCTCAGTGCCTCTAATGTAAATCTGGTTTGCCCTCTCCAGGTTTTCTTCACTTTTGGTGGTGATCTTGATGATGTCCATATCTTTTACAGCACCTTTTAAAGAACCAAAATCACTTTCAGACAAAATATTAATATTTAAGATGTAATTTTCATCAATTTTAAGGTTGGTTACATTACCTTTTAGCAGGTTATTATCTATCACGTATAAGGTAGCGCGTGCGGGAGATTTAACATATTTGTTCCTGATTTCTTCCAGTGTCATAAATCGAAATAAACCAGGGTTTTTGGTTGCCACATAAACCTCGCCGAACTTACTGTCTGAGTTTACTTTAACGTCTTTGATTTCGCTCATACTAAAGAGGGGCAGGCAGGTACCTACTAATGTGCTGTCTAGAAAATACCTTGGCTGAACATTCGTGTGAAATTTCTTAACATCGTTTCCATAAACAACATTTACTTTCTCAGATACCGGACTGGTTTGGCCTGCTGCAGCTACAGTAAGCAGACAAAATGTTAACATGAATAATAACCTCATAATTTCCCCCTTTAATAACGGAATATAAGGAATATTATCAAATAAATGTAAAATTATAAATTATTTATAATTTGTTCAGCTTCTGTATCCTCGTATTCATGGGCAGCCATACCGAGCTTTTTCTTCAGGTCTGCCATAACAGGGACATATTCCTTAAGTTCAGCCAGGTTCTTTAATTCACTCGGATCCTTTTTAACATCGTAAAGCTCCCAGTAATTTAGTTTTCCATAAAAACGGATCAGTGTGTATTGATTGGTTCTTATACCAAAATGCGGGTTTACCAGGTGTGGACCCGGGTATTCGTAGTAATGATAATAAACAGGTCTGTCAGGTTTATCTGGTTTGCTGCCCTTAAGTAAAGGCCAGAATGATTTTCCTTGTACATCTGTTGGCACTGTAGCCCCGGCAATATCAAGTAAAGTAGGAGCCCAGTCTATATTGGCTACCACATTGTTTACCGTACTTCCTGCTTTTACTTTTCCCGGGTACCTTACTATGAACGGTGTTTTTAGCGACTCCTCATACATAAATCGCTTGTCAAACCAACCGTGTTCTCCCAAATAAAAGCCCTGGTCCGAGGCATAAATTACAATGGTATTTTTGCTCAGCTGCTCCCTGTCAAGGTAATTTAAGATCTGGCCAATATTCCTGTCCAGTGAATTTGCAGTAGCATAATAATCTTTCATATAGCGCTGATATTTCCAGGTGGCCAAAGCTTTTCCGGTTGGTTTTTTCTCTTCAAAATCTTTGGTTACTTTTTGCTGGTAATAATCAGCAAAGGCTTTGCGCTGAGCAGGATTCATCCTTTCATAAAGAATGAACTTTTCGAAATCTACATTAACTTTCAGGTCGCGGTCAAGCTGCATTGCTTTTTCAACAGTCATGTACTGTTGTTTAGCTGCGGGCCTTCCTTCATATTCATCAAAAAAAGTAGCAGGTAGTGGAAAGTCTACATCATCATATGCGCCAAGATCCTGGATATCCGGCAGCCATTCCCTATGGGTAGCCTTTTCGCCAACAACCAAAAAGAAAGGTTTGCTTTTGTCACGCGAGTCAAGCCATTGTTTTGCTTTGTCTGTAATGATATCTGTAACATAGCCCTCGGTTCTGGTTGTATCGTTATTTTTACTTATAAAATCAGGATTGTAATAAAAACCCTGATCAGGCATAATTTCCCAATGATCAAATGCTTTTCCGGGCAAAGTTCCCAAATGCCATTTGCCAATCCAGGCGGTCTGGTAACCCGCATTGCTTAAAAGGCCGGGTAGCATTTGCTGATTTACATTAAATTTACCATCATTTGCTTTGTATCCGTTTATGTGGCTGTATTTGCCGGTCAAAAAGCAAGCCCTGCTTGGTCCGCAAATGGAATTGGTAACCAACTGGTTTGTGAACAAAGCACCTTCTTTCGCAAGTCTGTCAATATTGGGTGTATGTGCTATTTTATTACCATAAGCACCAATTGCCTGATATGCATGGTCATCTGAAATAATAACAATAATGTTGGGTTGGGTAGACGATTGATGAAAAGCTCTGGTTTTTGAGCTCATAAATTTTATGCTTCCCCATATTACAAGTATGCAGGCAACACTCCAAATAATGACCGATCTTATCATATCTTCTTAAAAGTATAGTTTAGAATTTGCGGATAAGATACGGAATATGTTATTTTTAGCTGGTATACAATTATGTATATTGTGAAAGAATTTCTCTAAATTTATATTATGACAGCACTAATGGTGATATTGATAACAAGAAAACTGAAAAGGTCATTAGGATCGGTCAAACTTCAAAATGCGAAGGAGGCTATTTATGAAATAGAAGCTTTATATTGATGAGGAAATGGTTTATCTATCAGAGATTTATTTAAAAAAGTGAGCATACTACTGTTAATTTAAAGGCTGTAATTGAGCGTTTACATGATGAGGGACTTGTTTAATTTGCATTTTAAATGCTATCATTCTTTGGGTAAATAATGCATGCAACTAGTATAAAACATCATTATTATGGAAAAAGCAGGTAAAACACCAGGCGTGCAAGCACAAATGTTAATCAGAAGGCCGGTGGCAGTTGTTTTTGAGGCATTTATTGACCCGCAAATCACTAAGCATTTCTGGTTTACCAAAGGGAGCGATCGCCTTGAAGTAGGAAAAACAGTTAAATGGGAATGGGAAATGTATAATGTTTCCAGTTCAGTACTGGTCAAAGAGATTGTACCAAATAAAAAAATAGCCATTGAATGGGATGAATACGGTACACCTGTTGATTTTGAATTTGAGGCACTGAGTGAGGGTACTACCTATGTTACTATTTCGCAGTATGACTTTAAAACCACTGGTGATGAGCTGCTTGCAGAGATCAATGGAGCAAGCGGAGGCTTTACTACAGTAGTAGACGGGTTAAAAGCCTACCTTGAACATGGCATTAATTTGAATTTAATAGCAGATAAGTTTGCGAAAAGTTAAGGGAGCCTGTCAAAGTCCAGGTCACTAAAAAGGAAGTCATTAGAATCAATATTTAACTTAAATCCTGTTATTTTTTTATTGGTATCCTTTATAAAAACCACTTCGCCTTCCGGCACAAAAGGGTCATTAAAAATAATCTTGAACCGGTCCGGATCAATGTTGTATAAGAAACCTGAAAAAAGTTCTTTTGTGGGAAGTAACTCGAGGAAAGGCTTACCATGCTTTATGGTCCCTGATTATGCCAATGGCAAGGCCAGGGATTTTGTAATCAGCTACCTGTTTTTCAATAAACTGATCTAGCCCAGTTGAGTCGTTTTGCTGACTGAAAGAGAGGTAAGGGGCAAATAAAAGCAGAATTATAAAGATCCTTTGGGTGGCGTTTGCAAAGCATTTGTGGTTCATTAGCTATGGATTGTATATCAAATGGTCAGGTGGTTGATGAAAAATCGGTAGGTTATGCACGAAAATTCGTATATTATAGAAAGAATAGGCACGACTGCTGTAAAGAGGTTGATAGACAGTAAGCTAGCGCTGGAATACCTTTTGTAATTAATTCTAAAGGATTTACCAAGTAAACAATCCTATCTTGAGTCTCCTGATCATAGCATTCAAATCGTCCCTGTATCTGCAGACGCACGTTCCTTTATGACTGTTAAAGTATTGGATGCATATGAGGCTGACTTAGTCAGGTTAGAATATAGTTTGATATAATTTTGTCTACGCTTTACATTATTACTGATTTAAATAGAGCAGGAAAGTCGACTGTTGGGTCTGTTTATCTCCCAGATGAAATCAGAACCAATTATAAAGTTTTTGATGTTGATAAACTTTTTATGGAGAAGCAAGCAGAACTTTTTTCCATACGTTTGAAGCTCTAGTAGAAGAAGCGCTATTGAAAAATGACAACTTCGTATATGAAGGCCATTTTAAGCTATAGTACTATGGAACCGGCTCCCAGAGTTCAATTTTATTTCCTTCGGGATCATAAACCCAGGCAAATTTGCCATAGCTCTCATCTTGAGTTTTGTCATCGATTGTTACGCCTTCTTTTCTAAGTTCGGCTAGCAATTCGTTGAGATTATTTACGCGGAAATTGAGCATAAACTGCTGATGGTCATTGCCGAAATAATCTGTGTTTTGAGCAAAAGGAGAAAATACAGTGGGTCCGGCTTCCTGATTCCAGATATATCCGGTTTTCATAGAGTTAATGCCGAAATGTTTCTCGTACCAATCTGCAAGTGCTTCCTGGTTTTTAGAGCGGAAAAAAATACCGCCGATGCCTGATATACGTGACGCCATTGTTATTGATTTTTAAGTTATATAAATATAAGTTTATTGCAGGCATTAATGCAACTGTTTACTTTTCGAACACACCATGTGTGTGTCTTTTGCGTACCTAAAACGTACCTTCTGTGAAAAAGCACCTTGTTTCCACATTTACTCCGCAGAAGGTATGCATCAGCTACGCAGAACAACCTGATAAAATATTTGCTGTTTAATTTGTTAATATTTCCTTAATATGTTGAAAATCATATGACCAGAGCGTTAATTCAGTTGCATGGTTCTCTTGGTAGTTTGCTAACTATTGAAGTAGTAAGTGGTTAATGAAAAATTATAAGGACAAATCCCCCTTATATTGTCACGATTGCACCTCACTCTTGCTTCTCGTCTTGTTTAAATTTGGGTAATAATTAAACTAATAACTAAATGAGAAAGATTAGAATTTTCGAACACATCTTGGATGGGGTGATAGAATACGATGGAGACTATACTTATGGCGCTTGAACTACGCCTTACAGAAGTTCTGTCGGGGCGGCAATGCTGTTTGATGGATACGGGCCAAGCTTTGACCTGCTGCTTGCCCGTAAAACCTACGATATATTTAGTGGCTTTTGGCCTAATGCCGGCGATTTCCCAATGGCAAATGCTATAAATGCTGCAACTAAATATATTGCAAACCACAGACCTGATAGCCTGGTATGAGGGCCGGTAAAAGATTTGAGTGGGGATGTTGTAGATGCAATTCGTGATCTTAAATCAACTGAGGGACCAGACTTGATCGTTGTGGGAAGTTCAACGCTAACGTCCCTATTGCTTGACAATGGATTGGCCCATGAGGTTATACTCATTATCTATGCGGTTTTGCTTGGCAAGGGTAAACGTTTATTGTCGGATAGTATTGATGGCCGGGAACTTGCTTTTGTCGACTCTAAGGCTACACCTACAGGTTTGCTCATTAACACCAATAAACACCTCGGAATACTGAAGAAATGATCTTTGGCTTGAGTAGCCTGAGTAACAAATTAGCTTACCCTCAAGTGTGAAGAAGAATCTGTACTTATGGGTATTCATGGGCATTTTTTTGGGTATGCTCATAGCTTGCTAAATCTGGAATAAGCCACTGCTAAATTAACTGTCACTTTAGTGATTGTTGGGGACTATGGTCATCTCTACGATAGGAGAGTTGACTGAGGGAGTAGAGAAGATGGGATGACTGGCGTAAGAGACGAACAATAATGTCTGCGTAATTTTTAATAAACCCGTTTAAAATTTTACCAGTGCTAATAAGAATATAGGTACTTTTGCCTCCAGAACAAAACGAGTAAAATGAACATCGCAATTAATGGTTTTGGTAGGATTGGACGCATCTTTCTGCGTACTGCTATCGAAAAAAACATCAACGTTGTTGCCATCAATGATCTGGGAGATCCGGCTGCTTTGGCCCACCTTTTTAAGTATGATACTGTACACAGAGGTTTTAAGGGTACAGTGAAATTTGAGAATGATGGTTTGATCATTAATGGAAAGAAAATTCTTGTATATGCTGAGCCTGACCCGGGAAAACTGCCGTGGGCCGATCTGGGGATTGACCTGGTATTGGAGTCGACAGGCAAGTTTGCCAGTAAGGCAGGAGCCGACCTTCATTTGATAGCAGGTGCCAGGCAGGTGTTGATATCAGCACCATGTGGTGATAAGGGGGTTGAAATGGTAGTGCTTGGTGTAAATGATGCTGAGGTAAACCTGAAAGCACCGGTGCTTTCGAACGCTTCCTGTACCACCAATAACGTGGCACCGATGGTTAAAATACTGGACGATAACTGGGGTATTCTGGATGGTTACATCACCACTGTACACTCTATGACCGGCGACCAGAACTTACACGATGCACCGCATAAAGACTTACGCAGGGCAAGGGCGGCATCGGCTTCTATTATCCCAACCAGCACAGGCGCTGCAAAAGCAATTACCAATATATTCCCTCATCTGGATGGTAAACTGGGGGGTGCGGGGATCAGGGTGCCGGTATTAAACGGCTCTTTAACTGATTTTACCTGTATTCTTAAAAAGGAAACAACCATTGAAGAGATTAATGTGGCCTTTAAAAAAGCTTCGGAAAATGAGATGCGCGATATAATAGAGTATACTGAAGACCCGATAGTTTCCGTTGATATTTTAGACAATCCACATTCGTGCATCTTTGATAGTCAGCTTACTTCTATAGTGGGCGATCTGGTAAAGGTTGTTGGCTGGTATGATAATGAATCGGGGTACTCTGCACGTTTGGTAGATGTGGTGCAAAAAATTATAAAGAGTAATTAATGCTTCTTATATTTGGCGCGACGCAAAAAGTTCGGCGTAAAATTTAGAACCAACCAATACGAAAACAATAATTTAAAAAATGAGAACAATAGATCAATGCAACTTTGCAGATAAGAAAGCTTTAGTCAGAGTTGACTTTAACGTCCCTTTGGATAAAGATTTTAATATTACTGATGATAAAAGAATGCGTGCGGCGCTACCTACAATCAATAAAATATTAAATGATGGTGGTAGTGTTATTCTAATGTCTCACCTGGGCAGACCAAAAGATGGTCCGGATGATAAAAATTCTTTGAAGCACATTTTAGGTGATCTTTCGAGAATGCTGGACCTTGAAGTGAAATTTGCCAATGATTGTATTGGTGCTGAAGCGGTTGAAAAAGCTAAAAACCTGATGCCGGGACAAGTGCTTTTGTTAGAAAACCTGCGCTTTTACAAGGAAGAGGAAAAAGGCGATAAAGCTTTTGCTGAAAAGTTAGCGAAACTTGGAAATGTATATGTAAATGATGCTTTTGGTACTGCACACCGTGCACATGCATCAACTGCTATTGTTGCTGAGTTTTTCCCTGATGCTAAATACTTTGGTTATTTGATGGCTGAAGAATTGAAGAATGCTGAAAAAGTAAATCATGGTGCTGCTAAACCTTTTACTGCTATTATGGGTGGTGCAAAGGTATCGGACAAGATTTTATTGATTGAAAGTTTACTTGATAAAGTTGACAACCTGATTATTGGTGGTGGTATGGCTTATACTTTTGCTAAAGCACAAGGTGGCGAAATTGGTACTTCTTTATTAGAAGCTGATAGAATGGAGCTTTGCCTGGAGCTACTGGAGAAAGCTAAAGCTAAAGGTGTAAATTTAGTGTTGCCTGTTGATACTGTAATTGCTGATAAATTTGACAATGATGCAGAAAAAGGTAATGTTGATGCCGGACAAATTCCTGCTGACTGGATGGGATTAGATATTGGCCCTAAAACTGCTGAATTGTTTGCCGGTATTATTAAAGACTCTAAAACATTATTGTGGAATGGCCCGATGGGTGTTTTTGAAATGACCAGTTTTGAGGTGGGTACACGCGCAATTGCTGATGCAGTTGTTGCGGCAACTAAAGAAAACGGTGCCTTCTCTTTAATTGGTGGTGGTGATTCGGCTGCTGCAATTGCCAAGTTTAATTTAGAAGATGAGGTAAGCTACGTATCTACCGGTGGTGGAGCATTGCTTGAATATATGGAAGGTAAAGAATTGCCGGGTGTAAAAGCTATAAATGACTAGTATACCTGACTAATTTTAAGGACAGGCGTTTCGTTTTTGCGAAACGCCTGTTTTGTTTACCACTTCCTCCCACCGTGATTTATGGCCTTTTTATAGTAAAAATGGGGGAAAGTGGTAGAGATTTAATATGTGGAAAACTTTTTGTGGTAGAATGTGGTAAAAAGTGGTAGAAGTACTTATTTTTACACTACATAAAAAGTGCACATATTATAATGGTTCAGTTATTAGGAGAATTTGATTGTAAATTAGACGCGAAAGGCCGCTTGATGGTCCCTTCGAGCCTGAAAAAGCAATTGCCTAATGTTGAGCAAGAGGGACTTGTGATTAACAGGGGTTTTGAGAAGCACCTGGTGATCTATCCTAAAAAAGTATGGGAAAAGATTGTGGAGGACTTGAGTAAGCTGAATCCGTACGAACAAAAAAACAGAGAATTTATAAGATTATTTACCCGCGGTGCTACAGAATTGACACTGGATGCAACTGGCAGGGTTAATTTGCCCAACTCATTACTGGAATCGGTAGGTATTGAAATTAATACTGAACTGGTACTGGCTTGTCAGTTCGATAAGATTGAGGTTTGGTCTAAAAAATCATACGAAGCATTATTTGATAAAGATCCTGCTGACTTTGCGCTGCTTGCTGCCGAAGTGATGGGGGATAAGAACAGGAGGGAAGATGGAAAATAATTACCATGTTCCGGTTTTGTTGCAGGAGTGTATTGATGGTTTAAATATTAAACCTAACGGTGTTTATGTTGATGTAACTTTTGGCGGTGGTGGTCACTCAAGAGAGATCCTTAAACATTTGGATAAAGATGGTGTGCTGATTGCTTTTGATCAGGATCCGGATGCGCAGAGAAATAAGATAGATGATCCGCGCTTTCACTTTGTAGATCAGAATTTCGCATTCCTTAAAAATAACCTTCGCCTGCTGGGCTTTAAAGCTGTTGATGGCATTTTGGCTGACCTTGGTGTCTCTTCTCATCAGTTTAATGAGCCGGAAAGAGGATTCTCGACCAGGTTTGATTCTGCATTGGATATGCGAATGGATAAGCAGGGTAAGCTTACTGCTGCGGAAGTACTGAATACTTATACTGAAGAAAAGCTGCACCGCATATTTGGTATTTATGGTGAGGTTAAAAATGCAAAGTCGCTGGCTAAAGCTGTAGTGACCGGCCGTATAGAGCGCCCGATAGCAACCCTGGCTGATTTTAAAAAAGCAGTTGCGGCACACATTCCAAAGGGAAAAGAAAATAAATATATGGCGCAGGTTTTTCAGGCCCTGCGCATCGAGGTGAATGCCGAGATAGATGTGCTGGAAAATTTTCTGGTACAGACTGCTGATGTGCTAAAGAGTGGGGGACGTCTGGTGGTGATGTCTTACCATTCTTTGGAAGACCGGCCGGTAAAGAATTACCTCGCCAAAGGAAAGTTTAAAGGTGAGGTTGATAAAGACTTTTTTGGTAACGAACAAAAGCCTTTTAAACTAATAACAAGGAAAGCTGTAATGGCTGATGAAGCTGAACTGGAACGTAACAGCAGATCCAGAAGTGCGAAATTAAGGATTGGAGAGAAGTTATGAATAACAGGTTTAGGGAACATATAGACGAGGAGCCGGAAGAAGACGAAGAATTGGATATCAGGATCAAGAAAAAAGAGCCTGCATCTGAAAATCAGTTCTTTAAAAAGTTATTTACTGAAGGGGTAGTGAGTAAGGAAGCTGCAACAGAGATGTTGCCGTTTTTGATATTTCTGTCGGTTTTGGGAATGCTGTATATCGCGAATAGCCATATGGCCATCAAGAACATCAGGAATATAGATCAGTTAAGTAAGGAAGTAAAAGAGATGAGCTGGGAATACAAATCGCTTAAGGCTGATTTGATGTTTAAAAGTAAACTAACAGAAGTTGCAAAAAAAGTGGATACACTGGGAATAAAAGAATTAACAGAGCCACCAAAAAAAATTGTAATAAGCAGTAATGAATATTAGAGCTAACATATTATTACGTGTTTATCTGTCTTTCGGACTGATTGTACTGTTTGCCGTGGCAGTACTGATCAGACTTTGCGATGTACAGTTTGTGGAGGGACATAAATGGCGTGCCATGGCCGATAGTCTCTCTACAAAGTATATCAATGTGGAAGCAGCACGTGGAAATATCTACTCAAACGATGGAAGCTTGCTTGCAACTTCTATTCCTGAGTATGAGCTCCGTATGGATATGTATGCCGGTGGTATTGCTGATAATGAAGTGTTTGATGGTAAGGTTGATTCGTTGGCATTGAGGCTATCGCAATTCTTTAAAGATAAAACGCCTAAGGAATACTCAAGGTACTTACGTACTGCCAGACGTGACAGTGCACGTTATTTATTGATTAAGCGTAAAGTTGGTTATCAGGAACTTAAAGAGATCAGGACTTTTCCTTTATATAATGTAGGAAAATACACGGGTGGCTTAATTGCTGTTCAGCAAAATAAAAGAATAAAACCGTTTAAATATCTTGCTGCAAGGACTATTGGCTATAAAAATGAAAATGTTGCCAATGGGGTTGGTTTAGAGGGCGCATACGGTGAATATATTAATGGCGAAAGCGGAAAAAGACTGGTTCAGAGAATATCTGGCGGTGTTTGGATGCCTGTTAATGATGAGGCTGAGGTAGCGCCTAAAGAGGGTGCAGATATTATATCGACCATTGATATTAATATGCAGGACCTGGCGCAAAGTGCGTTGGAAAAGCAGTTGAAGATTAGTGATGCTGACCACGGAACTGTAATACTGATGGAGGTGACTACAGGTGAGGTGAGGGCAGTTGCCAATTATACAAGGGTTAAAGAAGGGGTTTACGAAGAGAAATTTAATTATGCTATTGGTGGTAGCCAGGATCCTGGATCGACCTTTAAGCTGGCTTCTTATATGGCACTTCTGGAAGATAATAAAGTGGATACCAATACAATGGTGGCTACTGGAGACGGAACTTACAGGATACCGGGCCATACGATTAAAGATTCGCATGGTGGTATTGGAACGGTTACCGTAATGAAGGCTTTTGAGCAATCGG